>NZ_ANBF01000087.1 GCF_000341025.1 Nocardiopsis salina YIM 90010 | reverse complement strand
CCGCCGCGAGCGGATAGCGCCGTGCCGCGCCCGCACGCCCCTCCACCCTTTCGGGCACGACGAGCCCTTCCTTCTCCCAGAAGCGCAGGGTCGAGGTCCGCACACCGAGCGCCCCGGCGAGCTCGCTGATCGTCATCGTGTCCTCGCTCCTCGGAGCTGACTCGGCGAAGGCCTCCTCCCGGATCGCCAGCAGCGCCTCCCGTGCCTCCAGAGCCTCCTGCCGTTCCCGGACCAGGCCGACGTGCAGGGAACTGAGAAGAGCCACCGCCTCGTCCCCCGGGAGGGTCCGGACCTCGCGCAGCGCACCGCGGGCACGTACCGGCCCGACCGCCAGGGCCAGGTCACGGTAGGCGCGGAGCACACGCACGTGGTCCCCGGTGAACATGCGGTAGCCGTTGGCCGCGCGGCGAGCGGGTGGAAGGGTTCCGCGAGCCTCGAGGTCGCGGACCTGCTGCACGGAGTATCCGGCGGCCGCAGCGACCGCCGATGTCGTCAGCTCTTCCCCGGGGCGGGGATCCGTGGGAGCCACCGGCCAACCCTCCACCAGCACTTCAACCGCACACTTCAACCATGAGTATGCAGCAACTCCTCGACACGGTCCGTTCCTTCGACGGTGTCCTCGAACTCGCCCCGACCGAAGGCAGCGCGTTCCCCGAGATCGCGTGGGGTGACCACTTCTTCTACTACGCACCCGACGGGCAGATCCCGGGCGGCCAGCCCTACGCCACGTTCGTGACCAAGGACTACCCCGGTGACGCAGGGTCCGGGTTGGACGCGCCGGGTCGGTGGCGCATCAACATCCATGTCGGCAAGAGGGCTGCCGCGGAGCTCGTCGCAGGCCCCGAGCAGGGTTGCGCACACGACTTCGGTGCGCAGGACGTCCTCCTGCCCCACCCGATCCACCAGGGCTGGATCGCGGTGGTCGACCCGGGTCCGGACACCACGCCGACCCTGCTGGAGCTGGTGCGCGGGGTCCACGAGGCGGCGAAGGCACGCGTCCGGCGCAGGACCGTATGAGCCGGCGGAGTGCCGCACACACGAACCGGCACCGGGGTCCCCCACGACGGACGCCGATGCCGGTGATCTGTGGAGCGGTCGGTCAGGCCGCGCCGACGTCGCGCCCCCCGGTGTGCCAGACGCAGACCACGGACGGGCGCGGGAAGTCGCCGTCGGGCCAGGTGCTGGTGGGCTCCTCGACGGTGCCGTTCTCACCCGGGTGCTGCGGTGCGAGGAAGGCGGTCTTGTTGTCCTCGGAGATGAGCGGGCCGCAGCACTCGGCCTCGACCGGGACGGTCGCGAAGGTGCGCAGCTCGCCGCGGAAGCGCCCCTCCACAGGGACGACGTGCAGGCCGTCGTTGATCTCCAGCGCCGAAGGCTGGCCGTCCGTGGCGATCCAGAGATTGCCGTCCTTGTCGAAGGTGACGTTGTCGGGTGCCGAGACCGGCATGACCTTCGACTTGTCGTAGCCGGCGAAGTAAGTGCTCTCGTCCTCGGGATCGCCGCACACGATCGGCACGTTCCAGGTGAAGGACTCCGCGCCGGCGTCCTCGCCGTCCTCGACGACCTCCAGGATGTGGCCGTGCTTGTTGGGGCCGCGCGGATTGGGCTCGTCGGCCTGGCCGGGCTCGCGGGCGTCGTTGTTGGTCAGGCAGCAGTAGACCTTGCCGGTGACCGGACTGGGCTCGAAGTCCTCGGGGCGGTCCATCTTGGTGGCCCCCACCGCGTCGGCGGCCGACCGGGTGTGGATGAGCACCTCCTCGAGGGTGAAGCCCTCCACGAAGCTCTCGGTGTTGCTGGCCAGCGGCACCCACTCGCCCTTGCCGTCGAACTCGCCGTCGCTGGGCAGGGTGCCGGTCCCGTCGATCTCCTCCTCGGGGCTGTTGCCGGACAGGCGGCCCACGTAGAGGGTCCCGGTGTCGAGCAGGCTCATGTTGTGCTTGCGCGAGCCCTTCACGTACTGCTTGGCGCTGACGAACTTGTAGATGTACTCGAAACGCTCGTCGTCACCCATGTAGACGGCCACGCGCCCGTCGGAGGTGATGGCGGTCGTGGCGCCCTCGTGCTTGAACCGGCCGAGCATGGTGCGCTTGGTCGGCTTGGACTCGGGGTCTGTGGGGTCGATCTCCACGACCCAGTAGAAGCGGTTGGCCTCGTTGGGGTGCTTGGCCAGGTCGAAGCGTTCCTCGACACGGTCGAAGCGGCGGCCCACGTAGGTGTCGCCCTCGACCTCGATGGAGTAGCGGGCCAGGGCCTCGCGTTCCTCCGCGGAGACCTGGTCGCCCCCGACGAAGTACTGGTCGCAGTTCTCCTCGCCGCTCAGGAAGGTGCCCCAGGGCGTGTACCCGCCGGCGCAGTTGTTGAGCGTGCCCAGGACCTCGTGGCCCTCCGGGTCGGCCTCTGTGCGCAGGAGCTCGTGTCCGGCGGCCGGTCCGGAGATCCGGAAAGGGGTGTTGCCGGTGATGCGGCGGTTGAAGGGCCGGTCGCCTCCGGCCAGGCGCCACTCGCCGGTGCCGCTCTGGCGCTCCAGTTCGAGGATCGACCCGCCGTGCGCGGCGATGGCGACCCTGATCTGCTCCGGGTCGGCGTCGTTGCCGTCGGTGTAACCGGCGAACATGAGCTCTTCGTTGGTGTACTCGTGGTTGACCCAGAGCAGACCGTGGTCGTCGTCGAGCTGGTGGAAGCCGACGTAGTCGCAGTTGTAGCCGAACTGCTGGGCCTGGGCCTCGGCGGTCTGGTTCTCGAAGTCGAACTCGGGGGCGCCGGGCAGCACCGGGTCACCCCACCTGATGATGACGTGGTGGTCGTAGCCGGTCGGGACCGTCACCGCGTCGTCGTTGTTGGGTTGGACGGCCTCGAACGTGGGCCGCGGCGAAGGGCCCCGCTCGTTCGCGGCGGCCGTCCCGGCCGAGGAGAGGCCCAGAGCGCCTGCACCCCCGGTGACGGCAGCGCCCTGCAGGGCGGTCCGGCGGGACAGCACCGCACGGAAGATGTCACCGAAGTAGGGGTTGTCACTCTTGTTGGGGGCGGGATGGAAACAGGCGTTGCCGCACCGGTACTGGCAAGTCTTGGGGGAACGGCCGCCCCCGACGTCTGCGAACAGGGGCAGCAGTCGGCGACGGGGCGCGGATTCGGGCACTCGTTCTCCTCGTGGATCGTGGCTCTCCACGCCCCGACCGGGTACGGGCTCCGGTGGGGCACGGAGGCTGACGGGCAGGGGGACCTCTGCCTGGCCGACTACGACCTTGGCCGAAGCTCCACTCGGTTCGGTGAAACCCGGGTGAACGCGGACACAACTCCCACACACGACTCGTGCTCATCACTCCGGACCGTTGCGAGCTCACGCACCGTAGGCCCCGGAGTGATCCTTGCCCAGCCCTCTGACCACTTCCAGAGGCCGCGCCCGGAGCCGCTTCAGGAACGTTCGGGCTCTCGCCCAGGGGCGGGCCCGCTCCACCGTTCCGGCGCCGACTCCGCTGCACCCCGCGGGAACGACCGCGGAGCCGCCGGCGACCGATCTTCCCGCAGGCCGACCCTGCCCCGGGACGGGGCGGAAGGCTCACACGAGGAGGTCGAGGGCCCCGTCGACGGCCATCTGGAGCCGGCGGCGCAGGTCGGCGCCGGCCGCGCGCGAGGTGCACACCTCGATGATGCGCAGTCCCTCGCCCATGAGCGCCTTGGACAGGTCCCCGGCCCACTCCAGGCGGGTGTAGGGCAGGTCGGCCACGGCGGCGATGCGTTCCATGGACAGCCCGTGCGGGGTTCCGAAGACCCGCTCGAAATCGGGGTGTCCCGCCTGTTCGAGACCGGAGAAGATACCACCGCCGTCGTTGTTCACGACCACGACGGCCAGATCGGGGCGGGGTTCGCCGGGACCGATCACGAGCCCGTTCTGGTCGTGGACCATCGCCAGATCGCCCAGGAGCGCGTAGGAGCGCCCCTCTCCCGCGCGCTCGTGGGCCAGGGCGGCGCCCACGGCTGTGGAGACGGTGCCGTCGATACCGCTGACCCCACGGTTGCCCACCAGGCGCAGACCGCAGCGGGCCGCCATGGTCGAGTCGAGGTCGCGGATGGGCATGCTGGAGCCGGCGAACAGCAGGGACCCCGGTGCGAGATGCGCAACCAGGTCGCGGGCCAGACGGGGTTCGCTGAGCGCTTCCTCGGCGTCCAGGACCCCGTCCACGGCTGCACGGGCGGCGTTCTCGGCCCGCTGCCACGAACGCGACCACGCGGTCCCGGCGGGGCCGTCCTGCTGCGCGCGGGTGGGCGGGGCCACGGCCGCGACCACGTCGGTGGCTGTGCGGGCCGGGTCGGAGAAGGAGTTGGCAAGGCGTGCGGAGGGGTCTCCGACCTCATCGGCAGTGACCACGACGTGCCGGCGTGCGCGCCGCAGGCAGGCCAGGACCTGCCGGGACAGGTTGGGTCGGCCCACGCTCACCACGAGGTCGGGCGTGTGCTCGGCGGCGAAGCGGGGCGAGGCCAGCAGCTGCCGGTAGGTGGAGACGGCGCCCGTGCGACGGGCGTTGGAGGTGGGTTCGGCCAGCAGCGGCCACCCGGTGAGCTCCGACAGCGCGAGGAAGGGGACGGGATCGTAGTCGCCGTCGCCGCACACGATGACGCCACGTTCGGTGTCGGGCAGTTCGAAGGGCGCGGGTTCGGGGGCGCGCTGCGGGCGGACCGTCCAAGGGCCCCCGCCGTCGCGCCCGCCCAGGGGTTCGGGCCACTCCGGCCCCTCGTCCTCGTCGGGGGTGAGCGGTTCGCGGAAGGCCACGTTGAGGTGCACGGGCCCGGGGCGGCCGCCTCGGGCCGAGGCCCAGGCACGCCCGGTCAGCGAACGCCAGTACGCGGCCGTGCCCGGGACCGGGTCGGGCGTACCGACCTCGGCGAACATGCGCACGGCGCCGCCGTACAGGCCGATCTGGTCGGCGGTCTGGTTGGCGCCTGTGCCGCGCAGTTCCGGGGGCCGGTCGGCGGTGAGCACCAGCAGCGGTACACCGGACTCGTCGGCCTCCATGACGGCCGGGTGGAAGTTGGCGGCGGCGGTGCCGGAGGTACAGACCACGGCCACGGGGGTGCGGGAGGCCCGCGCCAGCCCCAGGGCCAGGAACGAGGCCGAGCGCTCGTCGACACGCACGTGCACCCTGATGTCACCGTGGGCGACCAGGGCGAGCGCGAGCGGAGTCGAACGCGACCCGGGCGCGACGACGGCCTCGGTCAGGCCGCAGCGGGCCAGTTCGTCAACGAGGACCCGCGCCAGGGCGGTAGACGGATTCATCCACAACGCTTTCGTTCGTCAAGGTGTGTACCAATTGCCAGTCAACCCGCTCGTCGGGCCCGGCGCGAGCCGACCCGGCTGTGATCTGGTGCGGTCCCCGTTGTGGGGGCCGCCTCAGCGGTCCCGACCCGCCTTCCTGGCGGCTTCTGCCCGCTCACGCCAGCCGACCGGTCCGGTCTCGACCNGGGCACCGTCGACGGGCAGCAGCGGGTCGGCGGTGACGTCGCCGGTCAGCATCTGGACCGTCGCGAGCCCGCACGCGTAGGGCAGTTCGGGCAGGGCGGCGGCCAGAGCCACACCGGCAGCGATCCCGACGGAGGTCTCCACTGCGCTGGAGACGACCACGGGCAGCCCACAGGCCTCGGCGACCTCCAGGGCCGACCGGACCCCGCCCAGGGGCTGGACCTTGAGTACGACCACGTCGGCGGCCTCGGCCGCGCGGACCTTCAGGGGGTCCTCGGCCTTGCGGATCGACTCGTCGGCGGCCACGGGCACGTCGACGCGGCGGCGGACGCGGGCCAGGTCCTCCAGGCTCGCGCAAGGCTGCTCCGCGTACTCCAGGCCGAAGCGGTCGAGCTCGGTGATCATGGCGACTGCTGTGTCGGCGTCCCAGGCTCCGTTGGCGTCCACACGGATCCGGCCGCCCGGGCCGAGGGCGTCTCGTACGGCTTCGACACGGGCGAGGTCCTCGGCGGGGTCCTGGCCCTTCTCGGCGACCTTGACCTTGGCGGTGCAGCAGCCCCCGGACGCCACGATCTGCGCCGCGCGTTCGGGGCCGACGGCGGGCACGGTCACGTTGACCGGGACGCTCGCGCGCACCGGCTCGGGCCAACCGGTGTGGGCGGCCTCGACGCACGCCTGCCACCAGCGCGAACTCTCTCCGGGCCCGTACTCGGGGAAGGGGGAGAACTCACCCCAGCCGACGGGGCCGTGCACGAGGAGCCCCTCGCGCACGGTGATCCCTCGGAACCGGTTGCGCAGGCCGATCGCGTACGCACGTCCCCCGGAGGCGTCGGCCGCCGGGGGCGGGGCCGGGCGGCTCACGGTCGGCGCGGGAACTTGTCGAACTCGGGGCGTCGCTTCTCCTTGAACGCGTCGCGGCCCTCCTGGGCCTCCTCGCTCATGTAGTAGAGCATCGTGGCGTCACCGGCGAACTGCTGCATGCCCGCGGCTCCGTCGCTGACGGCGTTGATGGCGCCCTTGACCATGCGCAGGGCCAGCGGGGACTTGTCGAGCATCTCGCGCGCCCACTGGACCGTCTCCTTCTCGAGGTCGGCGAGCGGAACGACGGTGTTGACCATGCCCATCTCACGGGCCTCCTGCGCGTCGTACTGGCGGCACAGGTACCAGATCTCGCGGGCCTTCTTCAGTCCGACGGTCTCGGCGAGCAACCAGGAACCGTAACCGCCGTCGAAGGAGCCGACCTGGGGACCGGTCTGGCCGAAGCGGGCGTTGTCGGCGGCGATGGTGAGGTCNCCGATGGCCCAGCCGGCGACCATGCAGACGACCGGCTTGGGCAGGCGGCGGATCTGCACCTGCAGGTCGAGTACGTTGAGGCGGCCGATGCCCTGCTTGGCCACCGCGTCGTCGCCCATGTAGCCGTCGTCGCCGCGGATCTTCTGGTCGCCGCCGGAGCAGAACGCCTTCTCGCCGGCTCCGGTGAAGATGATCACACCGACCTCGGAGTCGTCGCGTGCGATGTTGAAGGCCTGCTGCAGCTCGAAGAGGGTCTGGGGCCGGAAGGCGTTGTGCCGCTCGGGGCGGTTGATCGTGATCTTGGCGATGCCCTCCGCGGTCTCGTAGATGATGTCGGAATACTCGCCCGACCGCTGCCAGTCGATCACGCTGCTCACGGCTACTGCCTTCTCCTCACGGGGACACTGGGGACGCGCGGTGCGCATCGGATGCACGGTACGCCCGAACGTCAACTTTACGCATTCTGCCAGCCCGTACGGGACTCCCCCGCGTCCGGCCCGCGACGGCACCGGAGACGAGCGCGGCCGGAGCGCACATACCCTGGCGTGCGTGGTTAGCCAGAGCTTCGAGCCGTCCCCTGCCCCTTCCCGCGCGTCCTCGGGAGGGCGCGCGCTGCGGGCGGCGGTGGGATTGTCCCCCGAGCGGGTCACCGCACTGTACGCGCGGGCGCTGGAGGGCGAGGGCCCGGCCCTGCTCCCCGTACCGGCCGGGACCCCCGACGCCCGGGCGCGCGAGCTGATCGTAGCCATGCGGCCCGCCTCGGTGCTGACCCCGGAGGGCGAGACCCCGTTGGAGGGCGGCGCCCCGGTCGGCGAGGACACCGCACTGGTGGTGACGACCTCCGGGTCGACCGGCGCTCCGAAGGGTGTGGAACTGTCCGCGGCCGCGCTGCTCGCGTCGGCCCGGGCGTCGGTGGAGCGTATCGGTGCCCGCCCCGGGGATTCCTGGCTGTGTGTACTGCCGGCCGGGCACATCTCGGGCCTGCAGGTCATCACCCGCGCGCTGGCGACGGGTGCCGATCCCGTGCACGCCGTTTTCGACACCGACCGGGTGGCCGAGATAGCCGAGCGCCTGACCCCGCACGTGTCGCTGGTCCCCACGCAGCTGCGCCGCCTGCTCGCGGCCGGGGCGGACGTGAGCCGCTTCCGCACGGTCCTGCTCGGCGGGGCCGCGGCCGAACCCGAGCTGTTGGAGCGCGCCCGCGGGGCCGGTGCCCGGGTCGTGACCACCTACGGCATGAGCGAGACCTGCGGCGGGTGTGTCTACGACGGCGTGCCCCTGGACGGGGTCGGCGCCGAGGTGGAGTCCGACGACCCGGGCGGCCCGGGACGGATCGTGCTCTCGGGGCCGGTCCTGGCGAGCAGGTACCGGTACCCGGCGGACGCCGAGCCGGGTGCCGACCCGTTCGGCCGCGACGCCGCCGGACAGCGTGTGCTGCGCACCCAGGACCTGGGCCGGTTCGAGGACGGGCACCTCCTTGTACTGGGCCGGGTCGACGAGGTCATCAACACCGGCGGACACAAGGTCGTACCCGGCCAGGTCAACACCCTGCTGAGCGCCCACCCCGCGGTGGCCGAGTCGGTCGTGGTGGGACGCCGCGACCCGGAATGGGGCGAGCGGGTGAGCGCAGTGGTCGTCCCGGCCGACCCCGGCGCCCCGCCGACCCTGGACCAGTTGCGGGCATGGGTGCGCGAACACCTGCCCTCGTACGCGGCCCCGCGCGAGCTCGACCTGCGCGCGTCGATCCCGCTCCTGGCCTCGGGCAAACCGGACCTCCGGGCCCTCCAGGAGGCCTGAGCGGCGTCCGGGGACGATCGGGGGACGAAGCGGCGTTTACCGGTGCGGTCCCAACCCGTGGGAGTCTGGGGCCGGAACCAGTGCGTGTGGACGTCGGCCCGGTCGGGGTGCACACGGAACGGGAGCACTCCGGCGGCGCGGTGATGCGGGCGTCCGGGGAACTTCCGGAGGCTTGTTCGCGTCTACCCGAGTATCCGGTCCTTCGGCCCCTCAGTCCCAAGGAGGCCCGCGGTTGGCTACTGCCATCGGCCCACCCGTCCGCGTCCCCGTGCGCTCCCCCGGGCCCGGGGGCACTCGGTCCTGCCGCGACCCCTCGAGGGCTGTTCCCTCTACCCGCTCCGGCGATCGAATGGCCACTGACGACACAGTGACTTATGCCACTCTCGCCGATATGCAATCGAGACAGGGAACATTTGACTCCCCGACACGTTGGACATATTGGCGCGTCCAGTCGGCGGGAACCCTCCGCCGCGTGCCAATCGCCGAGGAAGGGAGGGAGTTGCCCGGATGACAAGCACTGGCATGACCGCTTCGGAGGAGACGGACCACACGGACCACGAAGCGACGGCCGGCAGCGCTCCGACCGAGGAGATCACCGTCGACGCGGCCCTGACCGACCTGATCAACCGAGGCCGTGCACAGGGACAGGTGTACCTCTCCGAACTGCGCACAGCCTTCACAGCGGCCGGAGTATCCGCCTCCGAGGGCCGCACCATCCTGCGTGAACTCACCGAGAACGGGGTCCGCCTCTCCAAGAGCGGCGACGACTCCGCACTGGTGGCCGACCCTGACGCCGAGGACGACGTGCTGGAAGACACTCTGATGGCCACGGTGCTCGACACCGACGAGGCACCCCAGGCCGCATCCGGCAAGGTCGCGCCCCGCAAGGGCTCCTCCACACGGAGGAAGCCCCGTTCGCCGCGGCGCGCCAAGAAGGCCGAGAACACCCAGACCAACCCCGACCCGGACTCCGTTGAGGCCGACCTCGACGACCAGTCCCCTGCGATGGGCGACTCGGTCCACACCTACCTGAAGGCGATCGGTCGCCGTCAGCTGCTCACCGCCGAGCAGGAGGTCGACCTGGCCAAGCGTGTGGAGGCCGGGCTCTACGCCGAGTACCGCCTGGGCCAGCACGGCGAGATCGACGAGTCCTACGACCTGGCCCCGGTCGAGCGCGAGGAGCTCGAGTGGGTGGCCGAGGACGGGCGCACCGCCAAGTCGCACATGCTCGAGGCCAACCTGCGCCTGGTCGTGTCGGTGGCCAAGAAGTACAGCGACCGCGGGATGTCCCTGCTGGACGTGGTCCAGGAGGGCAACCTGGGGCTGATCCGTGCGGTCGAGAAGTTCGACTACACCAAGGGCTTCAAGTTCTCCACCTACGCCATGTGGTGGATCCGCCAGGCCATCCAGCGCGGTTTCGCCGACTCGGCGCGCACCATCCGCCTGCCCGTGCACGTGCTCGAGCTGCTCAGCAAGGTCAGCCGTCTCGAGCGCGACATGCACCAGGCGCTGGGCCGCGAGCCCACGCCCGAGGAGCTGGCACTGGAGCTGGACAAGACACCGACGCAGATCGAGGAACTGCTGCGCGTTACTCGCCAGCCCATCAGCCTCGACTCCACCATCGGCGAGGACGGCGAGACGCGTATCGGCGACCTCATCGAGGACGTGGACGCCTCGGAGGCCTCCGAGGTGGTCGACCGCCAGCTCATGGCCGACCAGCTGCGCAATGCGCTGTCGGACCTCGAGCCGCGCGAGGCGACGATCATGTCCCTGCGTTTCGGCCTCATGGACGGTCGTCCGCGCACGCTGGACGAGATCGGCAAGCACCTCGGGCTCACCCGTGAGCGCATCCGGCAGCTGGAGAAGCAGTCGCTGTCCAAGCTGCGGCACCCGAGCCGGGCCCAGCAGCTCCTGGACTTCGCGAGCTAGAGAGCCTGCGACCGCAGCACTACGTAGGGGTCGTCCCGTCGGGGACGGCCCCCACGTGTGTCAGGGCCCGTCAACCGCCACCGCCCCCGAACGACGCCGTCAGTGCAGTGGCCGACCCGGGCGACGGACGGCGCCCACCGGCCGCACCGGCCCCAGGGGTCCCCTGACTCTTCCCTGATCCGCGCCGCGATCGGGGCTCCGACCCACGGTGCGGTGCGACCATTGAGGGCATGGACGACCACTCCTCCACACAGCGCAGGGACGAACTCGCCGCGGCCCTGCGGGCCGGCCGCGAGCTGGGACCCGAGTACGACGAGGCCCTGGCGGCATCCGTGGTCGAGAACGTGGACTCCACGATCGACGAGAAGGTGCGCCGCCAGGTGGAGGTGCAGTTGCGCAAGGACCGGCCCAAGGTCGGGGTGCCCTCCAACACCGTGCGGCTCGTGCTGTCGCTGGTGACGCTGGGACTGAGCGTTCCGATCACCGCGATCGTGGTGACCCTGGGGCCGCCGGACGTACTGCCACTGGTGTGGCTCGGGATGATCGCCTTCTACATCGTCTCCGTTCTGGGGCTGCGCCGCTGAGCCATGGGCCCGGAACGACGCCGAGGCAGTGGGATCCCGCAGGACCCCGCCCCCTCGTTCGTGTGCCGCGGCCGCTGACTCAGCAGGCGTCCAGGACGGCCTCCTCGGTCTCGGCCATCCGGTCGGCGCCCTCGGCGACCAACGACGGGTCCTGCTCGTCGATGCCGTCGAGGAGGTAGGCGACGGCTTCGGTGCGCTCGAAGGCGGTCTCCTGCTTGTTCCCGCTCAGATTCTCCTCGAGCACGACCATGTCCTCGTAGTGCACATCCAGGATGTCGAGGTGCTGTTCCTGGGGTTCGATGCCGTCCTCGACGTAGTCCTGGTACACGCCCTGGGCGGCCATCCCGATCTCACCGATCTCGGTCTCGACGTTCTGGCACGCCGACCGTGCTTCGGCGTTCGTGCAGGAGGTCAGCGCCAGTGGGAGCGCCACCACCGCGACGAGGGCGAGGGGGCGCCGGGGAAGGCGAAGGTGCGACACGTGGGGTGCTCTTTCCGGACGGGTCTGGGGTACAACGCGGGGGATTTCGCCGGGGGATGCGCCCCGCGGGGGTGTGCGGGGCGGGAAGCAGTGCGGAGTCAGAACAACAAGGCGAAGAACATGATCACCAGAGCGACCATGCCGATGAACAGGGCCGCGACCCAGCCGATGACGGCGCCGATGGGGTTGCGGCGCGGCGGGTGGGGATGGCCGCCGTGGTAGTAGGGGTCGTGGTGGTAGTGGCGCCGACGGCCCCACCCGTAACCGCCCCCCTGGCCGCCGTACCAGCGGCGCCGGGGCCGTGCCGGAACGGGGCCGCGGGCCACCCCGGGACCTCCGGCGCGGCTGCCGGGCGTGCNGGGGACGTGCGGCGGCGAGGGGCGCCACCGCTGCGGGAAGCCCCGCCGATCCCGGACGAACCTCCGCCGCCGAAGGACTTGCCGCCGCCTCCGCGGCCACCGAAGGACCGGCCGGCGCGGGAGATCCCGCCGCTGCGCCGCGAACCTCCGCTCCTGCGCGAACCGCCGCCGCGCCGTCCCCCTCCTCTGGATCCTCCGCCTCTCCTGGCCATGGGCACCTCCCTGGGGTCGCGTACGTGCCGCGCACGGGAAGGCGGCACGGGTCGACCTTAGCGGGAGATCAGCGCACCTCAGACGCCGAGCAGGGGGCGGGGCCGCTTCCGGACACGATGCAACCGGACGGGCGCGGGATCCGTCGTTGTCCCAGGCCCAGGGGCGGTTACACGCAGTTCCGGCTCAGCTCTCCAGGGCAGCGCGCAGGATGCGGACGGCCTCCTCCTCGTCGAGGCCGACCCGCTGGATGACCTCGGCGTAAGCACGGGCCGCTTCCAGGGCCTCGGCCCGCTGGTCGTCCCCGGAGGCCGCGACGAAGGTGCCCGAGCGGCCCCGGGTCTCCACGACCCCGGCCTGTTCGAGCTCCCGGTAGGCACGGGCGACCGTGTTGACGGCCACCGACAGCTGTTCGGCCAGCGCCCGCACCGTCGGTAGTCGGTACCCCACGGGGAGCTCCCCGTTGGCCGCGGCGATCGCGACGATCGCCCGGATCTGCTCGTAGGGCGGAACCTTCGACGTTGGATCAATGCGGATGAAATCCGCCATCTCCTACCGCGCTCCCCACAGGGGCCCGTGGCCCCGTCCCCGTCGACTGCGGGGGTCTGTCCTGCTCCGGTCGAGACCCAAACTACCCCGTGCCGCGCGCCGGTGTGTTCCCGTTCCGGGGGGAACGCGCGGTACCCCGGTGCTCGGACGGTCCGGTCGCAGGAGAGGGGGCCGGGACTCGGGGAAGTCCACGGACAGGACGGAGAACGGCTCTCCGGTCACGCTGTGGGGAGAACGGGGACGCGGTCGTGCTTCCCGAGGGGCTGCCCCCGGGGACGCCCGACGAACACCGCGGCCCGGGGAGGCCGGATGGCGTTCTGCGGGGCGGCCCGGGACATCTCGACCGGTCCTTCCGTTTCATCCGGTTCCTTCGACGTCAGCTCCCGGTGGCCCCTTCGCGTGCACGCCCCTGACGGCCCGGGGCATGGTGCCGGGGAGATGGTCCTGTGCACAGGCCAACCGCGGCCACGGCGCGCCGCCCGGCACCGGCGCGACCTGCCCGGAGCCCGATCATCGCGCTCGGTGCGACCGGGACGGGGCAGGATGGGCTCCAGTTCCGCACACCGGGTGGTCTCCGACCGGAGGAGGATCGTGCTCACACTCCGACGACTCATGATCAGTGCCACGTCCCGCCTGGCCGCATCGCTTTCCATCGGGGTGGCCGGCGGACTCCTGGCGGGCGTCTGGGCCCAGACCGCCCACGGCGCGCTGGTCGGGATCGCGGGTACGGCGGCGGTGTTCGCGGTCAGTGGGGCAGCTGTCCTGTGGCCCATGGACGCGGAGTCCACGCGCGAGGAATCCTTGCGGGAGACCTTCGGACCCGTCCTCGACGAGCTCAGTGTCACCGTGGCAGGGCTGTGCGGGATCGGCGTGACCGTCGCGATGCTGGTCCTGGGAGGGACGGATGCGGGCTACGTGCCGGCCCTCGTCGCTCTGATGAGCGTGTTCATGCTCTGGTCCGGGCTGCACCTCATGTACGCCACCCACTACGCATACCTGTACTACGACCGGGACCACCGGAGCGGGATCGACTTCGCCATCGACACAGCACCGTCCTTCCGGGAGTTCATCTATTTCAGCTTCTCCATCGGCATCAGTTCCGGAATCCCCGGTGGGATGTCCGTGACGGACCCAGGGACCATGTCCGTGGTGTTCCGCCACGGACTGCTCTCGTATGTTTTCCGAACGGTGATCATGGCAGTGGCGATCAACCTCGTGGTGGGGGTTTTCACCGGCTGAGCCGGTCGGAGCGGATCCGGTCAATCACCGGAGAACCTCCGCATGAGGACGCGGTGGATCAGCGCGCACACCGTCAGCAGCACCGCGCCGGCCAGCACCGGGGTGAACAGATATCCCCAGCCCCCGTGGGTCAGCATGATCGCGATGGGCGTCGCGCCCGCGGGCGGGTGCACGATCCGCAGTGCGGCCATCGCAGCCATCGCGGCGCCCACCGAGAGCCCGAGGCTCCACCACTCGACCGGCATGAGCGTGTGCACGACCAAGCCGCAGAGGGCGGAGACGAAGTGGCCCCCGATGACGCCCACGGGCTGCGAGAGCGGCCCGTCGGGAAGCAGGAAGACCAGGACGCACGAGGAGCCGAACGCCGCGACGAGGACGGGTGTTCCCGCGACGTCACCGGTCAGGCCCAGCACCCCGATCGTCATCGCCCCGGCCAGCGAGGCCGCGGTGATGACGTGCCAGGGTGGCCGTTGCTGCGGGGAGGCTGTGCCGCGTCTGACGAGCGCGGC
Source organism: Nocardiopsis salina YIM 90010 (assembly GCF_000341025.1). Classification (GTDB taxonomy): domain Bacteria; phylum Actinomycetota; class Actinomycetes; order Streptosporangiales; family Streptosporangiaceae; genus Nocardiopsis; species Nocardiopsis salina. Next base: position 35,396 of record NZ_ANBF01000087.1, on the reverse strand, counting down.
CCACCGGCCGAGCACTGCGCGCAAGCCGGCGGCCGACCGTTCGGAACTGTTCACCAGCGCTCCAGGGGTCCTCGGTTCTCTCTGGCTCTGTCGGGGCGGGAAGGGCGGGGCTCCGACTCGGCCGTGCCGTCGGAACCGGCGCGGGGAGGGCGGGCCCACGGACCCGCCCACCCCGCCCATCGCCGGTCCGGCCCGTGCCCGCCGCGGATCCCTGAGGGCCGTCGCCTCAGGACTGTTCGGCGTAGGAGTGAGCGCCGGTGCCCGCGTAGGAGCCGCCCTCGACGATGAGGTATTCGGGGCGGATCGGGTTGCCGGCGAACCAGTCCTCGAGGATCTCCCGGGCCCCTGCCGCGTAGCGCGCCTGTCCGGACAGCGATGTGCCGGAGGTGTGGGTGGTCATGGCGTTGTTCGGCATCGTCCGCCACGGGTGGTCGGCCGGCGCGGGCTGCGGGTCCCAGACGTCGCCGGCGTACCCGGCCAGCTGACCGGACTCGAGCGCGCGCACGACCGCGTCCCGGTCTGCGATGGCCCCCCGGGCGGGGTTGACGATGTAGGAACCGCGCGGCATCGTCGCCAGGAGCTCGTCGTCGAGCAGGCCCTGGGTCTGCGCGGTGAGTGGAGCGTGCACGGTGAGCACGTCGACCTCGGCCACGAGGTCCTCGATGCTCTCGTAGTAGGTGAGGCCGTACCGCTCCTCGTACTCCGCGGGCAGTCGGAAGCGGTCGGCGTAGCTCAGCTGCACGCCGAACGGTGCAAGGCGCTCGATCACCGCACGGCCGATGCGTCCCGCTGCGAAGACTCCCACGCGCATGCCCTCGAGGTCGTAGGACCGCTCGACGGCGTCGGCGATGTTCCAGCCGCCCTCGGCCGCGATCCGGTGCTGCTTCACGAAGTCGCGCACCAGAACGAGAACCTGCATGACGGTGTGTTCGGCGACGCTGATGCTGTTACTGTAGGTGACCTCCGCAACGGTGATCCCGCGTGCGTTGGCCGCGTCGAGATCGGTGTGGTCGGACCCGATACCGGCGGTGACGACCAGGTGCAGATTCTTTGCCTTTTCGATCCTCTCGGGCGTGAGATAAGCGGGCCAGAAAGGCTGGGAGACCACGATGTCGGCGTCGGGAAGTTCGCGCTCGAGAACAGATTCGGATCCCTCCTTGTCGCTGGTGACCACGACGGTGTGCCCCTCGGACTCCAGCCATTCCTTGAGGCCGAGCGCGCCGGACACGGACCCGAGCAGCTCACCCGAGGTGAAACCGAGGCCCTTGGGCGTGGGCAGTGTGGCTCCGCCCGGGTACGCGGAGACCTCGGGGACACTGTCCCGCGCATACTCCGGCGGAAACCCGGAAACAGGGTCCGGGTACAGGACGAGAACAATTTTTGCCATGATTCCCTCCAACAGGGACTGAGCTTTCGAATGGGATTTCCCTTTCACGTTAGCTCCGCTTCCCCGAGCCCACCACGAACGTGTGATTGCCATGCCACAAGCCGTGGTTGTGCGTAAAATGGAAAGGTGTTCAGCGATCAGATGCCGGATCTGCGCGCCCTCGAACTCCTGGAGGCGATCGGGCGCACGGGATCCATCACCCTCGCCGCCGGGGAACTCGGGGTGACCCAGCAGGCGGCCTCACTGCGGCTGCGCAGGCTCGAACAGCATCTGGGGCGGTCGCTCGTGGTGCGCGCGTCCCGGTCCTCGCAGCTCACCGAGGACGGGACCGCCCTGCTCGGGCTCGCCCGGGGTGTGCTGGAAGCGGCAACCGAGTTGGACGCGGCTCTGGAGACGATGCTCGCGGCGCAGGACCAGCTCAGTGTCGCCTCCAGTCTCACGGTCGCCGAGTACCTCCTGCCGCAGTGGATCGGCGCCTACATCGGCAACGGCAACGATCCGCGGAGCGTGCGGTCGCGTGCGACGAACACCCGCGAGGTCGTCCGGCTCGTCGCCGATGCCGAGGTCGACATCGGATTCGTCGAAGGGAACGAGCCTCCGCCCGGTCTGCGCTACACGTTCGTCGCCTCGGACGAGCTCGCGGTGTACGTCTCCCCCGCACACCCCTGGGCCAGGACGCGGCGCATCAGCCCGTGGACCCTGGCCAAGACACCGCTGGTCACTCGGGAGGAGGGGTCGGGCTGTCGCTCGGTCGTCCAGGCGGCACTCCTGGAACACGGCGTCGAACGGTCGAGCCTCTCGGAGCCCGCGCTCGAGTTCTCGAGCAACATCTCGGTGCTGGAATCCGCAGCCGCCGATGTGGCCCCGGCGGTCATCAGCAGGCTCCCGGCCGCATGGTACCTCGAACAGGACCGGCTGGTGCGCGTGCACGTCCGCCAGGTCGAGTTCCGGCGGCAGTTCGGCGCGGTCTGGCGCCAGGGGCAGGTCCCGCCCACCCACGCAGCGCAGGAGTTGCTCAGGGCCGCCCTCGGCGGGTGAGCGAGTTGTCGTCTCTCATGCAACTGCTCCCCGGTGGACGGGACGGATCCCGCCGTCCGGCTTCCGGGGAGCAGTCCAGTGCAGACCCGTCGGGGTCAGAACGTGCGCCGGGGGATGCGCTGGACGCCGTGGAGGCGGTGGTCCTCGCGTGCGGTGAGCAGTTCCTCGGCCTCCTCCGTGGCACGGCGTACGGCCGGGGTGGCCAGACGCTTGCGGCGGTGGATGCGGTCGGTGTAGCCCTTGGGGCCCACGAGGGTGCGTTCCTTGGCGTAGGCGGCCCGCATCGCCTCGGTCAGGGCGGTGTCGAGTTCCAGGCCGTGGCGGCGCACCTCCTCGTCGGGGGCGTTCTGTTCACGGGCGGCCTCCAGCGCGCTCTGGGCCCGGGAGACCGAGCGGAGCAGGTCGGGCAGCCGGTCGGCCCGTTCCTGGTCCTCGGCCAGGCGCTGCATCGCCTGTTCCCTGCCCTGCTTGACCGGTGACATCTGTGTCCTCCGTTGCCCGAGTGTTGTCGGTCACAGTCACTCTAGCCCCACGGCCGGCGGGCCCGGCGACGGCGGTGGGGCGATCAGGCGGACCAGGAGGCGACGACGGTGGTCCACCGGTCGGCGTCCTCGCTGCGGCCCGCCACAATGGGGACATGACGTCCATGGTCGGCGCCCCGCCGCACTCCCCCGCGCCACGACGGCCTCCGCCCCGCTGGGAGACCCGGAGCCGGCCGTGCGGCTGTTCACCGAACACGGGTCGGCGCGTCCTCCACACGCTGCGCCGCCGAACGTGTCGGTATGTGCCGGACCCCGCTCCCTCACTGTTCCGGTACCGACGGTCCGATCCTCGAAGCACTGCTCGTGAGCGCCGTCGAGGGCATGCCGTGACCGGCGCGTCGCACCGTCCCGGGCCACCCCGAGCTGCCAGTTTCGTCGGGCAGACCCCGAAAGGAAGACCGTGAGCAGGAACTACGCCGGACTCAGCCGTGAGCGCATCCTCATCGAGGCGCTGCACATCATCGCCGGACGAGGCCTGGGCGGGCTGTCCATGCGCCGCCTGGGCGATGCCCTGGAGGTGGAGGCGATGGCGATCTACCACCACTTCCCCCTCGGCAAGGAGCAGTTGTTCACCTCCATCGCCGCCTACGTCGCCTCTCCCCCGCCCACCGGCGCCGCCTTCCACGACGAGGTGGGCGAGGAGGGCGAGGAACAGACGGAGGTCGAGGAACGGGCGGTGGCCGACCAGCGCCCCTGGGACCAGCGCCTGACCTCGTGGGCCGAGGCCTACCGCGAACGCCTGCTGACCTACTCGGGTGCGCTGTCGCTACTGGCGCACCGGGCGCCGCGCACCCCCAACAGCGCGACGACGTGGGCACTGATGCGGCACGCCTTCGACGAGGCGGGGCTGTCGGGCGAGGAGATCGAGATGGCGGCCGACGCCCTGCACGCGTACTGCATCGGGTCGGTGGTGCACCAGGTGCGCCACTCCGACGAGGACGGCGAGGAGGCCCTGGACGCGGCTGCGTGGGCGGCGCGGTTCCGGTTCGGGCTGCGTTCCCTGCTGCGGGGGCTGGCGCCCTGACGCCCGTGGACCGCGGCCGCGCGGCCGCGGCCTCAGGCGCCGACGGGACCGGCCCCGGCCACCCGTTCGGCCCTCAGGCGGCGGGCCTCGTCCGGGTCGAGCACGGGTGCGGCGGTGAGCAGTTCCCGGGTGTACTCGCTCCGCGGGTTCTCGTAGACGGTGTCGCTGTCGCCGATCTCCACGATCTCGCCCTCGCGCATCACGGCCACCCGGTCGCTGACCTGGCGCACGACTGCCAGGTCGTGGGCGACGAAAATGTAGGTCAGCCCGAAATCGTCCTGCAGTTCCGACAGCAGCCGCAGTACCTGGTCCTGGGTGGACACGTCCAGCGCCGAGACCGGCTCGTCGCAGATGATCAGTTTCGGCTTGAGGATCAGCGCCCGCGCGATCGCGATGCGCTGGCGCTGTCCGCCCGAGAAGGCGTGCGGGAACCGGTTGTAGTGGTCGGGTTGCAGGCCGACGCGGTCGAGGAGCTCCCGGACGCGCGTGCGGATGGTGGTCCGGTCGCGTTCGCCCTGGACCCTGAGCGCAGTACCGATGGCGTCGCCCACGGTGACCCGGGGGTTGAGCGAGGAGTAGGGGTTCTGGAAGACCATCTGGATGTCGCGCCGCAGCGGACGCAGCGCCCGCTCCGACAGGTGCGTGATGTCGCGGCCCTCGAACTCCACGGTGCCCTCGGTCGGTTCCAGCAGCCGCATCACCATCCGGGACAGCGTGCTCTTGCCCGACCCCGACTCCCCGACCAGGCCCAGGGTCTGTCCGGGGTGGAGGTCGAAGCTCACACCCTTGACCGCCCAGAAGTCGCTGGAACGCCCCCACAGGCCGCCGCGCACCTTGAAGNCGCCCCGGTCCCGGGTCGGGGCATCCGGTCCGGAGACGGCTGCCACCTCGGTCCCGGAGCCCGGTTCCGGGGCGGGTTCTCCCTCGGCCGTCGGGGTGTGCCCGAAGGCCGTGGCCCCGGCGGGCGGCGGTACGGGGGCGGTGCGGGCCCCGTTGCCGGGTGCAGTTCCACCCGCGGCGGCGTCGTCCCCGGTTCCGGGCGCGGTGCCTCCGTAGGTACGGTCGGCGCGGTCCTGGGCACGCCGCTGGGCGCGGGAGACCTCCACCCGCGGAACCGCGTCCAACAGCGCGCGAGTGTAGGCGTGCTGCGGCTCGGCCAGCACCCGGCGCACGTCCCCGTGCTCGACCGCTTCGCCGTGGCGCATCACCACGACCTCGTCCACCGAACCGGCCACCACGGCCAGGTCGTGCGAGACCAGGATCAACGCCATGCCCAGCTCACTGCGCAAGCTGTCCAACAGGTCGAGCACCTGGGCCTGCACCGTCACGTCCAACGCCGTGGTCGGCTCGTCGGCCAGCAGCACCTTCGGATCGCACATCAGTCCCATCGCGATCACCACGCGCTGGCGCATACCCCCCGAGAACTCGTGCGGGTAGGAGTTGATGCGCTTGGCCGGCTCCGGGATCCCCACCCGCTCCAACGACTCCACCGCCCTGGCGCGGGCGTCCGCACGGGAGACCTCGGAGCGGTGCACGCGCAGGGCCTCCACCAGCTGGTTGCCGACGGTGAACTGCGGGTGCAGCGACTGCATGGGGTCCTGGAAGACCATCGCGATGTCGTTGCCCCGCATCGCCCGCAACTGCTTGTCACTGGCGGTGTTGACGTCCTGGCCCGCCACCTCGATCGAACCGGAGATCTCCGCCCGGGTCCCCCGGTGCAGACCCATCATCGCCAGCGAGGTCACGCTCTTGCCCGACCCCGACTCACCCACGATGCCCAGGCCGCCGCCGACCGGGACCTCGAAGGACAGGCCCTCCACCGCCCGGACCTGCCCGTCCAGGGTCGGGAATTTCACCCGCAGGTCGTCGACACGGACGACGGGGGCGTCAGCGGGGTCCGATCTGTTCATGGTGGGCCTCTCTGGTGGTTGCCGGTCAGCCGTGGACGCGCACTCGGGGGTCGATCAACGGGTAGAGGAGGTCGACGATCAGGTTGCTGACCACGATGAAGAAGGCGCCGAACAGGGTCACGCCGAGGATCACCGGAAGATCGCTCTGGGTGATGGCCTGCACGGCGTAGCGGCCGATCCCGTTCAGGGAGAAGACCTGTTCGGTCAGTACGGCGCCGCCCAGCACCAGGCCCAGGTCGAGGCCGAAGATGGTCACGATCGGGGTGAGGGTCGGCCTCAGGGCGTGTTTGAGCACGACCCTGCGTTCACTCAGCCCCTTGGCGCGCGCGGTGCGGATGTAGTCCTCGCTGAGCGTCTCGAGCATGCCCGCCCTGGTCTGGCGTGCATACATCGCCGCGTGCAGGAACGCCAGGGTCAGCCAGGGCAGCACCATGCCTTCGGCCCAGCCCAGGGGGTTCTCGCTGAAGGGCACGTAGATCGGGGTGGCGAAGAGCCCCCAGGAGTGCACGAGGAAGGCCAGCGAGAGCAGACCGGTGAAGAAGATCGGCAGGGAGACCCCGGCCAGGGCCACGGCCATCGCGGTCCGGTCGAAGATGCTGCCCTTCCACACCGCGGAGACCACGCCGACGGCGATCCCGCCCACGAGCCAGATGATGCCGGCCCCGACCGCGAGCGAGACCGTCACCGGCAGGCGCGCGACGATCTCGGGGAAGACCTCCTGGTAGGTCTGGAACGAGAACCCGAAGCAGGGTGCGGAGCACTGGACCGTGTCCCGCCCGAACTGGTACTCGGCCCCGAACAGGATGCCGCGCACGAACTCGTAGAACTGCACGGCGATGGGCTGGTCGAGCCCCAGGCGGTCGATGGTGGCCTGGATCGCCTCGGGGGTGGGCGCGCGCCCGACGTACATCGTGGCCAGCTGTTCGGTGGTGCGCCCGGCCAAGCGGGGCACCACGTAGAAGATGGCGAAGGTGACCATGGTGACCACGGCCAACAGCAGCAGACCGGCGCCGAGGCGGCGCAGGATGTAGGTCAGCACGGCGCGCTTTCTCTCTCGGGTGCCGGAGGGGGCGGGGCCCGCCCGCGACGCGGCCCCTCCACCACCAGAACGTAACGCAGAGTATTTACTCGATCACGAGCACGCGCCGCTTCGCTCCCCCCGCGCGTACGTGTGCCGAGGTTTTGCACCTGGCCACCTGGTGATTGGTCGGGCCTGTCCCACACTGGGGCAGGAAGGGGTGATACCGATGGCCAACCCCGTCTGGACCGGGACGCTGAGCTTCGGGCTGGTCAGCATGGGGGCCCGGCTGTACTCCGCGAGGGAGCGGCACGGCCCCACGACGCACCAGTTCGTCAAGGGCACCTCCGACCGGGTGCGGTACAAGCGGGTCAACGAGAGCACCGGTGAGCCCGTGTCCCAGGACGACATCGTCAAGGGGGCCCAGTACGGGTCGGACCGGGACTCCTACGTCGTCCTCGAGCCCGAGGAGCTCGAACGCATCCAACCGGTGCGCTCCAAGACCCTCGAGGTGGAGGGGTTCGTCGAGACGGCGAGCATCGACCCGCTCTGGTACGCCTCGACCTACTACGTCGGCCCGGACAAGGGTGCGGCCAAGCCCTACCGACTGTTGTGCCGGGCGCTGACCGAGTCCGGGCGCGCCGGGCTGGGGCGAATGGTGATGCGCGGCCGTGAGCACCTGGTGCTGATCACCCCGCAGCAGGGGGTACTGACCGCGTCCACTCTGTACTGGCCCGACGAGATCCGCGAACCCGAGGATGTGATGCGCCCGCCGTCGGGGGAGGTCGAGGACAAGGATCTGGAGCTGGCCGAGCAGCTCATCGAGGCGATGGCCGCCGACTGGGAACCCTCCCAGTACACCGACGAGTACGAGCGCCGTCTCGAGGAGCTCATCGAGGCCAAGGCCAAGGGCAGCACGATCAGTTACGAGCCCGAGGAGCCCGAGGAGCAGGGCAAGGTCGTGGCCCTGGACGACGCACTGCGGCGGTCGCTGCAGGAACGGCGCGGCAGCAAGGGCGGCGGCAAGAAGTCCGGGGGTTCACAGCGCGCGCCCGCCCCGCGGCGTTCGCAGGAGCAGTCCTCGGGCAAGAGCAGCGCCCCGGAGCAGAGGAGCGCCCCGACGAAGAAGGAACTCATGGCGCGGGCCAAGGAGCTCGGTGTCGAGGGCCGTTCGAAGATGAGCCGGGACGAGCTCGCCGAGGCCGTGGACCGCGCAGGCTGACTCAGTCCACTTCGAGCCCGGCGGGCACGTCCCGCGGACGCAGGTCGGTTCGGGGGCGAACGTACTCGGCCAGGTGCCGCCAGCGCCCGGCCAGCGTCGCGGTGTCCGGGCAGATCTCCACCACCGTCTCGGGAACCACCTGGACGTAGCGCTGCCGTTCGGTCTGTCCCCACGAGGGCGGCAGGGTCTTGGGCCACGGGTGGTCCCCGCGGTCGGCCTTGGTGAGGAAGGGACCCAGTTCGTGTGCCTGGTCGTCGGTCAGGTCCAGGGTGCGGCCGGCGATGTGCAGCTCCCCCGTCTCGGGGTCGGTGCGCCCCAGGATCAGCGCGCGCGGCCGGTCGGGTTCACCGACGGTGCCGCCGACGATCGCCTCGGTGGTGACCCGGTGTTTGTACTTGCGCCAGTCGCGCCGGCCCGGGCGGTAGGAACGCCCGCCGTCCTTGACCATGACGCCCTCGACACCGACGGCCGGCATCTCCCGCCACCACTGCAGGGCCACGTCCGGGTTGCCGGTCTGCCAACCCAGGGTCAGCGGGGACGGCTGGGCGACCAGCTCCATGAGGCGTTCGAGTTCGGCACGCCGGTGCTCCAGGGACCGGTGGGTCAGGGAGCGTCCGGCCAGCGCCAGGAGGTCGAAGACGACGTAGTGGCAGGGTTCGCTGCGGGCCAGTTGCCGTGCGCGGCGGGAACTGACGCCGTTCCTGCGCAACAGGGCCCCGAAGTCCAGGCGGCCGTCGTCGGACCAACGGATGATCTCGCCGTCGAGCACCACCCCGGTGGGCAACTGCTCCCGTAGGGCCTCGGCGACCTCGGGAAAGCGTGTGTGCAGGCGGCGCCCGTTCCTGGAGTACATCTCCACCGGCCCGGTCCCGGCCACGGCGCGGAAGCCGTCCCACTTGGGTTCGTACAGCAGGCGCTCGCCGGTCGGCAGGTGTTCGACCGTGCGGGCCAGCATCGGCTCGATCGGTTCCACGTGAACCCCTCAACCCCCGGACGTCGAAAACACCCTGCATGGTTGCTCGGGTGCGGCGTCGTGTTTCACACGTGCCCGATGTGGTTCCAACCACCCACAAAATCCGGGTCACGCCCTACATTGCACACATGCCTTTTATCGAATCGATGCCGAAGTTTGTGTTTACTGCGACATCGGGCGTGCTGCTCAGCGGCGGCCTGCTCCTCGCCGGCCCCGGAACCGCAGCCGCTGACGAGAGCAACGAGGACAACGACGGCTGCATGTCCGTCGACATGGACCTCAACGGTGCCGACGGCGACTTCCCCGAGGCGGCCGACGAGGCCGCCGACGACCTCAACGACGAGTTGACCCAGGACATGGCCGGCGACATGGACGCGCGCACCGCCACCTGTGCCAACGAGGTCGTGGAGGCCTCCAAGGACCGCGACATGGACCAGGAGGCCGCGGCCATCGCCATGTCCACCGTCATCGTCGAGACCCACCTGAACAACTACGACGGCGGCGACCGCGACAGTGTCGGCCTCTACCAGCAGCGCGACCACTACGGCTCGGCCGACGACCGGCTCGACGCCGGGTGGGCCACCGACGCCTTCTACGACGAGCTCGAGGTCGTCTTCCCCGACGAGAGCTGGAAGGACGAGGAGATGGGCACCGTCGCCCAGGACGTGCAGCGCTCGGCCTACCCCGATCGCTACCACCACCAGATGGACGACGCCGAGACCATCGTCGAGTACCTCTGGTAAACCCCGCACAGACCACCAGGGGGTGAACCCCACCCCCGGGCGGGCACAGACCGTGTGATCCCCGCTCATACACGATCGACCACACCCGCCGGCCCCGGTTCCGCCAAGGAACCGGGGCCCTTGCTTTACCCGGACGAACCCTTCCGGCCCCGGCGTCGAGGACAGCAGGTCCACGCCCGGGCAAAGGACGGCCCACCGGTGTGTCTACTCCCGTGTCGTCCCCAGGGCCATGAAATCGTACATCGAGTAACCGGCGTGATAGTAGACGTTGGTCAGATGCGGCGGGCGGTAGACGACGATGCGCTCGAAGACCATCGGTAGGATCGCCGCCTGCTCCATCGCCCGCTCGTCGATCTGCGTGTAGAGGGACGAGCGCTCGTCCGGATCGTCGAGGGTCTGCACCTCGTCGAACCAGACGTTGATCTCCGGGTCGTCGAGCTCGGAGATGTTGGAGTTGCCGGCCTCCTGGATCGCATCTCCGTCCAGGATCTTGCTCATGAACCCGTAACCGCTGGCCCAGTCCGGCGCCCACCCGTAGACGGTCAGCCCCAGGTCGTTGTCGTGCACGAAGTCGGGCGAACCGGCCTGTGTGTTGGTGTACGAGTCCGACGGGTACTGCTGGATCTCGGTCTCGATGCCCACCCGTGACAGGGACTGCTGCAGCGCTTCCGCGGAGCTGACGTCGGTCGGCCGGTCCGAGCGGGTGCCGATGGTGGTGCTGAACCCGTCGGGCTCGCCGCACTCCTCCAGCTTCTCCCGCGCCGTTTCCAGGTCACCGGAGTCGTCCTCGGACGGGTACAGGTCGATGCTCTGGTCCGACCCCGGCAGTGAGGGCGGCATCACCTGCGTGGCGATGTCGCCCCCGGTGTCGCCGCCCCAGGCCCGTTGCAGGGCGTCGCGGTCGGCGGCGTACATCACCGCCTCGCGGCAGGCGGGGTCGTCCAAGGGCTCCACGACGGTGTTGACGTTGAAGTACCGCAACGTACTGGTCTGCGGGTTGTCCACGTTGGGACGCCGGCTCTCGTCGGTGATGAGTGTGCCCTTCATCGCAGGGCCCACGCCGACGCCGGCCAGATCCACGTCGAGATCCCCGTTGATCAGGCGCTGGTCGATCTCGTTCTGCTCGACACCGATCTCCAGCTCGACGCGGTCGGGCAGGGCGGGGCGGACGTCGTCGGTGCCGGCATCCCACTCCTCGTTGCGCTCCAGGTTCAGGCCGACACCGGGCCGGTAGTCCTCGGCGAACTTGTAGGGGCCGGAGGAGATCACGCGGTTCTGGTACTGCTCACCCTCGTCGGCGTCGGCCGGAACCGGCGCGGTCTGGGGTTGGATGAGGACGTAGGGGAACTCCGAGAACGGTTCGTCGAGGTGGAAGACCAGCGTGTGGTCGTCCGGGGTCTCGATACCGCCGAAACCCTCCAGGGGGTCGTCTCCGCCGTCCGCCGCGTAGGGGCCCTCGTAGCCGTCGCTGTCGGCGAGCAGGTCCACGAAGTACTTGGGCCCGTTGGGCAGGGCCTGGTCACCGAAATTGGACCGCGCGATGGCGTACTTGACGTCCTCGGCGGTGATCGGCGATCCGTCCTCGAAGGCCAGGCCTTCCTTGAGGTTCACGGTCCACTCGGTGGAGTCGTCGTTGGACTCGGGCATGTCCTCGGCCATGTCGGGCACGAGCTCGGTCCCGGCCTCCCCCGGCTCCTGCTCGTAGGTCAGCAGGGTGCGCGCGTAGTAGCGGCTGAAGTTCCAGCTGAAGGCGTAATAGGTGTTGCCGGGGTCGGGCGAGTCGAAATCGGCGGCCAGCCCGTAACGGAGAGTGCCGCCCGCCTCGTCGGAGGCGTTGACCACCGAGTCCTCACCCTCGTTGAACTCGCCCTCGCCCTGCGCTTGCCCGCCGCCACCGCAGGCGGCCAGCAGGACGACCAGGGCGCTCGCAGCCGCCGGCGGCCCTGTTCCCCGGCCCCGGACGGCGTGCCTTCGACGCGGCGCCGCGCGTGTGACGTGGTGGGTACTCACCTTGCCTCCTGATCGGGTTCGCTGCGGGTCCGTGCGGGCACGGCAGGCTCGGGCGGGTCGCCGGCCGGTCAGTCGGAGGAGCGGGGGTCGAAGGCGTCGCGGAGCCCGTCGCCGAACAGGTTGAAGGCGAGCACGGTGACGAAGATGGCCAGGCCCGGAATGATCACGAAGTGCGGTGAAGTCGTGTAGAACTGCAGCGCGTTCTCGAGCATGCCGCCCCAGGTGGCCATGGGCGGGTTGATGCCCACACCGAGGAAGCTCAGCGCGGCCTCGAAGAGGATGTTGGTGGGGATCAGCAGAGTGGAGTACACCAGGATCGGCGTGACCAGGTTGGGCAGGATCTCCCGGAAGACGATGTGCCCGCTCCCGGCCCCGAGGCTGCGCGAGGCCTCCACGAACTCGCGTTCGCGCAGGGTGAGGGTCTGCCCGCGCACGATCCGGCCGATGTAGGGCCAGTTGAAGAACCCGATGATGAAGACCAGCACCCCGATGCGCAGCTCGTTGCCCTCCAGACCGAAGGCGCCGTCGGGGATGACTCCGACCAGGGCGATGGCGAAGAGCAGGAGGGGGAAAGCCAGGAAGATGTCCATGGCCCGGCTGATGACAGTGTCGATCCAGCCCCCGAAGTAACCGGCCACGACTCCGAGCACCGTCCCGATGACCACGCACACCACGGTCGCGACGGTGGCCACGAGCAGCGAGGTGCGGGCGCCGAAGACGATGCGGCTGAACAGGTCGCGGCCGTTGACGGGTTCGACGCCGAGCAGGTGCTGGGCGCTGATGCCGCCCCAGGGATCCAGTCCCAGTTCGGGGCGGTCGGGATCCCGGAACACTCCCCCGGTGAGGGGGTCGACGAGCTGTTGGTTGAACTGGTTCGGCGGATACCCGAACCAGGACACGAGCAGGGGCGCGAACAGGGCCACGAGGATGAGCAGGAGCACGACCACCCCGCCGGCCATGCCGACCTTGTCACGCCGGAACCGCTGCCAGGCGATCTGTTTCAGAGACCGTCCGGCCGCACCCCGGCCCCCGGCGGCCAGGGACTCGGGGGCGGCGTTCCGGGACGACTCCGGCGCGTCCATGGGCGTGGTCATGTACCGTAGCCCCCCGCTTACAACTCTGGGAAACCAATTGACTACCGAGAGTTTGCACGAGGCGTACAGGGGGTTTCCAGTGACCGCGCCGGCACCGGTCAGCGGTCGGCGGCGCCGCCGACCAGGCGCAATTCCTCCCCTGCCCAGTTGCGGCGCAGCCACCGGTCGTGCGAGGCGACCACGACCGCACCGGGCGCTGTCCCCAGGGCCTCCTCCAGTTCCTCGGACAGGGACAGCGACAGGTGGTTGGTCGGCTCGTCCAGCAGAAGGACGTCGGGCGCACGGCCCACGAGCATGGCCAGCGCCAGACGGCGGCGCTGCCCCACGCTGAGCAGGCCCACCGGGCGGTCCTGGTCGGGCGGGGCGACCAGCCCGAGCTCCACGAGCCGCGGTGGCATCGGGACGCTCGGCGTTGAGCGCCTCGTACAGCGAGCGCGGTGTGCGTTCGGGATCGGTGAACTCCACCTCCTGTTCCAGCAGGGCGACGGTGGCAACGCGCCCAGCTCACCCTTCCGGAGGCCGGGGTGAGGCGGCGTGCCAGCGTGTACAGGAGCGTGGACTTCGCGACTACTGGTTTATGACTCTCCCCGCTCCTACCGTGGAAGGTACGCGGGCGACAGAGAGGAGGAACCGTGGTGGCAGGTGAGCAGGCGGATGTGGACTACTGCCGGGTCTCCATGGACCGTGCGCACGGAGGCGAAGGGGAAGGCTCCCAGCATGAGGAGAACGTGGAGCTTGCCCAGGACTTCGACCGCGAGATCACAGCCAGCTACGTCGACAACGACGTCTCTGCCTACAGCGGCGTGCAGCGCCCCGAGTACGAGCGGCTGTGCCGCGACATCGAACGCGGAGCCATCGCGTCGGTGACGTTCTGGCACGCGAACCGGCTGCACCGCGACATCGAACAGGCCAGCCAGTTCTTGCGCCTGGTGCGTACGCACGGCGTACGCCTGTTCTCGGTCGCTAAGGGCGGCGAATACAACCTGAACCGTTCGGCCGGGCGCCAGGACTTCTTGTCCGACACGCTCAAGAGCCAGGGCGAGTCCGACGAACGCGGCGATCGCATCGCCTTGGCACGCAAGCGCCAAGCCCGTAATGGCGACTTCGGCGGGGGCGTACGCCCCTACGGGTGGGGTGTGGACACCGGGCGGGTGCGTTCGGTCTGCACCAACCCCAAGGCACCGGCCATGGAGCGCGTCTACGAAGAACGCCCCGTGCTGCACATGAGCCAGCACAACCCCACCGAAGCAGCCGAGATCCGCTCGTGGGCCGACGACATCCTGGCCGGGGTCCCCCTGGCTCAAGTACTCCGTGATCTGGCCAAGCGCCAAGTGCCGACGGTTAGCCAAACCGACGGCCGCTCGCTCAGACGCAACGGTAAGCAGAGCCGCCACGGCGGTTGGAACTCCGCGACGCTGCGCCAGATCCTGACCAGCCCCCGCACCTCGGGCCACCGCGTCCACCACGGGCGCATCGTCAGGCGCTACGCCTATGAGCCCATCATCGACGAAGACAAGCGCCAAGCGCTGATCACCTTGTTCTCCAACCCGGCACGCAAGAACACGCCGGGCAACACCCCCAAGTGGCTGGGGTCGCTGATCTACCGGTGCGGTGTGTGCGATGACGGCGCGCGCGTGAGTGTGCGCAACAACTCCCGGGGCACGCCCTGCTACCGCTGCCACGCTAGGAACCACTCCCAGCACCCGGTCACGATGGTCGACGAGCACGTACAAGAGATCGTGGTCGCACGGCTCTCGCGCGCTGACGCGGCCGATCTGATCCCGGGCGCACGCGAGGTGGACGTGGGTGCGCTGCGCGAGGAACTGCGGATCCTGGATGAGCGCAAGGTCGATGCCGCTCAACGGTTCGCCGCTGGAAGTATCGACGGTACGCAGTTGGAGACCATCACGGCCACGCTGGAGCAACGCATGGGCGCGATCCGCGCCGAGCTGGCCGACAGCGCCGCGCAGAGCCCGTTGGCGGAGTTCGCCTACACCACCGACGCCCGCCGCCTGTGGCGCAGTCTGCCGCTGGGGCGCAAGCGCGAGATCCTGAAGCTGTTGCCAATCACCATCACGCTGTTGCCGATCGGGCGTGGGGGGCGTTTCAGCAGTGACCGTATCCGTATCGACCGCGTTGATCCGACCGCGACGGATGCCGGTGCCGGGTGAGCGGCACGGCAGTCGGCAGTGGCAGGGCCGGGGTTCTTCACCCCGGCCCTGCGTGTGGTTAGCGTGTGGTGCGTAGCAGCAGGGCAAGGCGTTCGCGCTGTTCTGGGGTCAGGGGCGGCATTGCATCGACCACCCGCTCTGCCCACTGCTGGATTTCGCGTTCTCGCTGGGATCGCTCCGCCATGGCGTCGGCGTCCCGGTCACCGGGGCTCTGGGTCTGGGTCCTTTCCTCGCGGTCGCTGTGTCGGGGTTCGCTCGTCACCGCCTCGGACGTTCTCCTTCCGCATCGGGTGCTTCCTGTCCTGGTGTGGCCAACTCACCGAGACGGCGACGGAAGGCCACGCCGTCACGCAGAACGCTCCACACGCGTTCTGCGGGGTTCTGGTCGCCCACCAGGCACGTGGTGGCCACGGGCACGTCACGGGCCCCTGGGTAGGCGCTCAGGGCTTTGCGGGCCTGTAGCTCGCGTTGGTGGCCGGGGAAGGAGAACAGCACCCACGGCACCGTCTCGTTCCAGCCCCCGGCGATGAGGCTGCGTAGCTCGGCATAGAAGGCGGCGTAGCGTTCCAGCTTGCTTTGCAGGCGCCGGTGGGGTTCGGTGCCGGTGTCCCACTCCAGCACGAAGACGGTTGCGCGCCCGTGCTCGCGCCAGTGCCCGCCACCGTCCGGACGGACCATAGAGCGACAACCAAGGCTGGACACCCAATCGTCGAGGGCGGCTTCGTTGTGGCTGTCCACCAGTTCGGCGGTGCCCTCACTGCGGCGCGCATGGGCGATCAACGCGGTGAAGAAGCCAGCTGCGCCGAGCCGGTGGCCCAGTTGGGAGCTGGAAGCCAACGCCAGTTGCCGATCCCTGCGCACCCGGTGTTGGTCGGCGTCCTGGCCGCGCTCCACAGCCAGAACCATCGCTCCGTAGCTGTCCAACACGTAGTGCCAGGGCGCCGACCCGCGATCCAACCGCGGACGAAAACGCGCCAGCAATCCCAGACCAGCGAGCACCCGCAAGCGTTGGGCCGCTGTGTGCTGGTGGTCGAAACAGGCTTGGGTGATCTGTGGTGTGGTCAGCACACGGTGCTGTTCCACGAGGGAGAGGATGTAGCGGTCGCGGTCGGTGAGCCGTTGTGCCAGCCGCAGCAGCTCTGTGCCGGCATGGCCCCGCCGGGGGCTCCTCCGCATCATTTGGTATCTCCTCCTTCACGGAGGAAAGTCGCGGACATCATCGGCTGAGGCTGCGTATGGGCTGCGCTGGGCCGGGGCGTGAGCAGGCTCCAGCGGATCAGAACCGCCAACCCGGGCTCAGAGGGAACCTCTGACCGGTCGGCTGACCGAAGAAGCTGTTTCAGTCGTGGATGGTGGCTTGCCGACGAAGGCGACACCGGGTTCATCACCTGCCTTGCGAATCGAGGTCCTATCCACCCATGGCGCCGAGACCCCCGATTACGCTCACCCGGACGGGTGAGCAGGAATGTCACCACCCCTGCTACGGGGGCTCTCTCTATCCAGGGGATCGAGAGCCCCGAAAGCGCTCACCCCGAAGCGACGGATCACTCGATCGTGCCGAGCGTCGCGACCGACCCACATCAGCCATGGATGTCGAGGGCCCGACTCTGAGCTGCGAGAGGCGGGTTCAACGAAGAAGTACGAGCCCCGGACCTCAAGACACGTCGTGTGCGCGGGCCGCTTCGCCTCTTGGTTGCGAACCAGCGCTGCGAACGGAGACCACCTGCGCACACAAAGAGGGTGGTGGGCTGCGTACGCAACCCACCACCCTTGAGTGTTTCGCCGACCAGATCACCACGCCGGTCGATACTTCAACGCCAGGGCGATCACTGGAACTTTTGCTTGACCATCGACGGCCCCGGGAACTCTGCCGGGACGGCGTCCATGTACACCTCGTTGACCCTCTGTCCGAGCCACATGCTGGAGTCGCGGCGAATGCCCTGCCGCGAAAAGCCCGCCTTCTCGTAAGCGCGGATTGCCCCGGCGTTGGGTTCGAGCACGGTGAGCCACACACAGGCCATGTTCGCCACGTGAAAGGCCCAGTCCAACACCAGGCGGGTCGCCTCGGTTCCGATCCCGCGCCCGTGGTGCTCCGGGTCCATCGAGACGATGTACTCGGCGTTGCTCCGAGCGGTGTCCATGGCGAGCTTGGCGACCCCTACCGGGACGGGGGCGGCCTGCGTCAGGTCGTAGATGGTGAATCGAGGCTCGTCACTGCTCCCACCGTCGATCAAGATCGCTCGGGTGGTGCGCAAGGGCTGCGGACTCTGCCGGTTGTAACCAACGATGGTGCTGATCTGCTGGTCCAATCGCCAGTACGTTTCCAGAAGATCGTCTCGGATCGGTCCGAGTCCGGCGACGTCGCCGCGCAGCCAGATCCACGGGGTGTCCTCACTCATGGGTGTTCCTCATCCGTCTTGGAAGCAATGGTCAGAAGGGTGGTGCATCGCAGAGTGCTCAACGGTTCGGCCACCGGGATGCCGTTGACCGAGACCCAGGCGTGCAACACGAGCGGATCGCAGCGCACCCCGTGGTGCCAGGTCACCGACCGCCCCCGCAGGGCCAGGGCAATGACCGTGGCCACCGATGTTTCCAGGCAAGCCATGCGCCAGGGCAGAAAACCGAAGCGCCGCACCGCATTCACGGCCTCGGTAGCCTCCGGAATGGAAGCTCCATCCCGCGCCAAGGCGGAGGCCCAGCGCAGCAGGGCCAGCATCCGACGCATCCGCTTCCTTCGCGCCCCCACGTTGGCAGCGATCACCATCAGCACCACTCCCAGGGCCGCAGTGATCAAGGCACGCCCACCGGCCCGCGGTGAGGGCTCGCCTTCCAACGGCACCTCGTGGGTACTCAGCGACGGTGACCACCCCACCCGCTCAACCGCAGGTACCGATCTGGTGCGCGCCCACGTGTGAGCCGCCGTCGGGGACATGAGTCGGGTCCGACCGCTCTCGTAGTCCACGACCAACAACCACCCCAGATCCAGCAGACATGCACGCTCACGTGTGCCCATGAGCCGTCTCCCTCCAGGCAACCGGGGTGAGCGCGTTCCACCACGCCTCGAAGGAGACGATGCGCTCAACCGGTCCCAGGTCATCCGCGCCCACCGCGAGCGCACCCAACCGACCCTGTACGGCCCGGGGGTCGATCAGTCCCAGTGTGGCGAGGTGTCCGTCAACGAGTTCCGTGATCTGTGGCAGGGCACGGCGCAGTCCGTCATAGTGGTCGGCGCTGGTGGTGGCCTTGGTCGTCCTGCGTAGCAACGCCGGGGGCAGAAGGTCGGCCATGGCCTCTTTGAGTGCGGGCTTGTACCGGGCGGGCTCGGGCATCTCCCGCACACCCATCGACAGGTATGCATCGATGACGTGCGCGTCGAAGAACGGGTTGTCCAGGCGCACCCCGACGGCAGCGGCCAACTCCACATCAGCACGCGCGGATCGCGCACTGTCGATCAGGGTCGCGGCCATCGTGTGGTGGGTCCGGCTCGGCAGCTCCAACCTGGTGCCAGCGGGTGGGACTTTGCGGCCGTGGCCGAACGCCTGCCACAGGGACATATGTCGTACCTGAGCAAAGCGTGAGGCCGCTCCCAAGGTTTTCAGAGGGCGCGCGCGGACCATCTCCGAGAAGTGCGCCGCAGGGGTCAGCAGCAGAGCATCACCCCCGTCCCCCGTCATATGGACGCCGGAACCGTGGTTAGCCAACCATCGCAGGTGATCACGGAAGCTCGGTAGAGAGACCGTGCTCACGGGCGGCTCATCGGTGGGTACCAAAGCCAGATCGCCGTAGGGCGCGTGGGTGTGGTCGCGACCAATCCACGCATGGGCCAAACCGGGTGTGTGGAAGGCTTCGCGTGCATAGCTCAGATCCCCGCCCGTCGTGATCCCCTTCGGGTGGAGCGTCGTCGCCGTGATGGTGCGCTCCTGCGAGTGCAGGCGGCGCGCGGCCAGAAGGCCCAGGGTCGTGGAGTCGAGCCCTCCGGAGAAGTCACACGTAGGGGTGGGAAATCGGTCGACGCGGGCGGCTACAGCCTGTTCCAGAGCCCGACGAAGCCGCAGCGCCGTGGGGACAGGCGAGCGGCGAGGTTTCCATACCGGGGTCGCCGACCATGATTCTTGGTACATGCGGATGCGGTGCCCCACGGGCAGTCGTTCCACATTCGTGAATAGGGAATGTGTAATCGGGCAACCGTCGATAAATCTGGCTACTTCTTCCATGCCCAATTCCAGTGATCCGGCCAGGGAGGCCAGAAACCGAGCGCTGGTCGACCAGTACAGGTAACCGTGGACGCGGTGAACATAGACAGGAAGCGCACCCAGGCTAGTCCACAGGGTGACGTGTTTTTTCTCGACGTGGACGACGATGTAGGCGCCGGGCCAACGCCATGCCACATCATCGGGAACACCTGAGCGGACCGCATGGGATACCTCTTCGCGTGTGGCCGCACACAATCCTGCGACGACAAGAGTTCCGGTCTCTGTTGCGGCCATCAGGGGCGGATCTTCTGTGTCGTCCATCCATGTCGAGGGAACCCCCGGAACGGGTCGTGCTCCCAGAGGGATTCTGTTGTGGGACGGGTGGTTGGTTCCTCCGAACACGTCTTTCCTTCTCCTGTCGAAGGTCGAAGGGGCACCCCCTCCCGTGAGAGGGCACCCCTTCTGCGGTGATCAGTGAAGCGGCTAGTTGTAGATCTTGCGCTTGTCCTCGTTTTCCGACTGGCCCTCACCGAGGGTCAGGTCGGCTGCGTCACCCAGATCGACAACCATCTCCTCGGACTCCACGGCCGAGGGAGAAGCCATCTGCATACGTTGGTTCCTTTCACTTGCAGTAGTCCAACCCTGGTCAGGGCCGGAATTCCGCACACCGGATGGTGTGCGGGGCTTGGCAATTCATTCCGAGCGATGCGGACCATAGCGGGAACGCACACGTGGCGCGCTCGTGTGCGGAGACGTCCGCAGCTCAATCACACGTTCGGGTTGAAGGTGGGTGCCCGGTGATCCGCCCCGGTGGTCTCAGCCCTTCCATGAGACGGCGGGCTGCACTGTGCAGGCGGTCATGTTCTCGGCTTTGGCGCCGCAGACCTCCTGCCGCTGCATCTGCACCTTGGCACTGGCCACTACGACGGCTTGCCGCTTGGCTTCGGCCTCCGATGCAGTACTCAGACCGGCAATGACCGGGCGCACGTGGTGGCATTCGGCCCCGCCTACCGAGTGGCACAGATCCACGATGAACGTGCGTTCACGACGGCGCAGGGCCAACGAGAGGGGGAAGCGTTGGCGGTAGCGACACTGCTCACAGGCACCGTCCTTCGTTGGTGCGGTCGCGGCGTAGGTGATGGACTCCCAGGTCTCATCTGCGATGTGCACACGCACACCACGGGTGCGCGCCCAGCTGTCCAGGTCGTCTTTGCTGCTCAGTTCTCGGTATTCCATGAAGATCACCGGCCGATCCCCATGGAAAGCGCCACACGGACGAGATCCGCCAGCTCCCCCCATTCCCCGAGATGCTGCGAATGCTGGCGCTCCCAGTCCTCGTAGGAGGGCCGGACGAGCCGGTACCGGCGTGAGTCTGCGCCGTCCATCAGGATGGGTGCGGTCGGGGGTGTCAGCGCGATCGGCGCACGACGGAGCCGAAGCCGGGAGGGGCGCGGTGCGCGCGTTGGGACCGGTTCTGCCAGAGCGAGAAGGGCCGTGAGCCCCTCGTACTGCTGTGCTGAGGACAGGCTCGGGCAGGTGTGCGTCCGGCGTCGGTGGCGGCCTCCCGGCGGGGACATGGTGCGTGTGATCTGCCTGAGCAATCCGGCGATATGGTCTCTCATGTCAGCGCTCCAAGTCAGCGTTGGCCACGCCCCGGGAGTGCCCGCCAGCACTCGCCGGGGTCTGTCGTAGAACCACTGTTGTCCGCGCCAACTGATCCTGGATCGGCCTACCTGTAGGCCAATTTGTAGGCCACCATGGAGACATGGCTCCCGAGACCTTCCCCCAGATGCTCAAGCGGCATCGCAAGTCGCGAGGTTGGTCGCAACAGCGACTTGCCGAAGCACTATGCGAAGTATCCGGCCGAGCCACGGTGACCCGGCAGGAGGTGTACCGCTGGGAGCGTGGGCTCCGCGCACCGAAGTTCTGGCTGCCCTTCATCGCGACCGTCTTCGCTGTGGACCGAGACGAGCTTGAACGCGCCCTCGCCACATCCGATGCGCCGTCACCGACCCTCGCTGAGCTCCTGCCCGGAGAGCGACCCGAAGTGGAGCTATCAGCGCATCAAGGGCGCCACGTTGGCAGGACAGCGGCGGAACGCCTCCACGCTCGCGTGCACGCGCTCAGGCTGGCCGACGACGTCATAGCGGGGCAAGATCTGATCGTTCCCGCGTTCCGTGAACTGGACTCTGCCGTGCAACTCCTCCGGGAGAGCACACACACGGAAGCTGTGGGCAGGTCCCTGCGAACGGCCGTAGGTGAGTTCGCACAGATTGCCGGGTGGATCGCTTCCGACGCCGGCCAGCACGACAAGGCAGAGCGCACGTATCGCCTCGGGCTGTCGGCCGCCCGGGAGGCCGGGGATGGAACCCTGGCCGGACAACTCGCCGGATGCCTCGCCTACCAATGGTCGAACATCGGCAGGGTGTCCGACGGGGTAGCGCTCGCCGAAGCCGCCCTAGCAGAAGCAGGCACGCAGGCACCGCCCCGCGCCCGCGCGCTGTTCTGGGATCGGGTGGCATGGGCCCGCACCAAAGCAGGCGACGCGCGCGCGACCATGCTCGCGCTCGGCGAGGCAGAGGAAGCCTTGTCCCAGCACGGCGAAGAGGACGAACCGACGTGGCTCTACTGGGTGGACGCCGGAGAACTCCAGGTCATGGAGGCGCGCGCCTACACGGAGCTCCGGCGTCCGCTGCGAGCGGTACCACTGCTCAACGACGTGCTGTCCCACTACGACGCGACGCATACACGAGAGATGGCGCTCTACCTGTCGTGGTTGGCTGTGGCCTACACCGACGCCAACGAGCCTGAGCAGGCGGCACACGTGGCACGGCGGATGTTGGAGATGTCGGAGGACCTTGGCAGCGACCGCACAAGCGAGCGAGCCCAGGTCGTGCGCGCATCCCTGAGGCCCTTCCGAGACGTGCCCGAAGTGCGGGAAGTCTTGGACGCAGCGTAGGGCGGAGAAACCCGAAGGAACCTACGACCTGCACCTAACAACAGAGTCACAAACTGATTGTAGGTTTTCTACTTTTGGGGCTTTTCCACGCCAGTCTGGAAGATCCGCAAGCGGCGCTTTAAGACCCCCGATGCGTGGGTGCGAGGTGGCTGGTCGAATTGAATCCAATATTAGAGAAGCCCCCGTCTACCCACTTGACGAAGAGACAAACTGGTCTTCCGTCCTCCGGTTCACCGGTGGCCGCATGCGGCCATACAGGCGAAAGAACATTTTTAGACTAGTCAAGATGCGCTAATTTAGACCGTGTCGCATGACCCCTCAGAAGAACTAGGAGAACGCAGCGATGTCCGATGAACTCAGTTTCCCTGCACTCGCAACGTCCGCACTGACTCAGGCTTTCACTTTTCTCTATGGGAGGTTGGCAGTCGTATTGGATCGAAAACTCTCTCCAAGTGAACGCAAGGATATCGAAAGGTCCGCAGAGAGTTCTTCGATAGATGTCGCATCTCTCAAAGTAGACGAGTCTGCTCTGACCGATGAGCGAATGAACCTACTGAGAGTCCTGGATGACGCATTGGGGGTGTACGCAAACAATCCAGAGCTGATTAGATCAGATAATGAACAGCTGCTGCGTTCCCTGGGGCGACTGCGAGACGAACTTGAAACCGTCCACAATCACAGGTTCGCCTTTGGCGAGGAACATGCTTCGACACCACAGGCAGTGGTGGATCAGAAGATGGATCGCGTATCAGGAGAAGTGACGGGAGTAGAGGCGGACGAATTTCAAGGGACTGCGCATGCCCATGTAAACCAAACCGTGAAGAACGTGAACAAAGGCGCAAAAATAATCGGTGCAAAATTCAAGAAAATGGAATGAGAGGACTGTTTCAGATTTCATAGATGCCAACTCTCGAAGAAGGAGAAAACATGTACGATGACAACCACTCCAGCACAGGAAGCCGCGATAATAGGATTATACTGCCCGAGCCTTACAATGAGGCCCCTCGGCCCCAAGTGAGCGACTCGACTGCTCTTGAGTCTCCAATTGATGTATCATCCAATACACAAAATACCCAAGACCCAAATGGGACCGCCGAAACGGGCCGGGAATATAGAAGCGAGAATCAACCAAAAAAGGATGACCACGGATACGCCGACCCCCTAATTCAATCACGCAAGAGATCGAAGGAGATAACCATGGAGATGTAATTGGAGTACTTAACCAGACAGTGCGTAGGCTCCTAGACTCTCACAAGCTATCAGATAGCTATGTAAGCGAATGTGTTTCAGTCTATGTGCAACATCCACAAGCGGAGTCGTGCCTAGAGATTCTCAAGTCTCACCGAGTTATCGTTCTTACTGGAGCTCGAGGAATAGGCCGCCACACCGCCGCGATTTGGTTGCTTGACCAACTGAGCGACATTCGACTTCGCGAGGTCCGCAGGGAGCCCACGGAACCATTCAACGTAAGCGATATATTGAGCGATCGTCAAGCGGGTTGGATACTAGACCTGCGGAGCGAAGATGCCGATCTAGCCATCGACTTCGGCCGTTCGATCGCAGATGAAGAAACCAAGACTGCCCTAAAGCAGGCTGGATCCTATCTCGTCGTTATTGCGCGAACCGACCTCTGGGAGAAGATTGGCAATGGAGGCCGGGAGCTTGAATCGTCCCTCACCGAGCCCCCGCCGAAGGAAGTTCTGATTAGGCACCTACAATCTGGAACGTCGCCCCTAAAGCAACATCACGCACACCTCTGGTCGAACAACTCGGAGATAACAAAGGAGCTTTCTGGCCTGACACCAGTGGAAATTGTGGACTGGTCCAGCGACATACGAAACGAACACTCTATCGCCCTGAAAGAATCTGATTACATAGAACTCCCCACGGAGAGCGTAGAGAATGCTGTTCAGGCGAGAAGGAACTGGCTTGAAGATCTCCTAAAATGGCACAAAACCAACCAGTCCCCGCATTGCCGCAACTTCATTCTTGCTGCCGCAGTACTAGACGGTTGCCGAGCGGGTGAAATCTATAGTGAATCACAGAATATTTCTTCCTTCCTAAGTGAAGATCAAGAAGAGAAAGACATCGGCCAGGGTGGCCCAGGGATTTATGAGCTAGTCGATATCTCAGAGGCAGTTCTGAAGAACGGAGACTATCTTACTTTTCCAAAATCCGGATACGCTCGATCCATTATCGAGTACTTCTGGGTGGATCGTATGCACCTTAGGCCAAAGTTCATCAACTGGCTGGTCGACACCTCAAAGAACAAGGGTGGGAATTACGACTCCGAGACATTTGAACGCATGGGTGACTACATTCTTCGATGGTCCTCCCAGCGCCGCGACATCGGTGATCTGGAGAAGATACTATTCGCTTGGTCCAGCAATGAGAACCTAAGGCATAGCGCACAAGACCTACTGACCGCCGCAGCCTTTGATCCTGAAATTGGAAGACAAGTTCGAGATAAAATGTTGACATGGTCTAAAAGCACTAACACGAATGACGTGCATCTGCAATCAGTAATCGCTCATGCCTGCGGCGGGCCGCTTGGAACCGTCTTTGACAGGGTCATGATCTATCGACTGGGCCACTTGGTAGAATCACCTGACCAGCAGGTAAAAGAAGCGTCGTTGAAGTCTTTCGAGACACTTTGGAGCGCGGAACATACTCGCCCCAGAATTCGGGATACGATCACGCAGTGGCTCACCGGAAATGATCCAAGCCGTCGAGAAGTAGGGCTCAGTTCTTTTATTGCAATCGCTCGCGTGACGAACGGATTCAGGACGGCTGCAAACTCTCAAGATGCACAGACTGGAGAATGGTCCTTCTATGCCGCCGGTTGGAAGGCAGCCCTAGAAAAGAAGCCAAGGCGTACGAACATCGATACGGCCTTCGCTTTGTGGATGAGCAATGCTCTGATATCTAATATCGACGAGGCGGTATGCACAAGGATAATCGAGGAATCAATCCGTTCGTCGGCCTCAAGTGGGCAAGTTACAGGAAATAGAATTTCCGCCCTGACCAGGATGCTCTTTGTTTGGGCACCCGCAAGTGTGAGCGACGACCGAGCAGGCGTCAGGGACCGCATTATCGAGCGAGCGTCCGGGCTGGATCCAATCCGGCATTTGGAGGCTGCCCCTGCGGCCGACAAGACCTATGATTAAAATCCTTCGAGAGTGGCGAGAGAAGCGCAGAAATCAGGAACTGCTATTCGTCGCATCCGATCTGCGAAGCATCGATCCTGGGCTGTTCTTTCGGATGGAGATCCGAGCACTTTGGAGACCCTCCAGTGGTACACAGCGCCATTATAACCCAGAGGCAGTCGTCCGCAGTTTTGTTCGAGATCGCGCACAAAAACTTTGCAAGGGCGAATCGCTCAAGGATTTCCAGTCTGTCGAAGACAAGATCAATTATTCGCTGGGCATGGAGAGGGACCTCGCGCAAGGCGGTGTGCGCCACATCTGGGGGCGCGGGCGTATGGATATATCCCCAGATTCGCTTGCTTCTGCGCTTGAGCTCGAGAAGAGCCGCCTTAAGAGATTAGAAGACGAAAGGGAGCAAGAAGACCAATTTAGACTTATAGCTAATTTTCGTCGAAAAGTACTCGAAGATCCTGGCATGGCTTTGGCTTATAGTTTCATGAATGACCCCCAGAGCCTGAATAGTCAGACCCTGGAGGACATCGAAACATTAATCAACAGATTGACCTTTCATGGCGCGAATCAATCTTGGTCCTTGATTGCGAAAGTTCTTCTTGAATTCATCAATGACCTCAGCCATGAGGAGAAGCGAGATTCCCTAGAGGTTCTGATGATCATCTTCAAACGGTACGAGCGGCATGACATGGTGGAGCGGCTGCGTTCCGATCTTGGCTGGTAGGCCCCTGCGGAGCGGCGGCTCCGCACCGGGGTTCAGCCAAGACCTCTGAACAGGACTTGGCGATGCCGAGCGGGGCCACGGACCACTGATGGCGTGTCACTTAGAGCTAGTGCATAGCAATGCGTCCCAGACGTCTATGCCCCAGTTCGACCCAGGGGCTGATCACGTCGCGAAGGCACTGGATACAGGTGGCCAAGTCGCATCAGCCACATGCCTGCCTGCATAACATTGACGTCACAAACTGTTTGTGGGCTTCCCGGCCCCGTTCGGCCCGGTCACGAGCAGCCGCCCGTCCGCGGGCACATCCAGGTGGGACAAGCGCAGCCGACCGGGCAGCTCCACGTCCCGGAGCATCAGCGCCTGGCCGCCTGCGGCTCCGGGCCGGGCGGTCAGGTGTCCGGAGAAGGAGAGCCTGCGCGGAGGTCTGCGCACCTGGTCGCGTTCGAGCGCCTCCAGGCGCCCGCGTGCGTCGCGCACCCGCCGCGAGACCTGCTGGGCCACCCGCTCCCCGGAGGCGTCGTAGCTCATCTTCTCGTTGTCCCTGGGTGGACGGTTGTGTCCCACCTTGCGCGCAGTGGTGCGTACGGACTCCCGCAGTGCCTTCAGCCGTTCCTGCTCGTCCTGGTGGCGCCGTTCCCACCGCTCCCGCTCGAGCTTCTTCTCGTGCAGGTAGTAGGAGTAGGCACCGCCGTAGAAGACGGGACCGTCCACGGCGGGGTCGAGGTCGACCAGACCGGTGCAGACCGCGTCCAGGAAGACCCGGTCGTGGCTTGCCAGCACCACCAGGCTCGGCAGGTCGCGCAGGTACCCCTCGAGGAACTCCAGAGCAGCGTCGTCCAGGTGGTTGGTGGGCTCGTCCAACAGCAGGGCACGAGGACGCCGGATGAGCAGGGCGGCCAGGGCCAGGCGGGCGCGTTGGCCGCCGGACATGCGTTCCACGGTGCGGTCGGCGCCCAGCCCGTCGATGCCCAGGCCCGCCACGACGAGATCGGCGCGCCGGTCGGCGTCCCAGACCTCGAGGCGCTCGGCCTCGGACAGGACCTCGGCGTACTCGGCCAGGACTCGTTCGTCTCCGGGGCCGTCGTTCATCGCCTCGGCACAGCGGGTCAGGCGCTGTTCGACCTCGCGCGCGGGCACGAGCGCGTCTGCCACGACGTCCCCGAGCGTGGCCTCGGGACCGTAGGGCAGTTCCTGGTGCAGGAACCCGGTGTCGTCAGGGCGTTCGACACTCCCGGAGTCGGGCTCCTCGGCCCCGGCGAGCAGGCGCAGGAGCGTGGACTTTCCGGAACCGTTCTCCCCGACCACGCCCAGGCGCTGACCGGGGGCCGCGTCGAGGCCGATCCCGTCCAGGACCACGTGGGTGCCGTAGGCGCGGGACAGGTCGCGGGCGCTGAGCGTGGCCGCGCCGCTGGGGGTCGATGTGGTGTGCGGATTCACGGTGTGGGACCACCCTTCGTCGTGGGGTGGGCCTCGATGCGCAGGTGCCCGTGGGCGGCGGTCTGCTGGGGCGAGGGTGTCGCCGACATCGAGACCGCACCACGGGCTGAGAACTGTGGCGGCCCGAGCGGGGTCGGCTCCAGCCCCTTCGGCGAGCCCCGCACACTCGGGCGGTCGGTCTCAATGTCAGTTGCGCATGACGTGTTCAGATCAACCGCCCCGGACGGGCCGCGCAAAGGTGTTCGCGCACGCCCCGCCCGGGGATGCAGTTCAGTCGCGGTGGCGCATGCGCCGGTACTGCTCGACGAGGGCGGCGGTGGAGACGTCGAGGCCGGGAACCTGCTCGCCGTCGGTGAGCGCGGGTTCCACACGCTCGGCGAGCACCTTGCCGAGCTGGACCCCCCACTGGTCGAAGGAGTTGACGTTCCACACGGCGCCCTGCACGAACACCTTGTGCTCGTAGAGCGCGACGAGCTGGCCGAGCACGGCGGGGGTGAGCTGTTCGGCCAGGATCGTGGTGGTGGGGCGGTTGCCCGGGAACGTGCGGTGCGGCACCAGGTGGGCCGGCACCCCCTCGGCTGCGACCTCCTCCGCGGTGCGGCCGAAGGCCAGCGCCTGGCCCTGGGCGAAGAGGTTGGCCATGAGCAGGTCGTGCTGGCCGTGCAGGTGGTGGGGCAGGTCGGGGCCGGGACGGGCGAACCCGATGAGGTCGGCGGGCACGAAGCGGGTGCCCTGGTGCAGGAGCTGGAAGTAGGCGTGCTGCCCGTTGGTTCCGGGGGTGCCCCAGACCACGGGGCCGGTGTGCCAGCCCACGGGCCGGCCGTCGCGCTGGACGGACTTGCCGTTGGACTCCATGTCGAGCTGCTGCAGGTAGGCGGGGAAACGCCCCATGTGGTGGCTGTAGGGCAGCACGGCGTGACTGTGGGCGTCGTGGAACCCGCCGTACCAGACGCCCAGCATCCCCAGCAGGAACGGCAGGTTGGTCTCGGGGGGCGCGGTCGCGAAGTGCTCGTCCATGAGGTGGAACCCGCTGAGCATCTCGCGGAAGCGTTCCGGCCCGAGGGCGACCATGAGCGAGAGGCCGATCGCCGAGTCGTAGGAGTATCGTCCGCCCACCCAGTCCCAGAACTCGAACATGTGGGAGGTGTCGATACCGAAGCGGGAGACCTCGTCGGCGTTGGTGGAGACCGCGACGAAGTGGCGGGCCACGGCTTCGTCGTCGCCCTCGTGGCCCAGTGCGTCCAGCAGCCAGCGCTTGGCCTCGGTGGCGTTGGCGATGGTCTCCTGGGTGGTGAAGGTCTTGGAGGCGACCACGAACAGGGTCGTGGCGGGGTCGGCGCCGACGAGCGCCTCGTGCAGGTCGGCACCGTCGACGTTGGAGACGAACCGGAACTCGAGCCCGCGGTCGGTGTAGGGGCGCAGCGCCTCGTAGGCCATGGCGGGGCCCAGGTCGGATCCGCCGATGCCGATGTTGACCACACGCGTGACGGCACGTCCGGTGCGCCCGAGCCATGTGCGGGAGCGGACCTGTTCGGCGAAACCGGCCATGTGGTCCAGGACCCGGTGGACCTCGGGGACGACGTCGTGCCCGTCGGTGCGGATCACGGCCTCGCTCGGGGCACGCAGGGCGGTGTGCAGGACCGCGCGGTCCTCGGTGACGTTGATGCGGTCCCCGCGCAGCATGGCGTCGCGCAGGTCGGCGACGCGGGTCGCGCGGGCGAGGTCGGCCAGCAGCTGCCAGGTGCGGTCGGTGACGAGGTTCTTGGACAGGTCGACGTGCAGGTCGCCCACGCGCAGGCTGTTGCGGTCCACGCGTTCGGGGTCGGATTCGAAGAGGTCGCGCAGACGTGTGGAGTCGAACCTGGAACGGTGCTCGCCCAGGGCCTTCCATTCGTCGCGGCGGTCCAGTGCGATGGCGGCCTCGGCCCGCTCACCGGTGGCCTCGGCGCGGGGCAGGGGTGTGCTGGCGGACATCCGGTCGCTCCTGTCCGTACGGTGTGGGCTCGCCCAGGGCCTGTTCGGCGAGCACCCGGTTACCTGCTGCGCGGCGCCCCAGCAGCACTCTCGCTGCGTTCTCATCGGTCAACGGCGCGTCCCTCGGTCCGACTCCTTCTTCGGCCTTGCGACAGCACCACTGTCCCGCCCGTCGCCCGCCACCGCCCTGAACGGACGCCTGACGGCGCAGTACTCGTCGAAGCAACGGAAGGCGCCCACCGAACAGACCCTAGCTTTCCACAGAAGCGCGTTCGCTGCGTAGTGCTTCGACCTCGGTCCGCAGCGAACGCAGTTCCTCCAGGATGCGTTCCTGGTGGTCGTCCCCGCGCGGCCCCCGGGGACTGCGGGGACCGAGCACCGGTTCGGCCTTGGGCTGCTCGTCGTCGCCGGTCTTGTTGAGCGCCTCGACCGCCACCGCGATGAAGAGGTTCAGGGCGATGAGCGTGGACACCAGCACGAAGACGACGAAGAAGATCCACGCGTAGGACTGGTGGGCCATGACGTCGTCGGCGATGGTGGCCCAGCCGTCGGCGGTGAAGATCTGGAAGAGCGTGAACAGCGAGGTGCCGAGGTCGCCGAAGTGCTGCGGGGAGTCGGCGCCGAAGAGCTTGGTCCCGATGACCGCCGAGACGTAGAGCAGCAGCACGACCAGCACCAGGATGGAGGCCATGCCGGGCAGGGCGCGGAAGAGGCCTGCCACGACGTGGCGCAGGGCGGGCACGACCGTGACCAGGCGCAGGACGCGCAGCACCCTGAGCACACGCAGCACGGAGAAGGGGCCGCCGGTCGGGACCAGGGCGATACCGACGACGATGAGGTCGAACCAGCTCCAGGGGTCCTTGAAGAAGCGCCTGCGATGGGCGAAGAGCCGCAGCGCCAGCTCGGTGACGAACAGGGCGAGGATGACCCGGTCGACACGCATCAGGTTGTCGCCGTGTTCGGCCATGATCCGTGGCGAGGTCTCCAAGCCGAGGATGACGGCGTTGACGAGGATCAGCGTGATGACGACGGACTGGAACCAGGAGGCCTCGACGGTCCTGCGGACCCCTTCGCGTACGGTCACTGCTCGTGGAATTCCGTTCATGACGATTGGTTCGACGGCGGTCGAAGCTTACCCCCGGTCACCGTGGTGCGGGTTCGCCCCCGGGCGTGCGATTCACCGCACTGGCAGGCGCGCGTCAGGCCCCGCGCCAGGACTGATAACGACCGCTCCGACCGGGAATGATGCAGTAGTAGGACCGATGGCGAGGGGGCGCCGGTGAGTGCACGACGCGATCCCGAGAACCCCGGCCGTACGGACATCGACGACGTGGACGCGGTCATGGATGCCGGGGCACCGGACCAGGACTCGGCGGTGGCCGAGTACCTGGAAGAACGGCCCGAGAACCACCGCATCGACGAGATCGAGGACCGTGGGTCGCTGGGCATAGACGCCGAGTTGCCGCGTGAGGTCCCCGACCCCGCGCCCGAGCCGGAGGAGGAGCGCCCTCCGGTGCCGCGCCGCGGTGATCTGGCGCGGCTGCTGCGCGCAGAGGAGTTCGCCGACCGGGTGCGCGGCCAGGAGTGAGCCCGACCGGCCGCTACCGTTCCCGGTCGGCCCGGACCGCACTCTCGACGCCTGGTGCGGCCTGGCCCCGCAGCTCGGTGCGCAGCCAGTCCTCGACGCGCAGTACGTGCGCGGTGGCGGCAGCGCGGGCTGCGTCGGGGTCCCGGGCGAGCAGGGCCTCGTGGATGCGGTGGTGGTCCTCGCGGAGTTTGGCGGTGAGCCCGGCCTGGCGGTGCCCGGCCCACACGCGCGTGTGGAAGCTGGCGGAGCTGAGGCCGTCGTTGACTGCGGCGAGGGTGGCGTTGCCGGTGGCGGCGACGATGGCCTGGTGGAAGCCGAGGTCGGCCGAGACCGTGCCGTCCCCGCCGTCGATGTCCTCCAGCAGGGTGCCGATGTGGGCGAGCTGGGCGTCATCGGCGCGGGCGGCGGCCAGGGCAGTGGCGGCGGGTTCGAGCATGCGGCGCACCTGGAGGACCTCCAGCAGAGTGGCGCCCTGGGAGACCTCGGCCAGGACGGAGAAGGTCTCCAACAGGTCCGAGGGGCGTAGGGCCGTGACGTAGACCCCCGCTCCGTGGCGCGACTCCAGCACACCCAGGGTGATGAGAGCACGGATGGCCTCGCGCATGGAGCTACGGGAGACACCCAGGTCGGCGGCGAGGTCGCGCTCGGTGGGCAGGCGGTCGCCGGGACCGAACCGACCGTCGGAGATCCGGCGCTTGATCTCCTCGACGGCCCTCTGGGTCACAGGGGTGCGCCGGGCGTCGAGGTCGGTCACGGGGTCTCCAGGCGTGGTCGGCGGGCAGGTGGCCGGGGCGGGGCCCCATCGTGGCAGCTTCTCACTTCCCTGAGAGATCATACCAATTTTCCCCTTGCACACAGTGAAACCTCAGAATCTGTCTGAGAAAAGCAGGTACCTTGCACCTCCCTCACCTGCGTGCCAGAGTGGTCCGACCACCAACGGGTGGAACGAAGGAGGGACATGCGGATCGCACTGTTCATCACCTGTGTCAACGACACACTGTTCCCCGGAACCGGGCGGGCCGTGGTGGACCTGCTGGAGCGGCTGGGACACGAGGTGGTGTTCCCGGAGGGGCAGACCTGCTGCGGGCAGATGCACTACAACACCGGCTACCGCCGCCCGGCCGCGAAGATGGCGGTGCGTTTCGTGCAGACCTTCGGCGACGCCGACGCGGTGGTGGTCCCCTCCGCCTCNGGCGGCAGCCGCCTGTCCCGCAAGGTCGCCGACCTGGCGCCGCGCGTGTACGACCTGACCGAGCTCCTCGTCGACGTGCTCGGCGTGACCGACGTGGGCGCCTACTACCCCCACCGGGTCGCCTATCACCCCACCTGCCACGGGCTGCGCATGCTCGGGCTGGGCGACCGGCCCCACCGACTGCTGCGCGCGGTCCGCGGCCTCGAACTGGTGGAGGTCGCACAGGCCACCGAGTGCTGCGGGTTCGGCGGCACGTTCTCGGTCAAGAACGGCGACGTGTCCTCGGCCATGGGCGCGGACAAGGCCCGCCACGCCGTCGACACCGGGGCCGAGGTGCTGTGCATGGTCGACAACTCCTGCCTGATGCACGTGGGCGGGATCCTGGAGCGCCAGCGCTCGGGCATGCGCGTCGCCCACATCGCCGAGATCCTCGCCCACACCGAGACGAGCGCTCCCGCCGTCCCGCCGACCGCCTCCCCAGCCACGGAAGGGGCCCGCCGATGAGTGCGACGTTCCTGGGCATCCCGCCCTTCCCCGAGGCCGCCCACACGGCCGTCGAGGACTCCCAACTGCGCCACAACCTGCGCAAGGCCACCCACACGATCCGCGACAAGCGCGGCCAGGTCGTCGATGAGCTCGGCGACGACTGGTCGGCGCTGCGTTCCGAGGGCGCGGCGATCAAGGAACACACCCTGCGCCACCTGGACCACTACCTGGAGCAGGTCGAGGATTCGGTGCAGCGGGCCGGCGGGACGGTGCACTGGGCCTCCGACGCTGCCGAGGCCAACGAGATCGTCACCCGGCTGGTGCACGAGACCGGGCAGAGCGACGTGGTCAAGGTCAAGTCGATGGCCACACAGGAGATCGAGCTCAACCAGGCGCTCGAGCGGGCCGGCATCACCGCCTACGAGACCGACCTGGCCGAGCTCATCGTGCAGCTGGGCGACGATCTCCCGTCGCACATCCTGGTCCCCGCCATCCACCTGGGGCGGGCCCAGATCCGGGAGATCTTCCTGCAGCAGATGGCCGAGTGGGGCGTTCCCGCTCCCCCGGGGCTGACCGACGACCCGCGTGCGCTCGCCGAGGCCGCCCGGGTCCACCTGCGCGAACGGTTCCTCAGCACCCGCACGGCGATCTCGGGAGCCAACTTCGTGGTCGCCGACTCCGGGACACTGGTGGTGCTGGAGTCCGAGGGCAACGGGCGCATGTGCCTGACGCTGCCCGAGACGCTCATCTCCGTGGTCGGGATCGAGAAGATCGTGCCGACCTTCGACGACCTGGAGGTGTTCATGCAGCTGCTGCCGCGCTCCTCCACCGGCGAGCGCATGAACCCCTACACGTCGATGTGGACCGGAATCACCCCGGGAGACGGGCCGCAGGAGTTCCACCTGGTGCTGTTGGACAACGGCCGCACCGACGTGCTCGGAGACACGGTGGGGCGCCAGGCGCTGCGGTGCATCCGCTGCTCGGCCTGCCTCAACGCCTGCCCGGTCTACGAACGTGCGGGCGGGCACGCCTACGGGTCGGTGTATCCGGGCCCGATCGGCGCGATCCTCACGCCCCAGTTGCAGGGGATGTCCTCGGAGGTCGACAAGGCCCTGCCGTACGCGTCGTCGCTGTGCGGGGCTTGTTACGAGGTGTGCCCGGTGGCCATCGACATCCCCGAGGTGCTGGTGCACCTGCGCGAACAGGTCGCGGAAGGGCCCGGGCACACGGGTGAGAAGGCGATGATGGCCGGCGCGGAGGCCGCACTGTCGTCCCCGGCCACGCTGGACGCAGCGCAGCGGGCCGCCTCCCTGGCGCGCGGGGCCGTGCCCCAGCACCTTCCGGGCCTGGCCGGGAACTGGACCGACACCCGTTCGGTGCCCGAGATCCCGGAGGAGTCGTTCCGCCGGTGGTGGAAGAAACGAGGAGGGGAGCGCTCTTGACGACCGCACGAGAGCGTGTGCTGGGCCGGGTGCGCGCGGCCCTGCAGGACGTGCCCGCCGACGAACCCGCCGAGCGTTCCCTGCAACGCACCTATGCGGACAGCCACGGCATGGGCCCCACCCTGGAGGTACTCGTGGACCGGCTGGACGACTACAAGGCGCTGGTGCGCCGGGTCCGGCCCGAGGAGCTGGCCGGGCAGGTCGCCGCCGCGTTGGAGAGGCGCGGGGCACAGCGCGTCGTGGTGCCCTCGGGCGCCCCCGATGGGTGGTTCGCCGAGACCGGGGTCGAGCGCGTGCCCGACTCCCGGGAGGACCCGCTGCCGTTGGAAGCGCTGGACGGTGTCGACGGGGCGGTGACCGGGTGCGCGGTGGCGGTCGCGGAGTCCGGAACCATCGTGCTCGACGGCGAGCCCGACCAGGGGCGGCGTGCGACGACGCTGGTGCCCGACTACCACCTGTGTGTGGTCCGGGCCGAACAGGTCGTGGACGCGGTGCCCGAGGCCGTGCGGATGCTGGAGCCGACCCGTCCGCTGACCTGGATCAGCGGCCCCTCGGCGACCAGCGACATCGAACTGGACCGCGTCGAGGGTGTGCACGGGCCCCGCACACTGGAGGTCCTGGTGGTGGCCGCGGACGGGTGACCGACCGGCCCGGCGGTCAGCGGCCCCAGTCCCGCAGGAGCTGCTCCAAGGGGTCCGGCTCCGGCTCGGTCTGGGCGAAGGGCGCCCGGTAGCGGGCGCCCGCGCCCGCCGGTGCCGCGCGTCGGGGGCGGGCCACGGGCACGGTCGTGTCGCCCTGTTCACCGTCCTCGGCCATCGGTGCCTGGTAGCGGGCCCCGCGCGGGACCGGTTTGCGTTTGCGCCGCACCCACCGGCGTACGGCCCCGGTGCGTTCGGGTTGGGGAGCGGGTTCGGGCGCAGGTTCGCCCGTGGGGGTGAACCGCACCGGGAGCTCGACCGGTCCGCACACACCCGGGTCGGGGCCGCGTCGCAGGTGCCCGGCCTCGACGGAGAGCATGAGCCCGCGCAGGCGGTCCAAGGCCGTGTCGATGGCAGTACGCACGAGTTCGCGCACCACTGCGGTGGCCGGGCAGCGGTGTGCACCCGCGCCC
>NZ_ANBF01000086.1 GCF_000341025.1 Nocardiopsis salina YIM 90010 | reverse complement strand
GCCAACCCCGGGTCGCCGTGCGCCGGGGCCAGCCCCATCAGGAGCGGTTCGCCCTTGCGGACGAGTGTGCCCGACAGGTTCATGTCGGTGACGGGGTAACGGCCCGCGAGCAGGTCGATCGGCGGAGCGGTCCACATCACGTAGTCGACGAAGTCCTCGGGGCTCAGGGTCCCGCCCAGGTAAGCGGTCCAGACGGCGGGGTCGCCCAACAGCCGCAGCAACGCGTTGCCGAGCAGGTGTGCGGTGGGTTCGTGTCCGCTCTGCCACAGCAGGGCCAACGCCTCGGCCGCCTCGTCGTCGTTCAGTGCGTGCGGGTGGGCCAGGAGCACACTGGTGAGGTCCTGCCCGGGGTCGAGACGTTTGCGTGCGACCAGGCCCCGGAAGTAGGAGCGCAGCCCGCGCTCCGCGGCCCCGGCGCGTTCGGGGTCGCCGCTGCGGTGGTCGCGGGCCAGACGTAGGAGCAGGCGGCCGTACTCGTCGGGCAGGCCGAACAGCTCGTTCAGCACCAGGGCGGGCAGCGGCTCCGCGAAATGGCCGATGAGGTCGGCCGAGCCCTCGGTGGCGACCCGCTCGAGCAGGCGCACGGCGATGCGTTCGACGACGGGGACCAGGGTGGGGGTCGTGACCGAG
>NZ_ANBF01000085.1 GCF_000341025.1 Nocardiopsis salina YIM 90010 | reverse complement strand
GGGCGCAGCCGCTGGTGGTCCTCGCCGTCGCGGCCCAGAGCGCGTGCGCGAACCGGTTCCGGGCCGAAGGAGCGGTGGGCGGGGTCGGCGGAGAAATGGGTCCGGTCCCGCAGCGCCCTGAGGTTCTCCTTGTACCCGAGCAGGAGCCATCCGGGCACGCCGGGGCAGAGCTCGACCGGGACGAGAGGCCCGTAGCGTTCGCGCAGCAGGCGCCAGGGCAGTTCGGAACCACTGTTGCCGTGGAGAGGGTAGGCCACTCCCCCGCCGTGCGGGCAGCGGGCCGCTGCCTCGCGGACGGCGTTGCCCGTGCCCGTGGCCCCGGTTCCCTGCTGCATGGAGACTCCCTCGGTGACGGCGAACGGGTGCCGACCGTACGGGACCGATGTTTCCGGGGTGCTTCAACGATGAAAGCTGCGTCTTGCGGCGGGCGGCCACCGGGGCGGTGCAGGCACGTCCGGCGGCACCCGGAACGGAAGGCACACGGCACACAAGGGGGAACAAGACAGCCCAGACACGGAAAACAAACCTCGGAACACACCGACCAGAAATGACATTCGATCCACCGGTGAGCGCCTTGCAAAAAACGCCCGATTGCGGCCAGAACTCCTCATGCATGCCGCACTGAGCTGGCATAATGACGTTTTTACGGCTTCCCCAGACCCCTCCTCAAGTTCTCCTGATCCGGCCTTCACAACACCCCCACCAGGAACCTGAAAAAAGGACTCGCGTTCCTAGCATCGAGGAATGACGAAGAACCCCGGCCTTTCTCCGCACGCCCGCAGACCGCTTCCCTCCCGCCCCGTCGCAGGACCGGCCTCCGTGTGCGCCGTGCTCCTGACCGCCTCCGCCTGTGCCGCCGCTGGCACGGACGACACCGACACCATCGCCGACTCGGCCTCCGAACCCCCGTCCGAACCGCGCACACTGAGCGTGATCGGCGGCGGGGACGTGCTCGTGCACGAGTCGGTGTGGACACAGGCCGAGGCCGACGGCGGCGGCACCTACGACTTCGCCCCCATGTTCGACGACGTCTCGGGCCGGCTGCACGGCGCCGACCTGGCCCTGTGCCACCTGGAGGTACCCCTGGGTCCCGAGGAGGGCCCCTTCTCCGGCTACCCCGTCTTCAGCGCACCCCCGCACCTGGCGCAGGGCCTGGCCGACGCCGGTTACGACGGGTGCTCGACCGCCTCCAACCACACCTTCGACCAGGGCGAGGACGGCGTGGTCCGCACCCTCGACGCCATGGAGGAGGCCGGCCTGGGCGCCGCCGGCAGCGCCCGCACCGAGGAGGAGGCCGCCGAGCCGACGGTGCACCAGGTCGACGCGGGCGCGGGCGACGCCGTCCCGGTGGCCCACCTGTCCTACACCTACGGGTTCAACGGGTTCGAGGCACCGGAGGGCAAGGAGTGGATGGCCGACCTCATCGACGAGGAGGCGATCCTGGACGAGGCGGCGAGGGCGCGCGAGGCCGGCGCGGAGATCGTCGTGCTGTCCCTGCACTGGGGCACCGAGTACTCGCACGAGGTCGACGCCGACCAGCGCGAACTGGTCGACCTGGCCGACTCCTCCGACATCGACATGGTGCTGGGCCACCACGCCCACGTCGTGCAGCCCATGGACCTGGTCGAGGACACCTGGGTCGCCTACGGCCTGGGCAACCAGATCGCCGGGCAGTCGAGCCCGCCCATCGACTCGCGCCGCGAGGGGGTCATGGCGCAGGTGGAGTTCACCGAGACCGAACCGGGCACGTGGGAGGCCGGCGGCCTGCAGGCGGTGCCGACCTGGGTCGAGGTCGAGCCCGACTACCGGGTGGTCGACCTGGCCTCGGCGGTGGAGGACGACGGCGAGCGTTCCGCGGATGAACTGAGCGTGCTCGAGCAGGCCTACGCGCGCATCGGTGGGCACCTGGACGGCGAGGGCGTGAGCGGTCAGGAAGGGTTCCAGCTGGTGGAGTGAGGGGCCGACCTGTTCAGGCCCGCCGAGGTGACTTCTGCCGTTTCCCAGCGCGCGAGGGGCGGGCGCGGTTAGCCTGATGCCGTTTCGGCGACCTTGAACACATTCGGTGATAGTCCAATGACTCAGCGCATCTCTTCGGCCGTCCGCTCCTGCCTCGAGTGGTCCCGGGGCCTGCACCCGCCCACGGAACCCGATCCCGACGCCCTGACCCTGGTGCTGCACGCCCACCGCGACTGCGGGGCCCCGGACCCCGGCGACTGGACGATCGAGGACGTGCACGAGGTCGCCTCGGCCGTGCACGGTTACCGGGGCGGCCCCGAGACGCTGCGCTCGGCCTGGCTGCTGTGGTGCGACCACCTCGTGGAACGGGGCGGGCTCGCCCCCGGGGCCGGTCCGCGTGCGCTGCGCGAGGCCATCGCCACCGTCGACCTCACCGAACCGCGTTGCCAGGAGGAGGAGAACGACCCAGGTCTGACGACGCTCATGCAGCGCCTCGGACTCACGTCCCCGACCTTCGGGACGCTGCCGGCGGTCGTGGCCGCACCACCCGAGGAGCTCGACGCCGCCGCGCTGCAGTGCACCCCGCTGTCCGAGGCCGCCCGACTGACCGTGTGGGTCGATCACGGACGCGACCTGGCGCCGGACCACACGCACGACGCTCTGTGCGCGGAGGACCTCGCCGAGGCGGCCCGCGCGATGGAGACCGGCCCCGAGCAGGTGCACACCGCGTTCCGGATCGCCCGGGAGGCCGGTCTGCTCCGCACCACCTACACCCGGATCCTGCCCGGGCCCGCCACCCGCGACTGGAGCGGACGGGTACCCGGAGCCGTCGCTGACGCCTGGGCCGACGCACTCCCCGCGATGACGGGATTGCGCGGGGTCGTCTCCTACCTGGTGCTGACCGAACTGTTCGTCACCGGCGAGGGACGCACCCCCGCCGACCTGGCCGAGGCCTGCGCCGTCGGGCCCTCGGGCGCGGCCGAGGTGCGCCGGGCGGCGGCGGTGCTGCAGGACGTGGGCGCACTGACCGGGGGCAGCAGCGGGGACGGGCGTCTGCGGACCACACCGCTGGGCGACCACTTCATGGTGCGGCAGCTCACCCGCGCGGACGTACCCGTGACGGTCCTGCCCGACCTCGCCTCACTGCCGGGCAACGCGGCACTGGAGGTGGTGACGGGGGCCGGGCGCCCCTCCGACACCGAGCTCGTGCTGACGCAATGGCTGCGCCGGCAGGACGAGCAGGGTCTGCTGAGCACGGCGGTCGCGGAGCTCTTCGACGCCTGCACCGAACCGCGCGAGTGGCGCCGGAGGGCCGCCGCCACACGTCTGCTGCGGTGTTCCTCCCCCGGACTGGCCGAGGTTCTGCCGTTCCACGTGCACCACCCGGTCGTGGGCGGGTGGGCGCGGCGACTGCAGCCCGGACACGTACCGGATCCGGCGTCCCACCAGGACGTGTGGGCCGCGCTGGACGACCACGCGCTGCTCATGGAGGACGGGAGCGTGCCACCGGAGGACCCCCGGCTCACGGCGCGGGCCGAGGAGTTGGTGCGAACGGTCTCGCTGAGCGGGCACCCGCGGGCCCCGCACGTACTGGACCTGTTCCTGGAGGGGGCGTGGGGGCGGGGGGCGGCGCTGGCCGCGTCGAACGCGCGTGCCGCGGACGCCGCGATGTGAGACAGGGAGGTGCCGGGCGCCCGACCGGCGCCCGGCGCCGGTGTCAGTCCTTGAGGGTGAGCCGGTAGGCCAGGAGTCGCATCCCCGGAATCGGTTCCCAGTCGCGTTCGGAGAAGCGCTCGAAACCGCGCGCCCGGTAGACGTACTGGGCCGAGACCATCTCCGGATGTGTGAAGAGCAGGACGTGCGAGACGCCCTCCTCGCGTGCGCGCTCCACCAACGCCTCCACCAGGAGCTTGCCCACCCCGCGGCCGCGGGCCTGGGGTGCGACGGCGAACGCGCGGACCTCGGCCTCGTCGGCGCCGCGGGCGAGCTCGCTGTGGTCGTGCCAGGGTTCGAACATGATGGTGCCGAGGAGCTGGTCGCCGTCGGCCGCGACCAACACCTCGCCGCGCCCGTCCGTTCCGAGGTCACGCAGGGCCTGCACGTAGTCGGGGTTGGCCTTCAACAGACCGTCGGCCCGGTAGGCGGTCTCACGCAGCGCGCTGACGGCGCTCATCTCATCGGGAAGTACTCGACGCACGATCATGGACGTCATTCAACATGATCACCCCCGGACCGACCCGACTTCTCCGCACCCTCGCGCGTGGCTCCCGTAGTTGTCCACAGGCCCGCCCGTGCGGGCCGGATCCGTCGCACCATGGTCCTGAGCACGTCGGCACCACCACCCGGAGCGCCCATGGTCTCGACCTGGTTCCCGTCCAGCACCGATCCGCTGTCCATACTGACCCGCGCCGACCCCCGCGCCCTGGACACCCTGCGGGGGCGCCCGGGTTCGTCGTTGTCCGCCGAACGCAGGGTCGTCGACCACCTCAGGAACGAGTTCACCGACTACACACGCGACCGCAGTACCGAGCGGCACCGGGAGGCCTGCGAGGCCATCGCTGCACGGTTCCCGCACCTGGCCCACGAGTGTCGTCTCCAGGTGCGCCGCCGGAACCGCGCAGAGCAGGAGGCAGCGCAGTTGCGACGGCGCTGGGACCCCGCCCGCAACACCCGACGGGACCAGCACCGGGCGTTGACGCAGGCCTCACGCAGGGCGATCTGCCGCCTGTCGGTGGGCCAGGCGGTGACGTTCCGGCTGGCCCGCAACCACTACGCGGGCACGATCACCAAGGTCGGGCGGTCCCGTGTGAGCGTGGCCTACCGGACCCGTACCGGGCGCCACCGCGACCGGGTGCGGCAGATGCACGCCGCCCTGGTGACCCCTCTGGCCGATCCCTGAACGACGGGCTGCCTGCACCCGCCGCCCCGCCCGCCCGTGTGCCCTGCACGCACACCGACCGCGACCGGTGCCCGCACGTGCGCCCGCGTGCGTGTCACGCGCACGGATTCCTCGGGCACGACGTCCGGGCGGGTGCGCATCACCCCTGCGGACGCCGGCCCCGCCGCTACTCCGGCCCAGCGCCTTCGTCAGTACACGACGTGCGCGCCGAGCGCACGAGGAAAGGACACACCGTGCCCGACCGCAGCGGTGCAGCACGGACCCCGTGTGTGCGCATCCCCGCCGACGTCGTCGGCGACCGTCCCGGACGTTGTCCCGTGCACCGGCGCGCGTCGGTGGACCATGCTGTCCAGCGCCCCGGACGGCACAAACCCGAGCCCCTGTGCACCGATCCGCTCACCGCCCTGGGCGCCGCGCTGGACCTGGTCGAGCTGGGTGGGCGTACGGTCGAGGAGGCGTGCGCGCACCTTCCGCGCCCGGGCGAACGCCCCCGCGACCACCTCGGAACCCCGCTCGCCCCGCTCCACGAGGGCCTGCTCACCTGGGTCGAGCACGCCGTACACACGTGGGTCCGGGCCCTTGCGGACCTCCCCGGCCCGGCCCGGATCCCCTGTGCACAACCGTGGCTGATCCGGTTCCCGCCCCGTGGCACCCCCGCGCACGCCCGCACGTACGAGGTCCTGGCCGGCGGACGCGGATACACGTTCCTGGAGGGGGCGGACCGCGTCAGGGAGCTGCGGATCCCGGTCCTCGAGACCCTCACCGAAAACCTTCCTGAACCGGCCGACGCGGTCGCCGCCCACGTCCTGGCGGCCGGCGCCCCGGTGGACCGTCCCGCCATGGGCGCCGAGCCCTGGCGCCACCGGAGCGGTCTTCCTCTGCCGGTCCGTGAGGTGGTACCCCCGCCGGACCGGGTGCGAGTGCTGCAGGTCTCCTGCACCGACGGGACCGAGGGGCTCCGCTTCGAAGGAACCCCTGCCGAGGCCGAGCACCTGTACCGTGCCCGGGGGCGGCCCGCACTGCGTGCGGTGCCGCTCCAGGGGATGCCGCGGGTACCGGGCCCCGACTGCGGCCCGTGCAAACTCCAACAGGGCTGCGACGCACCCGCCCGGGTCCCGGGTCTGCTGGGGTTCCGTGACCGTTCCCGTCCGCGGCGCACGTGGTCG
This sequence comes from Nocardiopsis salina YIM 90010, assembly GCF_000341025.1. GTDB lineage: Bacteria > Actinomycetota > Actinomycetes > Streptosporangiales > Streptosporangiaceae > Nocardiopsis > Nocardiopsis salina. Next base: position 41,138 of record NZ_ANBF01000085.1, on the reverse strand, counting down.
GTGGGCACCGGCCTGCGCCACCGTTCCTGCCCGGCCTCGGCCCACCTGCACGATCTCGGCCTACCCGGGCAACCGCCGTCCCGGGAGGAGGAGGTGCGTTCCCGCCTGGCCCGCGCGCACGCCCGTTCACCCCGACGGGCCTGTTCCGAAGAAGGGGCCCCCGGAACGGACCCGGACGTGGCCCGGCTCCTGACCGCACACGCCCGGGACTGTCCGTTGCACGCCGTGCCGGTGTCCGCGCCCGTGCACGCCGGCCTGCGCCTACCGGTGCAGGATCCGCTTGCCGACGTGCTCGTCCTGGCCCGGGTCGACCTGCTCCACCGCGACGGGGGCTCGTGGGTCCAACGCCAGACCGTGCTCGCCGACCCCCTGCCCGAACCGGACGGCCCTTCCCTGCTGGCCGCCCACCCCGCACTGGCGGTATCGGTCCTGTTGTTCGCGTGCGGGGTGATCACGCCCGGCCCCCGTTCCCGGGTCGAGTTGGAGTCCCTCACCCCTGACGGATCCTCGCTCCACACGCTCGACCCGTTCTCCCCCGGACTGCGCGCCCGTGCCCGTGCGGTGGTCTCCGAGCTCGCCTCCCCGTGGCACCAGGACACCGTGCACGCCCCCACCCCGGGCCCCGCGTGCGCATCCTGCCGCCACCGCCGCTGGTGCCCGGAGTCCCCTGGGAACTAGGAACCCTCACACGTCCCTCGACCGACGCCTCAGGCCCACCCCCGGAGTCCCGCTCTCCGGTCCTGTGTCCCCCGGGGTTCGGGGCACCCGAATCTCCGTTTCCCGGACACACCCGCGCACAGCCTCGCTACCCTCCAGGACATGACCGACAGCACCACGGACAGCGGCGGTTCCAAGCCCTCCCGCAAGCGCATCCAGTACCACCGTCCGGGCCCCGACCTCGCCGCGGCCATGGCGTGCGACGTGTGCGCCGAGAAGGGCATCAGCAACCCTCCCGGCTGGAACCCCGAGCTGCGCCCGCCGAAGAAACCCGAACCCCCCAAGGAAGAGGTCTCCCCCAAGAAGCGCGTCCTGCCGATCAACCCCGACCAGTACCTCCTCCTCCAGGACGTCTGGGAACGGGTGATCGAGGACCGGGCCGGCAACGACCCCGAGAGCCGCATGCTCGCCGTGGCCATCGCCCTGCGCGCCGTCATCCGGGGCTTCTCTTACGTACTCGCCCACGACATGAAGATCCTGCGCATCGACAACCCGGAGCCCTCGCTGTCGGCTCTCACCTCCACCGGGTGGCTCGATTCGACCCCCGAGCGCATCCTGGCCGCGGGGCCGATGGACCCCGAGACCTGCGACATGCCCTCCTTCCACGGCAACCCGTGGAACACCACCGAGGGCATCCGAACCCGCGCCTCGGGCTGGTACCAGCGCGCCATCAACCACCGCAAGATGCGCAAGAAGCCCGCACGGCTGCGTGTGGTCGGTGCCTATCTCGCGTCACGCGCGGAGTTCGACGGCACCATCTCGGTGCAGGCGGACGACATCATCGAGGCGTGTGCGCTCAGCGGCCCGATGGAACTGGTCGAGCTCCTCGAATGGCTGGTCAAGATCGAGTGGATCACGCAGCCGAACCTGGCGCAGGACCCGGTCCGGGTCTCGTTGACCGAGGTCACCGCGCACATGGCGCCCACCCCGTACCCGCCGGCCACTCCCCCGAAGATCACCCCGGCCTCGACCCCGCTCGACCGCCCGGTCCAGGAACGCGCCGAGGCCCTGGTGCTGGGCCGGGAGGCGGAGGTCGCCGAGTGGGTGGGGGCCTTCCGAGAGGTGCACGGCCACGGCCCCAGTTGGACGATGATCTGCGACGAGTTCGGCTGGCCGTCCCGTCGCGCACCCGACCACGACGTCACCGAACGGGTCTTCTACCACCTGCGCGAGTACGAGTGGCTCGTGGGCTTCGGTGCCCCCTTCGGCCTGCGTCCCGGACCCGGGCCACAGGGGCAGAGCTGAAACGGCCGCGGGCTCCGGGAGGCGCCGTGGCGTCCTAGAATGCCGCCCATGCCAGACTCCCACCACCCCGACGGGCCGGGACGCTCCCCCGCCCGGCCCCGTACCGTCCTGGTGTCCGGCGCGGCCCGCGGTATCGGCCGCGCCGTCGCCACCGCCTTCGCCCGCAACGGCGACCGTGTGATCGTTCACTGGGGCAGCCGCCGCGAGGAGGCCGAGCACACCCTCTCCCTGCTGCCGGGCGACGGCCACCTGCTGCTCCGCGCCGACCTGGCCGATCCCGACGGCGCCGAGTCCCTGGCCTCGCGGGCCCTGGAACACACCGGTTCCGTCGACGTCCTGGTCAACAACGCCGCCGTCAACCTGCCCCAGCGGCTCACCGACACCCCCTACGCGGAGTGGCGGCGCGTGTGGCGGCACACCATGGACGTCAACGTGTTCGGGGCCGCCGACCTCAGCTACCTCGTCGCTCGGAACATGATCGAGAACGGCGTGCGGGGCCGCATCGTCAACGTCGGCTCACGGGGCGCCTACCGTGGTGAGCCGGACCACCCGGCCTACGGTGCGAGCAAGGCCGCGCTCCACTCACTGGGGCAGTCACTGGCGGTCGCGCTGGCCCCACACGGGATCGGGGTGGCCTCCGTAGCCCCGGGGTTCGTGGAAACCGAACGGGTCGAGCACCGGCTCACCGACACCGTGCGCTCCGACAGTCCCTTCGGCCGTGTGGCCGCCCCCGAGGAGGTTGCAGCCGCGGTGCTGTATCTGGCCTCCCCCGAGGCGGTGTGGTCCTCGGGCACCGTCCTGGACGTCAACGGCGCCTCACACCTGCGCTGAACCCGCGGACTGCGTACGGTGTGCGGCTCCGCCCCGCCGCCCGGGGTTCCGGTCGTCCGGAGTCTCGGGGCCGGACCAGTCCTTACCCGCTGTTTCCCTCCGGCCCGAGCTTCTTCCCGGGGCGGACGCGTTCCGTGATCAACCGGTTCCTCCCGGTTCGGGCAGCCCATCGGCGCACGCGTTCGGAGATGTTCCCGAAAACCGCCCCATCGCCGCTCAACAAGGCGATAGAAGTGGAACAGCCTCGGCGCCGCAAGGAAACTCCAGGGAGCACGCGTGCCCTCTCACCACACCCCGTCCGTCCACCAGCACCGGACCTCGGCACGTCTGGTGGCACTCCAACCGGAGGAGCTCCTCGTCTTCGACGCCGCCCACAGCCCGTTGATGGCCGACACCCTCAACCTCGCCCTGTGGACCGGGCCCACGACCCCCGTCACCCCCGACCTCCTGCCCGAGCTCGCGATGGCGCGTGAGGCCGTCGAGGACCTCGCGCTGTGGCCGGACGACCTCACCTGCGAGGATTCGCGCTCGGTGTGGTTGCACAGCCTGCGTTCGGTCTCCGAGGCCCCGCGGCTGGCCATTCCGTGGCGCGCGGCCGTGCACCTGGACCTCATCGACGCCGCCGTCGGCCAGGCCCGCCCCAGCCGCGAGCTCGAGGAGGGCCTCGACGACCCCGACCGGCTCCTGCAGTGGTGGGTGGGGCTCCTGTCCTGGACGGTCGACGAGTCGCGCCGGGTGCTGACGGCCCTCGCCCCCGAGAACGTCGGGACTCAACTGCTCTCGCGGGTCCTGCACCGGCTCTACGAGGCGCTCGACGGTGCCCGCCTGCGCCTGGACGACCTGGTCGCCGACGCCCTGGCCGACAGCGGGCGCACGGACGCGGCCACGCTGCGGGGGGCCGAGGAAGCTCTCCTGCCCCTGCTGCACTGGGTGTCCGAGACGGGGGCGCTGCACGTGTACCGCCCCGGGCCCGGAACCTGGGACGGACGCGCGGGCCACGGGTCGTGCGCGGCCGGCCCCCACCTGGTGCGCCTGTCACCGCTGGGGAGGTTCGGGGTCCGACACATGTTGCTGTCCGAGGGGGTGCCCGCCCCGCTCATCGACGAGTTCGCCGAGGAGTCGGCCGAGACCTTCCTCGACTCCATGCCCCGGTTCTCCGACGAGGGCCGGCTCGTGGCCGTCGACACCTGGATGTCCTCGCGCACGCCCGCAGAGGCGCTGCGGGAGATCCAGCCCGCCGTGGAGTCGCCCGGGATGGCGATGCGCCGCGTGCACGCCGCGCGCGCTCTGGACACGGTCACCTCCGACCTGCTGGAACGTCTGCAGTTGGTGGTCCGGACCGCGCCCGTCGCCACCGCGGCGATGGCCGGGCACACCCTGCTCGCCTCGGGAACGCTGCCCGCCGACCAGCACGAGCGGATCCTGCACGAACAGGGCCCGTGGGCCGCTGTGGACCTGGTCGCCGCCACGGCCCTGCAGGGGGAGGACGCACTCGTGCGTGTGCTCTCCGACCCGGGGGCCGACGTGCTCACCCTGAACCTGCACCGGCTCGTCCCCGGTTTCGCTTCCTCGGGCCACCCGGCCGCCACCGCGGCTCTGCAGGCTCTGGCCGAACACCACCCTGAGCGCGAGACCGCCGACCTGGCCCGCCGCCTGGTTCCCGTTCCGGCCCCGCGCCGGTGGGGCCGCCGTCGACGCGGCGGCCCTCCCTGGCCCCTTTGAGACCGGTGGCGGCACCTGAACACAGCGGCCGCCACATGTACCGGCCGACGGGCGCCGTGCCCACGGGCACGTGCACCGCTCAGGCCTCCCGACCCCGGTCCGCCCGCTCCTTTCCCCTCACCCGGGGCGGACCGGAGGGGCCGGGGACCCGGTCTCGGTGCGGGTCCCCGGCCCCGTCGCGGTCTTCGCGGCTCGACGGGGACGCGAGCTCAGCCGTGCGGAAGCGGTTCGAGGTAGACCCAGGCTCCGTCGCGGCGCACGAACCGGCTGCGTTCGTGCATCTGCCCCGGGCCCGAGGCGTCGCGGTAGTGGGCCACGAACTCCACCGTGCCCTCCCGGTGGAACGGGGTTCCCTCGAACGTCGCGAGGATCTCCAGCCCGGTCCAGGTGGTGCCGGCGTCCGGTTCCAGGTCGGGCGGACAGGTGTCGGGGTGCCAGCTGCGGCGCAGGTAGGCGTGGTCACCGACGGCGAAGGCGCTGTAGCGCGACCGCATGAGCTGCTCGGCCGTGGACGCCTGTGCGGCACCCTCGTGCAGGGGTCCGCAGCACTCCCCGTAGGTTCGGTCCCCGCCGCAGGGGCAAGCGGAGTCGGGGGCGGGCGGGGGCGTGGTGGAGCCTGGACGACGTCGCGACATGCCCCCATTGTGCCCCGCCCCGGGCCCGCCCGGTGCGTGTGTTCCGGGGCCGGGAGGGCCGGGACGATGCGGCGGCCTGCGCGGACGCGGACCGTGTGCGGATCGCGCCCGGATCGGGTCGGGCGCAGATTCAGCCGAACAGCTCGAACAGCAGGATCATGATGCCGATCCCGACCATGGCGATCAGGATGAACCAGCACCCGACGTTCCCGGTCGGCCCCGGGTCGCGTGTGGGACCCCGGTGGATGTCGTTGGCACCCTTGCCGCGCCCGGGACGGCGGTTCGACTTCTTCTTTCGGGCGGCCATCGTGAGTCCTCACCCTTGTCACTCGGTTACCAATGGTCGCTGGAGAGCCTACGGGAAGGCCCGGGTGCCACGGGCTCGCCCGGCGGGCTCCGGCGCACCGAGTCTGCCGCCCGAGCGCCGGGGTGCTGTCTCACGTGACCGGTTCGAGCACGGCCTCCCCCGCGATACGGACCTCGGCGAACCGGGTGCCTTCGGGGGCGGTGAGCACGACGTAGGTGGTCACGGTCTCCCCGGGGTTGATCTCGTCCCAGAGGTAGTCCCATGCGACCGTGAACTCGGCTTCCTCGTCGTGGGTGAACTCCCTGCCGTCGGTGGTCGTGGCGGTGGTGCCGAACGTGTCGAAGAGGTCCGGTACGTCGCCCTCGTTGGTGACGTGGAGCCTGTAGATGTGGAACTCCGATCCCGACGGAGCGGTCTGGCTGGCGCCCATCCCGTCGGTGATGGTGGTGTCGGTGTAGGCGGTCTCGCATTCGACCCGGAAGTCGCGCAGCCACGTGGAGGTGCCGTCGTAGGAGCCCGGCGGCACCTCGGGAACCGTGTGGCCGGGGGCCTGGGAGGTCCCCTCCTCCGACGAGCGCTGATCCGGATCCGGCGTTCCGGGCTCCTCATCCCGTTCCTGGCCGGCCCCAGGGTCCCGTTCCGGTTCGGGCTCGTCGGTTCCCTGGGCGGGCGCCTCGGCTCCCTGCCCAGGCCCCGGTTCGGCCGTGCGGGTGACGAGCGTGGTCAGGGCGATCACGGTGGCCAGGCACAGGACCCCGGCGAAGAACACGGAGAGCGGCACGGCGACGGCGAGTGCGATCTTGGAAGAACGCCGACCAGGGCCCCCTCCTCCGTGGGCCGGTGGTGGCGCTGGTGATTCGCTCATACCTACTGTGACGTAGATCACTCATGTGGCATTCCGGGAATGTGCATGCTTTGCCGGATCGCACCCTGTTGCGAACGCCACAGGGGGGTCACGGTTTGCGTCCGACCGTCCTGCGATCGTCGATCTCAGGACCCCGGAGCCGTTCTCGGCATGGCGACGGGGCGGCCACCGCCGCGCCGGGTGGCGGACGGCCCTGCCCGCCGAAGAACCGGCGCCACCCGGCGGAGGAAGGAGGAGAGGGGTGCGCCCCTGGCGGGGGATGATCGCCAGGGACGCGGCTCATTGCAGGGTCAGTCCGTCGGGCGCCGCGGGCGGGGCACGACACAGAACCCGTTGGACACGGACCGGTGGGCACTGGGCCGCGGACAGTGCCGGGGCACGTCCTCACCGAGCGCACGCAACCGGGCCTGGCCGCACCGGCCACGCGGGCGCGAGGGGCCGCCCCCGCGACAGCGCTGCGGATCCCGCTCGGGCATCGGGACACTGACCGCCGGGGGTTGGACCATCAGACCGCAGGCGGGTGCATGGTCGACCAACGGGGACGCCAGCGAGGCGAGCAGAGCAAGGGTCAGGAGCCCCGGCGACGACACCGGGCGCGAGCGTGGTGTGCCCATGACCCCAGCTTCGCAATAATCACCCTCCGTCGTGGCGTTCTCACGAAAAAAGCGGGGGTCACACACAAAAAATATACGCCCGACTTCAACCACCGCGGACCGGGACGTCCCAGGCGACCCCGGCCTGGACCCCCGACGTCCGCAAATGCCCATGGTTGCGCGGCTTCCGGGTTGCCCGAGCGGTCTTCCCACCACCAGAATGCGGATCGAACGACACCGACGAGGACGAAGAGGGCCCCGTGGCGGATCTTCCCCAGATCGATACGACCGTCGCCCATTCCGCACGCGTGTGGAACTACTGGCTCGGCGGCAAGGACCACTACCCCGTGGACCGCGAGGTGGGCGACTTCGTCCTCCAGGCGTATCCGGCGATGGTCGCCGCCGCCCGTGCCGACCGCGAGTTCCTCGTCCGGGCGGTCACCTACCTGGCGGGCGAGGCCGGGATCGACCAGTTCCTGGACGTGGGGACCGGGTTGCCGACCCACAACAACACCCACGAGGTCGCGCAAGCGGTCGCGCCCGGGGCACGCGTGGTCTACGTCGACAACGACCCGATGGTGCTCGCCCATGCCCGGGCACTGCTCACCGGACCGGACGTGCACGACGTGCGCTACGTCGACGCCGACCTGCACTCCCCCGAAGGGGTCCTGGCCGCAGCGGGCGAGTACCTCGACCTGGACCGGCCCGTCGGGCTGACGGTGCTGGGCACCATGGGCCACACCGCAGATCACGCGCAGGCCTGCGCGACGGTGCGCGCCTACGTGGACGCCTTGCCCTCCGGCAGCCACCTGGCGCTGTGCGACGGCAGCAACACCAGCGAGCCCATGGTCGAGGCGGCCCGCAGGTGGAACGAGACCGCCGCGCTGCCCTACCACCTGCGCAGCCCCGAGGAGATCGAAGCTTTCTTCACCGGCCTTGATCTGGTGGAACCCGGTGTCGTCTCGGCCTCGCTGTGGCGTCCGACCGCGGCCGAGGTGGGCACCCCCGCCCACGTCGACCAGTACTGCGGGGTCGCGCGCAAGCCCTGACCGGCGGCGCCCCGCGTGCCGCCGGGGTCAGTCCACCCCGGCGGCCTCCAGGCTCCGGGGGTCGGGGGCCTTGGTCAGGAGGCTGACCACGACGAGGGAGACCAGCGCGACCGGCAGGGCGACGACCACCCCGTTGAGGTCGCCCGGCGCACCGGCCACCTCCCACCCGATGGTGGCCGCGGCCCCGGCGACCAGGGCGGCCACGGCCCCCGCAGTCGTGGCCCGCTTCCAGAACAGCACCGCGAAGACGGCCGGGGTGATGGCGGCGCCGTAGATCGTGTAGGAGTACATCTGCAGGTCGAGCACGGTCGGGAAGTAGAACCCGAGCACGATCGCCACGGCAGCGATGGCCACCACCGAGACGCGCTGCACGACGAGGGTCCCGCGGTCACCCACACGCGATCCGCCGAACCGTGCGAACAGGTCGAAGGCGATGTTGGAGGCGGCCGAGAGCATGAACGATGACCCGGTCGTGATCACGAAGGCCACCGCGCCCGCCAGGAGCACACCCCCGAGCGCGACCGGGAGATAGCCGTCCGAGGCCAGGCGCAGGACCGACTCGTCACCGTTGATGCCCGGCATGAGGATCGCCGCGGACGTGGCCAGCAGTGTCACCGGCAGGATCACGAGGAAGCTCGAGGCGAGCATGCCCAGCGCCGAGTTGCGTGCGCTGCGCTCGTCCTTGGCAGCGGCCAGGCGCTGGAACAGGTTCTGGTCGGCGAGCAGGAGCAGGAAGGGCGGCAGGAAGTAGCCGAGCATCTGGAACACGCTCAGCCCCCCGGTGGGGGTGGTCGCCGCTTCGGGCAGGCCTTCCCAGTAGGCCGTTGGGCCGCCGACCGCCAGGAGGACCATCGGGGCCGAGGCGACCAGCACACCGAGGATGAGCACTGCCGAGATGAAGTCGGTGTAGGCCACCGAGAACAGCCCGCCGGTCACGGTCAGCACCGTGACCATACCGGCGGCCACGAGCGCGCCCTGGGTGGGGCTCAGCGGTGTGATCAGCGCCAGGACGTACCCGCCTCCGATGAACTGCGCCGCCACCAGGCCGACGTAGGCCACCGCGGTGACCAGAGCCGCCACCGTGCGGACCCCGGTTCCGAAGCGCGCCTCCAGCAGCTCGGGGACCGTGTGGCGTGCGGCCCGGCGGATGCGCCGCGCGATGAGGATCAGGACCACGATCCCCAGGGGCGTCCCGGCGGCGAAGATCAGGCCGGCGATGGGCCCGTGGTGGTAGGCGAAGTTGGCACCGCCGATGATCGAACCGGCGCCGACCCAGGTCACCAGCAGGGTCGCGATCATCACGGGCGTGGACAGGCGCCGGCCGGCGAAGAGGAAGTCCTCGCCCCCGCCCACTTTGGACGAGCGCGAGAAGTACAGGCCGATGGCGACCATCACCAGGAGGTAGAGGACGATGATCACCAGGTGTGTCGTCTGCATGGGCAGCCTCGGGGAGATTGTCGGGGGCTCGGGCGGGGTCCCGCCGGAGGCCGATACAAACAGCCCCCTCACCTCAAATGCAATAGATGTTGCATATTGTGTGACGTGCTTCACATCGTCGAGCCGACCGCGACCGTTTACCCGAGCCGCCTCAGAACAGCTCGGCCTCCCGCCAGAGCCGCTCGGCCTCCCGCACAGAATCCAACACCCGCGGTCCGCCGATACTCGTCAGTTCGGCCAGCACCGCGTGTACCACGGCCATGGCGGCCGTCAACGACGGGAGCACCCCCACGCCCTCGCTGGGCACGACCACGACCTGATCGGCCGAGGTGACCAGCGGCGAACCCTCGCGGTCGGTGATCACGGCGACCCCGACCGAGCGCTGCACCGCCACCTCCACGGCACGCCGCAACGCCACCGGGAGCATCCACAGGTCGCACACGACGAGCAGGTCGCCGGATCCCATCCTCGCCAGGGTGTTGAGCACCGCCGTCCCCCCGAGCTCGCCCAGGCGCACGTCGTAGCCCATGATCCCCGCGGCATGGGAGAGCTGCACCCCGGGCGCCGCGAAGGTGCCCGACCCCAGGACCAGGGTGCGACCGGCCCGGTGCACCGCCGAGGCGACCGCACGTACCTGCTCCCGGTCGACCGCGCGCTCGAGAAGACCCAGGGTGGCGCGGTCGGCGGCCAGGGCCGCATCGACCGGGTCGGCGTCCGAACCAGCGTGTTCGGTGAGGCCCCCTCCCCCGCTCAACGACGTCAGGTACCGCGAACGCACCTCCGCCCGCAGGGTCGGCCAACCGGAGAAACCGAGCTGCTGGGCCACGCGCACCACGGTCGCGACGTTGACCTCGGCGCGTTCGGCCAGGTCGGCGGTGGAGGCGTATGAGGCGAAGCGCGGCTCCTCACGCAGCACAGACACCACACGTTCGGACGCCCTCCCCAGACGTGCGCCCTCCAGGGCTTGCGCGATCCAGTCCGACATGGGGCCTCCTGCCTTCGGGCTCCCGGACCTCCCGGGGCACCGCCCCAACCGATACCAGCAGTGGACACCGGAGACATCTTCATGCAACATCTATTGCATAAAGAGGGGATGCGGTACTCGTTCCCCGTGACAACCCACCCTGGGAGGCCCCGATGCCCCGAACACCCTCACCCCTGCTCCTCACCGGTGCCCGTCTGCTCGACCCGGAGCCCGGGACGGCGACCCCCGGCTCCTGGCTCCTGGTGGAGGAGGGCCGCATCGTCGCTCGGGGAACCGGCCCCGCCCCCGCACGCGAGGACGCCGAGACCGTCGACCTGGCCGGGGCCACCGTGATGCCCGGGCTCATCGACGCCCACGTGCACGCCACCGCCTTCACCGCCGACCTCGGGGCCGCCGCCGACCAGAGCCCGTCCTACGTGACCGCGTGGGCCGCGACGTCGCTCTCGGCCATGCTCGGGCGCGGTTTCACCACGGTGCGCGATGTCGGCGGCGCGGACTGGGGGTTGTCGCTGGCCGTCGAGGAAGGGCTGATCGACGGCCCGCGCCTGGCGTTCGGCGGAAAGGCGCTCTCCCAGACCGGCGGGCACGGCGACTTCCGGCCGCGCGGACGTCACGGCTCGCGTGACGACGGCTGTTGCCAAGGCGCGGGACTGGTGTGCGACGGCGCGGTCGAGTTCCGCCGGGCCGCCCGTGACCAGCTGCGCACCGGGGCTCACCACGTCAAGGTGATGCTGTCGGGCGGTGTGGCTTCACCCACCGACCGGATCGACTCGACGCAGTCCTCCGAGGACGAACTGCGCGCCGTGGTGGAAGAGGCCGAGGCGGCCAACCGCTACGTGACCGGTCACGCCTACACCGCCCGTGCCGTCAACCGCGGCCTGCGCCTGGGGGTGCGGTGCATCGAGCACGGCAACCTCATCGACGAGAGCAGTGTCGAGCTCTTCCGCGAGCACGACGCGTTCCTGGTCCCGACCCTGGTGACCTACCACGAGCTCTCCCGCCTGGGCCCCCGGTACGGGCTCCCGGCCGAGAGCCAGGCCAAGGTCGACACGGTGCTGCAACGCGGGTTGGAGGCCCTGCGCCTGGCACACGAGGGCGGTGTGCGCCTCGCCTTCGGCACCGACCTGCTCGGGGGGATGCAGGAACACCAGAGCAACGAGTTCACCATCCGGGGGCAGGTTCAGCCGGCGGACGCGGTGATCCGGTCGGCCACGAGCGAGGCCGCCGAACTCCTCGGGTTCGGTGGAGAGGCCGGAACGCTGAGTGAGGGGGCACGCGCCGACCTGCTGGTCGTCGACGGCGACCCGCTCGACGACCTGTCCCTGCTCGCCGAGCCGGAGCGGGGCGTTCGTGCCGTGGTCACGGCCGGGACGGTGCGGCGCGGACGTCTCGGGCTCTGAGTCGGAAATGCCGGAGAACGCCGTGTGAGCTCTGTGTTTCCTGCCGGACCGGGATGGACGAAACGGTGCATCCCGGCGCCTATCTTCCGAGGGGACTCAGAACGGGCCCCGACAGCAGGAGGAGACCCCGCTCATGAACGAGGACCGCAGCGGCGAGACCGCGCACACCGACCATTCCTCGAAGGTCCGCATCACCCTGCGCCCCATCGGTTCACCCCTGCCCATGGGTTTCCTCGGTCTCACCGTCGCAACGACCGGTTTCAGCGGTCTGCAACTGGGCCTGATCCCCGAGGACGAGACCCGGATCGTGGCCCTGGCCGCGCTCCTGGTCACAGTCCCGCTCATGGCTCTGGCCTCCGTCTTCGGCGTCCTGGCCCGCGACCCGGTCGCGAGCACCAGCATGGGGCTCCTCGGCGGGATCTGGGCGCTGCTCGCCGTCGTGAAGCTGGTCGCCGACCCCGGTACCCAGACCACGGCACTGGGGCTGTTGCTGCTCGTGGCAGGGGTGGCGGCCTTGGTCCCCATCGTCGGCGCCCTGCAGAAGCTCATGATCGCGATCGTGATGATCGGCAGCGGACTGCGGTTCTCCCTGACCGGCCTGGCGGAGCTGACCGCTTCCCCAGCGATGGAGACGCTGGCCGGGGCGGCCGGTCTGGTTCTGGCCCTGCTCGCGCTCTACACGGCCCTGGCACTCGAGTTGGAGGACGCCAGGGGGCACGCGGTACTGCCGCTGTTCCGACGCGGGGACGCGTGCCTGGCCACCCGCCACGATCTCGGCGACCAGGTGACTGGGCTGGCCCGCGAGGCGGGTGTCCGCGCCCAGTTGTGACCTGCGGGGTCAGCGCCGACGGCGGAACAGCGGGCGGAACCGCCGGAGACGCCCGGCACGGGAGGCCCGCCGCCGTCGCACCCAGGGCAGCAACGACTCCGTGTGCGGGTGCTCCACTCGCGGCTGGTCCTCCTCGCCCGACAGGGCCTGCGCCACGCTCTCGGGCTCCTCGACCCCGGCGAAGAGCATGATGTCGGTCGCCACCATCTGCACCGACAGGTGGGCGGAGGCGGTGACGGGGTCGTCGCCCGTGTGCTCGCTGAACGGTTGCGCGAGCTCGAGCGCCAGGTCGACGGCGTGCTGGCGTGCCTCTCGGTCCCCGAGATCACCCGCGAGCACCTCCAGGGCGGCGGCCATCTCCCACACCACCGAGGCGATGCGGCCGCGCTCCTCCGGGTCCATGGCCGCGGCCGTGCGCGCCAGCGCCAGGCAGCTCTCGCTGAGGATGATGAGCCGGTCGACCTTCTCGTCCTCGTAGGCGAGCGGGCCGGGGCTGGCCCAGCGTGCGGTGGTCCACCGGACGCTCCTGTGGCTGTTCTCCTGCGCCCGGCTGAGGTCGGCCATGGGGCGGCTGAGGGCGCTCAACCGGTCGACGGTGCTCAAGGAGGGGTCCTCGTCCTCCTTGAGCGCCCGGCCGGTGGCGTTGAGCAGGCGGACGATCTCGTGCAGCGCCTCGGTCTCGATCCGCCGCAGCCGGGCGGCCGGACGCGCGGGGAAGAGCAGTTGGCTCATCACCAGGGCCACACCCGCACCGATGAGCGCGTCGGTGAGCCGGCTGACGCCTATCTGGCCGTCCGCGAAGGCCAGGGTGAGGATCGCCCCGGCGGCGGCCTGTGCGATGACCAGACGGGCTGCACCGAGGGCGACCGCGATGGCCATCGCCACGCCGACCGCGACGGCCATGTTGGCGTAGCCCCCGCCGGTGAGAACCATGGAGAGCTCCCCGACGACGATGCCGATGACCACGCCCAGCAGCATCCGGACGGCGTTGGTACCGCGCTCGCCGCCGACGGTGTTGAGCGCGATGACCGCGGCGATCGGGGCGAAGAACGGGGAGTGGTCGTCGATGAGACCGCCGGCGATGACCCACGCCGCGGACGCGGCCACAGCACACTGCAGCACCAGACCGAAGTTCTCACGCAACCGGTGCAGGGCCTCCGACGCCTTCTCCAGGGCCCAACGGCCCGCGTCGCGGACGAGGGCCCTGCGTGTGCGCACACTTCCACCGTCGTCACTCATACAGACAGAGACATTACTGTCTGCACCTGCTGATCGCCGGGTGCTGCCCCCGCCGCGCGTCCTGGCGCCGGGCGGGTCAACGGACACCGTGTGGTGACGGTCCTGCGCACGTCACATGCTCTGGCGCAGCCGTATGCCCGTGGTCTCCGCGAGGACGCCGCGCCCCAACGGAAGCGCACACCGGCGCACGAGACCGGGATGCCGGCCCGGGTCGGGGCAGATCAGGACGGCCAGGACACGCATGACCAGCAAGAGCTCCTCGACCTCCCACACTCCGAGGAAGGCCGCCGCGCAGTGCCAGATCTCCTCCGCCGCGGTATCGGCGATCAGTTCCTGGACCGGGTTCCGGTCCGGTGGTGGTTCCTCCTCGAGTGAACCCAGCGCCTGTTCCGGGACCTTGTCGAGTACTCGGTCCCACCGGGCCGATGTGTCCACGAGGGCGGCCAGGAGCGAACACCAGAAATGCCCGGGCAGTGAGTGGGAGACCTGCGCCAGCTCGGGTCGGGTTCCGGATCGCCGGGCCGCTTCGGCCCGGACGCGGGCGAGAGCCTGTTCGTGGAGCAGGGCACCGAGTTCCCCGACCCCTTTCGCCGTGCCCGGGTGTGCTGCGAGGTGTTCGGCGATGTCGACCCTGGCCATGATGGTGGCCTGAAACAGCATCCGTCCGGTCGGTGCTGCCAAGCGGCGGCGCCTGAGCTGTTCATCGTTGCCCACAGCGGCGTACCACTCGGCTTCGGCACGGGCGCGTCGGCTCGCGCGTTGCTCGGGGGGCTCCTCTGCCAGACGCAGATGTCCCGGCCATCCGTGCAGGCTGCCGCCGCAGCCCGAACAGGCACATCCCGGATTCCTGGCGTACGCGCACGCGTCGTTGTGTGCCACGAGAACTCCGCATTCGACGGCCCTCAGGGGCGGAACGGGTCGCCCCCACTGTCGCCCGGGACAGGTGGGACGCGATATCACCGCGAAGGTGACTCCGGTTCGACACCGATGCCACACGGACGTGTCTCCCGGGACAGCAGGGCCGGGAACCGACAGCCCGGAATACGAGTGCGCCGGCGGTGTTGCCGTGACCATGAAGAAGATCGGATTCCTTTCGTTCGGCCACTGGACACCCTCGCCGCGTTCGGGCGTGCAGTCGGCCTCGGACGCCCTGTTGCAGTCCATCGACCTGGCCGTGGCCGCCGAGGAACTGGGCGCGGACGGCGCCTACTTCCGGGTGCACCACTTCGCCCGGCAGCTGGCGTCACCTTTCCCCCTGTTGTCGGCGATCGGTGCCCGCACGAGCCGGATCGAGATCGGCACCGGCGTGATCGACATGCGGTACGAGAACCCCCTCTACATGGCCGAGGACGCCGGGTCGGCCGACCTGATCTCCGGCGGGCCCCTGCAACTCGGGATCAGCCGCGGCTCCCCCGAGCAGGTGATCCGGGGGTACGAGTACTTCGGCCACCGCCCGGAGGAGGGGACCACGGACGCCGACATGGCGCGCAAGCACACGGCGGCCCTGCTCGAGGTACTCGAGGGTGAGGGTTTCGCGCAGCCGAACCCGCAGCCGATGTTCCCGAACCCGCCCGGCCTGCTGCGGGTCGAACCGCACTCCCCCGGCCTGCGCGAACGCATCTGGTGGGGTGCGGGGAGCAGGTCCACCGCGCAGTGGGCGGGCGAGCAAGGCATGAACCTGATGAGTTCGACGCTGCTCACCGAGGACACCGGGGTTCCGTTCCACCAGCTGCAGGCCGAGCAGATCCAGCTCTTCCGCGACGCGTGGAGGGAGGCAGGCCACGCGTACGAGCCGCGCGTATCGGTGAGCCGGAGCATCTTCCCGCTGGTGAGCGAGTTCGACCGGCAGTTGTTCGGCCGCGAGCGGGCCAGCAGGGACCAGGTCGGGCACCTGGACGACGGCCTGGCCCGGTTCGGCAAGACCTACGCCGCCGAACCGGACGAGCTCGTCGAGGATCTGGCGAAGGACGAGGCCGTGGCCGCCGCGGACACGCTCCTGCTCACCGTGCCGAACCAGCTCGGGGTGGACTACAACGCGCAGGTCATCGAGAACCTGCTGCGCTACGTCGCGCCCGGCCTCGGCTGGCGCTGAGCCGGGGCGGAACTGTCCCGAAGGGCTCGGGCTCCACACCAGGAGACACGACACCAGGGCCGATCACCGTCACAGGGGCACGCCCCCAGGTCCGGGAGACGGGTCTCTTACGAAGGTGCGGGCCGAGCGGTACCCGTCACCGATTCCGGGGCCAGGAGATAGGCGTGTGCCAGGCGCGTGAGCACGTCCTCGGTGACGACGTCCGCCGGGCGACGAACCCTCCGACGTCCGAGGGGCACCGACCACAACGGTGCGTCGGCGGCCCTCGGGCGAAGCACGGGACTGCGCGCTGGTTGCACCCGGGAGCCCCGCGCCGCAGCGCCGTCAGTGCGCCGACGGTGGCCGGGGCAGGCCCAGGTGCCCGCGCAGGGTGCGGGCCTCGTACTCGCTGCGGAACAGGCCCCTCTTCTGCAGGACCGGCACCACGTGGTCGACGAAGTCCTCGACCCCGCCCGGCAAGGACGGCGGCATGAGGTTGAAGCCGTCCGCGCCGCCCTGCTCCTGCCACTCGGCGATGCGGTCGGCGATCTGTTCCGGGGTGCCGACCATCGTGCAGTGTCCCCCGCCCGCGGCCAGGCGGCCGAGCAGCTGCCGCACGGTGGGGCGTTCGGACTCGATGATGCGCAGGATGGTGGCGTAGCGGCCCTTGGGCCCGGTGAACTCCTCCAGCGGCGGGAGGTCGGGCACGGGCGCGTCCAGGTCCCAGTCGGTGCAGTCCTGCTCGGTGAACAGGCCGAGCTGCTGCAGTGACTCCGCGGTCGGCAGGAGCGCGTCGAGCTCGTTCTGTTTGGCGCGGGCCTCCTCCTCGGTGGAGCCGACGTAGGTGACCAGCCCCGGCATGATCGCCACGGACCCGGGGTCGCGGCCGGCCCGCCGGATCCGCGCCTTGACGTCGCCGTAGTACTCCTGGGCGCTGGGCAGGTCGTAGGCCACGGCGNGGGCGGGCCGCCAGTTCGCGGCCCTGCTCGGAGGAGCCGGCCTGGAACAGGACCGGGTTGCCCTGTACCGGACGCGGCACGTTGAGCGGCCCGTCGACCTGGAAGTGCTCGCCACTGTGGTTGATCGGGCGCACCAGATCCGGGTCGGCGAAGAGACCCGCCCGGTCGTAGTGGACGGCCTCGTCGCCCCAGGAGTCCCACAGCCCCAGGACGGCCTCGACGAACTCCTCGGCCCGCGCGTACCGCTCGGCGTGTTCGGGCATCTGCTCGTACCCGTGGTTGCGGGCCTCGGTGTCGAACATGGAGGTCACCACGTTCCAGCCGATGCGTCCGCCGCTGATGTGGTCCAGGGACGCGAGCAGGCGTGCGGCGTGGAAGGGGGTGTAGAAGGTACTGGAGACGGTACTGACCAGGCCGATGCGGCTGGTGGCCCTGCTCATGGCGCTCAGTGCGGTCAACGGTTCCAGGAACCACAAGGGACCGCCGGCGACGTTCCCCGCGGCATGGCCGTCGGCGAAGAACACCGCGTCCAGGAGCCCGCGTTCGGCGGTGTGGGCCAGCTCCTCGTAGTAGGTGATGTCGCCGACGCGTTCGGCCTGGGAAGCGGGGTGGCGCCAGGCGGCCTTGTGGTGGCCGCAGCCGAGGATGAACAGGTTGAAGTGCAGGGGTCGCTGCTCGTGGGCGGCCATCAGTTCTTCACCAGCCCGCCGTCGACGACGAGGTTCTGGCCGGTGACCGCCCGCGACCACGGAGAGGCGAAGTACAGGGCCGCGTCGGCGAACTCGGCCGGGGTGACGACGCGGCGCAGCGGCGTCGTGGCGGCGATCGCGTCGAAGACCTCGTCGGGGGTGGCGGAGCTGGCGTCGGTGGTGCGCAGCAGCCCCCCGGAGACCATGTTGACGTTGATGCCGTCGCCGCCCAGGTCGTGGGCGAGCGTGCGGGTGAGCGACAGCAGGGCCGCCTTGGCCGCGGTGTAGTCGTGGTAGGGCACGACCGGGTTCTGGAACAGGTTGGTCCCCACGTTGACGACCCTGCCGAACCCGCCGGCGCGCATGCCGGGCAGGGCCGCGCGCACGGTGTTGAGCGCCCCGTGCACGGTGCCGCTGAACTGCCGGTCGAGGTGTTCGGGAGTGAGGGTGTCGGCGTGGGGCCGGTCGTCGCCGTTGAAGGAGAAATCGACGAGCGCGTTGTTGACCACGGTGGTGACCGGACGGCCGAAGTGTTCCTCGGCGGCAGCAATCATGGCTCCGACCTGGTCGGGGTCGCGCACGTCGGCCCGCACGGCCAGGGCCCGGTCGGGGTGTGCGGCGGCCAGTTCCCGGGCCGCCTCGGCGCTGGTGAGGTGGTTGACCACCACGCGGGCACCTTGGCCCAGGAAGGCCCGGACCAGGCGGGAGCCGAGCCCCCGCGCTCCGCCGGTGACGACGACCGTCTGCTGCTCGAGGGGGATCACAGTGTCGGGGGAGCTCATCGACGGCCTTTCTCACATGGGCGAAGGCGAGCCCCGGCGGCCGCGGGTGTGCGCAGCCGTGTGTGGACATCCCTTCGCCAGTATCAACTGGATCAGGTTCGACGGGTGTTGTCTCAGCCCGGAACCGTGTGTTCCGGGCACCCCGTGTCACTGCCGCTCAAGGTAACGCATGCGCCGCGCCCCGGGCCACTGGGGGTGGACGCCGCGGGCCGCCGTGGTGCCGGTCTCTCCGCTCGGCTCCACGACCAGCCATGACTTCGCCACCTGCCCTGGAGGCTCCGGCCTTTGCCCTCCGAGGTCGAGGACACTCGAGTGGTGGGCAGGGTCACAGCCGATCGCGCTCCGGCCGTGGAAAGCTGTGGGGAGCCGCAACCGACCGAACGGGGCTCATGGCTGATGCGTATCTCTCTGCTTGACCGCACGCGGACGCGCAGCGGTGAGTCCGACGCGGAGACGATCGCGACGACTGTCGAAAGAGCAGTACGCGCGGACCAACTCGGTTTTCACCGGTTCTGGACCGCCGAACACCACGCGGTCCCAGGCATCGCCGGCGCGGCTCCCGCAGTGCTGCTCGCCGCGATCGCTGCCCGCACAAGCCGTATCCGCCTCGGCACGGGCGGGATCATGGTTCCCAACCACAGCCCGCTGGTGACCGCCGAGCAGGCACTGATGCTCGAGGCGCTCTCCCCCGGAAGAATCGACCTGGGGCTGGGTGGCTCGCTCGGCTTCACCGCTCCGATCCGGCGTGCACTCGGGCGAACCTCCCTGCACGAGTGCGAGTACCCGGCTGACGTCGAGAAGATCCGGGAGTATCTGACCGGACGAGCCGAGATCACCGCCCGCCCCAGTGTCGACCCTCCGCCAATGTTCCTGCTCGGCATCAAGGGCGGGTTGTCCCTCGCCGCCGAGCTGGGGCTTCCTGCGGTGGTCGGTGGGCCGGCCCTTCGTGACCCGGACAGACTGGCCGCGTACTTCGAGGATTTCCGTCCGGGCCCGACTGCATCTGCCCCCTATCTGGTGGTGTCTGCGGACGTCGCCGTCGGGCAGACCGCGGAGCACGCTCGCGACCTGCTGTTGCCCGAAGCCTGGGCGCTTGCGGACTCTCGGGACGTCGGAGAGTTTCGTGCGCTCCTACCTGTCGAAGAAGTGCACCGGCTGCTCAGCGACTCGAGCAGCGCCAAGAAGGTCCGAGCGGTGGAGGACTCGATGGCCTCCGCGATCGCAGGCACACCGGATGAGGTGGCGGACTCACTCACCGACCTTCTCGAGCGAACCGGCGCCTCCGAGGTTCTAGCGAGCGTCAGCACCTACGATCGCGACGAAGTCAGGAGAACCGACGAGGTCCTTGCTTCTCTCCAGGCTCCTTAGCGAGCCACACCTCTGCTGCCCCTGCTCTCAGGAATCAACGCGCTGGAGGGTATGCGCGGTGCCTTCACCCCGGCAACGCAAGTCGTTCTGGACCACTGCCTCCATTCGGGCCGCGGGCGCAATTCCAAGGACGTGGACGCGTTCTTGCGACGCGTGCGGCTGGGACCCCGTACTGGGGACAGCTACATCCTGTCCGCAGAGGCACCGCTCACCGCGCCCGGAGCAGCCGAGATCCTGCACCGCGCCGTGGATCGCCTGCCCGAGCTGGAGCACGCAGGCACGGTCCGCATGAGTGGCAGGATCGTGGGCGCCGAACGGCGCTTCGTCAAGGCAAACGGAACCCTTTCCACCGGTGAAGGCGCACGGGAACGCACACTCCTGGTGCGCCTGCACTCCGAGCGTTAGGAGGCTGTCCTGATCGCGCGCTCGCAGGGTGACCCGTTCGAGGCGGAGGGGCGGCTGAGCACCGGCAACCGCCGTGAGCTCGTTCCCGACCGAGCAATGGTCAACGGCAGAGCCCCGCACCAGAGCCGCTGAGCTCGGCTGGAAGGGGCGGCTTCGTGCGTACTCGCAGGACAGAGGCACCGTCGGCGCGCAGGCACCTACTGGCGGTCTGCCGTACGCAGGAACGGCGGACTGAGCAGACGGGCCGGACCTCGGCGGTACAACGCAGCCGGCCTCCCGGCCGCCTGGGGTCGTTGCTGTCCGGTGGCTTCGACGAACCCGTCCGCCTTCGTCGCCTTGCGCCGGAAGTTGCTGGGGTCCAGCGAACGGCCCCAGACCCGTTCGTAGACGCGGCGCAGTTCAGTGAGTGTGAAGACCTCCGGGCAGAAGGCCGTGGCGACAGTGGTGTACTCGAATTCGCCCCGGACCCGCTCAAGGGCGTCGGCGACGATGTGGTCGTGGTCGAAGGCCAGATTGCCCGGGTTCTCGAGCAGACCCTCCACCCTCCCCCAGTAGGCGTGCACCGCGTCTGTGCCGCCCCGCGGCACCGGTAGATCGGGGCCGAGCGCGAGGTAGGCGACGGTGATCACTCTGCCCCGCGGGTCGCGCCCAGGGGCTCCGTAGGCGCCGAGTTGTTCCAGGTGGAGGCGGTCGGGGCTGACACTTGTCTCCTCCTGCAGCTCCCGCCGTGCACCTGCGTCCAGTGTCTCGTGCGCCCGCACCCGGCCGCCCGGTAGCGCCGCCTTCCCAGCGAACGGCTCCGTCCCCCTCTCCACGAGCAGCACGACGAGCTCACCGCCCCTGATCGTGAAGATGGCCAGATCCACGGTCACCAGGGACAGCTCGACCCCGACGGCCCCCACCAGACGATCATCCACCGGATCCCCCTTAAAGGTCACCTTGACTTAAATGCTGACCTCTGATTAAGGTCAACTTGACCATAACCTCTCTCAGGGAGGGAACGGCATGAGTACGCTCCATGCACCCCCAGGTCAGGAACCCCCCACCCAATCCCCCACCGCTGCCACACGCCACCTGTGTGCGGGTGTCTACACCGATGAGAAGTTCCGTGATCTTGTCATCAACGAGGTCTGCCTCAACCCCTCACGCAGGGTGGCGCCCTCGTACGGCTTCGACCTCGTTCCCGTCATGCGCCACGCCTGGTGGGCCGCGCATCTGTCGGCGTCGGTCAGGCTCGCTCTCCTCGCCTCCGTCGCCGCTCCGCTCCTGTTGGGACACTTCGTAGCGGGCGCCATGGCCATGTGCGGGTTCGGGCTGCTGCTGTTGGCAGATCGGGCGATCGCGCTGTCCAGGGAGCTCACTGAGGAGGACGAGCCCGACCTCTTCTCGAAGAAGCGCAAGAACAAGCGCCGTCGCGTGGCGAAGCCGACCCTCATACGGACGCGTCATGAGGTGAAGGACCAGCTCAAGAAGACCGGAATACGCGCCGCTGCCCTCTCCGGTGCCGTGTGCGTTCTTGCCGTATGGTCCCCGAGCCAAGCGGTGCTTGCGGGGGCGCTGTTCGGCTCGGTCGCCGTCGTTGCCGTGGTCGCCGGATCGATCCGCCAGGCCCGCATCAATCAAGTGCACAAGGAAGAGCAGGACCTACGCCCGCCAAGGCTCTCCTTCAGGGAAGCAGTCGTCTCCGACCAACAGGACCACCCCTGCGTGATCTACCGGAGGCCCGAGCACAAGGGCGAGGACGACGAAGAGAGCGCAGTCTTCACCCTCTTCGGTGAGGATTCACCCTTCATCGGAGCCGGCGAACTCGTCCACCAGTGGAATCCGCCCATGAGTATCCAGCTCCTGCGTCCGGACACCGATTCGCTCCCACTGCACCAACGCGAGCACCGGAAGCCCCCTTTTGCCACACACGAGCTGGTGGAACACCTTCGTGGGGCCGTGACCGAACTACGCAGCGACGAAGAGAGCGTGAGACTGCCCGTCGAGGTCCGCGACCGCATCTACGTGGCGGAGGCGGATGTTTCGGTCGACCGCTCCCTGTTGGCCGAACGCCCGGACAGATGTGCGATGCGCCGCGTCATCGACCAGCAGAGCCCCGTCAGACAACATTTTCTCGAGGTGAGTGTTCCCGAGGCCGGTGCCGAGCTCGTGGCAACGGTCTTCCTGCAAGTAGGTGTCCGTGGCCGCACCCTCAGCCTGACCTTTGCCGCCTGCGCTCTGACACGCACCCCCGACAGCTTCCGGAGAGCCGAGGAATTCGGACAGAAGGGAAAACGTGCCGTCGCTGCCTCGGGGATATCGTCTCTCTTCTTCCTCTCACGGGAGTTGACGAGGCTGCCGCACATAGTCAAGTACTTCTATTCCCTGTGCACATCTGTCTGGTTCTTCCGTCGCGAGAGGACGTTGACCCCCATCCGCAATGTCCCCATCGGCAGCCGTCTCAGTGTCCGCCAGGACCGGGCTCAGGAGTGGAGCAAAGTCCAGTTCGACAAAACCCACCTTCTCGGACACATGAAGAACATCGAACAGCGCCTGCTCAAGGCGACCAGCGACTTCCTCCAATCCAGAGGAGTCGACATCTCCGAATTCGACGACAGGGCCACCCAGATCATCAACAGCGGCATCGTCAACCTCGGCGGCACCAACGACTTCACCAACACCGCCTTCGGCGACCACGCTCAGTTCCAGAACAACACCCAGCAACCAGGCGGCAACCAACAGAACGGGAACGCAGCATGAGCCACCACCCCACGTCCAGCAACAGCGGCATCGTCAACCTCGGCGGCACCAATAGCTTCACCAACACCGCCTTCGGCGACCACGCCCGGGTCGGTGCACAGTCGGAACCGTCACCGTCGGGCACGTCCACCCCCGACGTCGCGGCCGGCTCGGCCCGACGCGACGTGGGCATAGTGACGATCCTTCCGGGCGAGATGCGGGCCGTGGTCGACCGGCTCGGCCTGCGCCGCTCCCACAAGGTCGACGACCTCTTCTTCAGCACCGGCGAGATCGCCACGGAGAGCGGACGGGTCTCCGTCGTCGCGACCCAGGCCCTCAGCCCCGGTCAGCGCTCGGTGATGGGAGCTCTGGAGAACCTGCGCCGACACTTCTCCCCGCGCCTGTGGCTGTTGGTCGGGATCGGCGGCGGTCTGCATCCCGAGCACGCCCGCATCGGCAACGTCGTCGTCTCCACCCGGGTCGTCTACTACGACTCGCGCAAGATCACCGAAGGAGACCAGGTACAGCCACGAGGCGAGGAACGACAGGCACCGGCACGCGTCGCGCACGCCGTCAACGCCTACTTCACCGACCACGGCGAACCGGCCGCCATCCGGGGGCAGGCGAAGGGGCACGGGAAACGCACGTTCGAGGTCGTGCCCGGGCTGCTCGGTTCCGGAGAAGCGGTCATCGCTGCCAAGGACAGCGCGGTCCGCGGTTACCTGACGCACTACAACGACAAGGTCCTGGCGGTCGACATGGAGGCCGGGGGCCTGAGCCAGTACTGGCAGGAGAACTCCGTCGGGGAGGGGACCAACCCCGGATGGGTGGTGATCCGCGGCATCTCCGACAACGCCGACCAGGACAAGAACGACGACAGCCACGACCTGGCGGCACGGAACGCCGCACACGTGGCCCGGGAGCTCTTGCCCTACCTGTGCTGAGCAGGCCACCTGCCGACCCCTGCCCCCACGACCTCCTGGAGCTCTCGTGACCGCTTTCCTCCTCGGCGTGCTCAGCTCCGTCGTGGCCACCGGGCTGGTGTTCGCAGTCGGGTGGGCCCGTGCCGGCCGGCCGCGATGGTGGTTGGTCGGCCTGCTGGCCCGTCTCACCGGCACGGGGATCACCCGCGCCTACCGTGAGCAGCTCTCGGCCGAGCCCGACCTGGCGCAGGAACTGGGACGGGCACGGTGGGTGAAGGTCCTGACCGGGCGCGGCAACACACTCACGCGGGACACGTTCACCCCCGTGTGGGGCGACGGCGGCGTCCCGGTGCAGGTCCTTCTACCGGACCCCGCAGAAACGGGCACGTGGCTGAGCCGGCG
This sequence comes from Nocardiopsis salina YIM 90010, assembly GCF_000341025.1. Classification (GTDB taxonomy): domain Bacteria; phylum Actinomycetota; class Actinomycetes; order Streptosporangiales; family Streptosporangiaceae; genus Nocardiopsis; species Nocardiopsis salina. Next base: position 16,964 of record NZ_ANBF01000085.1, on the reverse strand, counting down.
TGAGGAGAGCCTCGCCCGGACCGATCCCGGGTTCGGTCCGGGCCTGCTGCGGGCACAGGTCCGGGCCAACCTTGCCTATCTCACACACGTCGTGCAGCAGAATCCGGCTGTGGAGCTGAGGGTGTTCGACCTGCCCCACACCTTTCGACTGGTCGCCACCGACCGCGGTGCCCACCTGACCTTCTACGGCGAGCACACTCATGGAAGGCACTCCCCCTGTCTGTTCCTGCAGTCCGACGGCACCCTGTACAAGGCGGTCCTGAGCCTGTTCGAGCTCACATGGGCCACCGGGACACAGCACCGGTGAGCGCTTCCGCGCGAGCCCTGCGGGGGCGCAGGCGTCAGGGTGCGGCGTGGTGGAGCGCCACTTCCTCCCTCAGAGCACCGAGGCCACCGAAGCACAGGACCGCGTACCACCGCGTGACCGCCGCGCGAAAGCCCGGGTCGCCCCCGGTCGTCTCGTCGAAGACCCCCTTGCAGCTCAGCAACGCCCTCACGGTCTCCTCGGCGGAGCTCCGTTCACCGACGGCCTCCCTCAACCGGCCGGCGAGCGGTTCGTCCTCGGTCGTCGCTCCCCCGGTCACCACGTGGTACATCCACGCGGCGACTGCGAGCGCCGTCCACCGGGGCTCGATGCCGGCGTCCAGGCAGAGGCGCGCGGTACTCAGCAGGCGGGGGCCCAGTTTCTGCGACCCGTCGGAACCCACCTTGGCCGTGGTGTGGCCCAACGCGGGGTTGGCGAAGCGGTGCAGCACCGAGGCGCAGTAGTCCTCGGCGTCCACACCGCGCGGCACGTCGAGCGTCGGCACGACCTCCTCGGTGAGCATGGCCCGGCACACGCCGGCGAAGGTCTCGTCCGCCACGGCCTCGTTGATGCTCGCATGCCCCGCGAACAGGCCCAGGTAAGCCAGGAGGGAATGGCTCGCGTTGAGCACTCGCAGCTTCGTGTTCTCCCAGGCTTCGACATCGCCCCCGAAGACAGCCCCGGCCTTGTCCCACGCCGGGCGGTGCGACGCGAAAGCGTCCTCGACCACCCACTGTCTGTACGGCTCGCAGGAGACCGCCCCGGCATCGCGGACCCCCAACCAACCCGCGGCGCGGGCGCGTACAGCCGGGGTCGGCTGCGGCACCATGCGGTCGACCATGGTGTTCGGGAAGGCCGTGTTCTGCTCGATCCAGGCCAGCAGTGCGACCCGTTCCGCCTCCGGGAGTGCTTCCACGAAGGAGACGACCACACCGGACGTCAACCGCCCGTTGGCCGGAAGATTGTCGCAGGAGACGACGGTGATCGGTGCGCCGCCCCGGTCGGCGCGGCGCTGCAACCCCCGAACAATCTGTCCCACAGCGGTCGTCGGCGCCCGGTTCTGCAGGTCGGCCCGCACCAGGGGGTCGTCCAGGTCGGCCCGGCCGGTTCCCGGGACTGCGCGGTATCCCTTCTCCGTGATGGTCAGGGCCACGACCCGGGTCCGGTCGTCAGCGATCCGCTCGACCACGGTCTCCGACCGGTCCGGCCCGGACAACACCTCCCGCACACAGGTGATCAGGCGCGGGTCCGCGGCGCCCTCGCCCTCCTCGAGCACGCTGAACAGCCCGTCCTGGGGCGCGAGCTCGTCGACCACGGTGTTGGAACGCTGCGTCACGGCGACGATCTCCCAGGACGAGCCGCCCTCCGCCCGGTTGGCCTCCTCCGTGTAGACGGCGGTGTGGGCTCGGGCGAAGGCGCCGAAGCCCAGGTGGACGATCAGCAGTGCGTCCTGCTCGCGTTCGTCCTCCACTGCTTCCGGTGTTCCTCGGTTCAGACGGGGGCTCATGATCCGCCTCCATGGGGACGAAGGTCTGCGGGACCTCGGTGCACAGCGTGCTCGCGCGTGCGGTCCAGGGTGGGGACGACGCCGGTACCTCCGCGTCCGCCGACGGCCAGGGAAGCGGCCGCTGTTCCGAGGAGGGCCGCGTTCTCAAAGCCCTCCCCCAGGGCCATGCGTGCGCCCAAGGTTCCGACGAAGGAGTCACCGGCGCCGGTCTGGTCGACGAGGGCTGGTGCCGGGACCGAGTCGATCCAGTGTGCTCCCCCGGGGTGCAGGAGGTGGACGCCCTCCGCACCACAGGTCACCGCCACGTGTTCGGCCCCCTTGCCGCGGAGCGTGTCCGCAGCCGTGCGTGCGGAGTGGGCGCCAAGGAGCTCCGCCGTCTCCCCCGGGTGCGAGGGGGTCATCACCCACGAGAGCGGTGCCAGTACCTCGAGGGTCTCCTGCGCGGCCCGCGCGGTGGTCAGTCGCGCGCGGAAGTTCGGGTCGAAGATGAACCCGGACGTTGCTTCGGCGGCGGCGAACACCGCCTGCCGGGCGGTGTCCGAGAGCGCACAGGTGATGCCGCTCGCGATGACGGCACCCGCGTCGCGCAGAACACCGGTGTCCACATCGCCGGGCGAGAGCGTCGATCCTGCGCTACCGGTTCGGGCGTAGGAGAACTCCCGTTCTCCCGCGGGGTCGCTGTGCACGAAGTAGACGCCCTGCTGCCCCGGGCGTGTGACGATCAGGTCCGTCGAGATGCCCAGCGCCCCGACCCTGCGGACCACCGCCCCACCGAGCTCGTCGTCGGCGACGACGGTGACCAGCCCGACCCTCGCCCCGGCAGCGGCCGCTGCGGCGGCGACGTTGAGTGCGTCCCCCGAGAAACCGATCCTTGCGGGCACCGCGTCGGCGAAGGCCTCCTCCGTGGAGACCTCGACGAGCACCTCGCCGAGGACGACGACGTCGTATTCGTGGTGGGTGTCGTGTCCGGTCACCAGTCGTGCACCGTCCCGTCGAGCCTGCGGTTGATCGGGAGGTACCTGGGCTCGTACGGGAACCGGGCGGCGGCCTCCTCGTCGAACTCCACACCGATGCCGGGCGCATCACCGGGGTGGGCGTGACCGTCCTCGACCGAGTAGGAGCTGGTGAAGACCTCCTCGGCCGGCGAACGGTGTCCCATGTACTCCTGGATCCCGAGGTTGGGGATGCTCAGGTCCACGTGGAGCGCGGCGGCGAACGACGCCGGGGAGAGGTCACCCGCCCCGTGGGAACCCGAGCGCACGCCGTAGAGGTCGGCCAGGGAGAAGATCCTGCGCAGATGAGTGATGCCCCCGGCGTGCGAGACCGACGCGCGGATGTAGTCGATGAGCCGCTCGGTGATCAGCTGCTGGCAGTCCCAGATCGAGTTGAAGACCTCCCCGACCGCGATCGGTGTGGTCGTGTGCTGGCGGATCAGGCGGAAGGCGCTCTGGTCCTCGGCCGGTGTCGGGTCCTCGATCCAGAACGGCCGGTACGGCTCCAGGGCACGGCCGATGCGTCCGGCCTCGATCGGCGTGAGCCGGTGGTGGAGGTCGTGCAGGACGTGCACCCCGTAGCCGAACTCCTTCCGGATCCGAGCGAACATCTCCGGCGCGAAATCGATGTAGGCGGTGGTCTCCCAGCGGTCCTCCTGGGGCCTGCTCCCGCCGGCGGGCTCGTAGACCGATCCGTCCGACGGGGCAATGCCGTAGGTGTGGTCCAGCCCTGGAACCGACGCCTGGATACGGACGGCCTTGTACCCCTGGTCCAGGTGTGCCTGGAAATCGCTGCTCAGTTCGTCCAGAGTGTCGCCACTGGCGTGCCCGTACACCATCACGCCCTCGCGGGCCGCCCCACCGAGGAGCTGGTAGACCGGCATCCCCGCGACCTTGCCCTTGATGTCCCAGAGCGCGACGTCCACGGCCGCGATCGCGGTCATCGTCACGGGGCCGCGGCGCCAGTAAGCCCCCTTGTAGAGGTACTGCCAGGTGTCCTCGATCCGTCGGGCGTCGCGTCCCTTCAGGAGCGGGCACAGGTGGTCCTCCAGGTAGGAGGCCACGGCCAGTTCGCGGCCGTTCAGGGTGGCGTCCCCGACCCCGGTGACGCCGTCCTCGGTCTCGATGACCAAGGTGACGTAGTTCCTGCCCGGGCAGGAGACGACGACCCGTGCATCGGTGATTTTCATGGTCTTACCTCACTTCGGGATTTTCGTGGTCGGCGTTGGAACATCAGAGGTTCTCCAGCCAGCCCAGCGGTGCCGTCACCAGCTCCGGAATCAGCACCATCAACAGCACCAGAGCGGTCTGCGCCACCAAGTACGGCAGAACCGGTCTGATGACCCGGTCCATGCCGACCTTTCCAGTGGCGCACGCGACGTTCAGCGAAGGGCCGACGGGCGGGGTGATCAGCCCGAGGACGTTGGCCAGAGTGAAGATGATGCCGAAATAGACCAGGTCGACGCCGGCGGCGTCGAGCAACGGGACGACGATGGGCGTCACGATCAGAATGGTGGGCACCACGTCCAGCACTGTTCCGATGAGGATGACGAACAGCATCAGGACCAACAGCAACAGCGTCGGGTTGGACACCAGACCGCCCATGGCACCGGCGATCATGTCGGGCAGGCCGGAGATGGTCATGTAGTAGGCCATCACCTGGGCGGCCGCGGCGAGGAACATGACGACCGCCGACATCTTGGCCGCAGCGATCAGACTGCGAAAGAGCGTTCCGACGCTGAATTCGCGGTAGATGACCCCGCCCACGAACAGTGCGTAGACGACGGCCACCACACCGGCCTCGGTCGTGGTGAAGACGCCTCCGCGCAGGCCCACGAGGATGATCACCGGAAGCATGAGCGCCCAAGCGGCGCCCAGGACCATTCTGGTGATCTCCTTCGCTCCGGGGCGGGGTTCGTCGTGGCGGATGTCTCCCTCGGAACGGGAGACGAAGAACCAGACGATGCACATGGCGACCGTCAGATAGACCGCGGGGGCGATCCCGCCCAGGAACAACGACTGGATCGAGACACCGGCGGTCGCCCCGTAGATGATCAGGGGCACCGAGGGCGGCATGATCGGGGCGACCAGGTTCGCGCTCGCGACCAGGCCGGCCGAACGCGCCCGGTCGAAGCCGGCGGTGGCCATCATCGGGATGAGGATGGCGCCCAGTGCTGCGGTGCTGGCCACGGCCGAACCCACGAGGCTCCCGAACAGCAGGCACGCGAGGATCGCCACGTACCCCAGGCCGCCGCGCACCCGGCCCACGGTGACGCTGCACAGGGCGATGATGCGCCGTGTGAGTCCGCCGCGGTTCATCAGCTCTCCGGCGAGGATGAAGAACGGCAGGGCCATCATCGCCACCGAGTCGGTGCCCCGCATGAGTTGGGAGGCCATGACCTGAGCGTCTGCCGTTCCGCCCAAGTAGACGGCGGTCGCCATCGCGCAGAACAACAGGGCGAAGGCGATGGGGGCGCCGATGGCGATGGCCCCGACGAGGTAGGCGAAGATCTGTGTCAGGACCGGCATTGTCCTCTTCCCTCGTTCGCGGCCCCACCCGTGAGGTCCTCACCGGAATCCTCGGGGATCTCCAGAAGATCACCCATCGTCATTCTCATGACAAAAAGGCGGTAGAGATTGGCGAGTGCGATCAGTGATATCGCTGCGCCCGTGACGACCCCGATCCCGTGGATCAGGAACTTCGGGTACTGCGTCGCCACCCACCGGTCGTCCAGACTCTGCACGGCCAGGTCCCAACTTCCCAGAACGAGCAGGACCATCACCCAGACGATGATGGCCTGTACCAGCGTGTAGAGCACCTTTTGAACGGTTTTCGGCACCCGTTGCACGAGGCTGTGCATCCCGAGATGACGGTTCTCCCGAAAAGCTCCGACCGCCCCCAGGTAGACGAGGTAGATGAAACACAGGCGAGCGACCTCTTCCGACCACGCGAGGCCGGTCGCGAAGAAGTATCGGAGAATCACGTTGACGAATACGAGGAGAACCATGGCAGCCAGGAACACGGCCATGAGGATCTCCACGCCCCGGAAGAGGGTGTTGAGAGTTCGTTTCATAGTTCTTCCTTGCGCCCGGGAAGGGGGAGCGCTCTGGCCCGGCGGGGCAGGGTCATTCGACGGCTTCGATCTCGGCCACGAGATCCTCGGCCCAGTCGTTCTCGGCGTAGAGCCGCTCGTAGAGCGGGGCGAGCCGGTCGATCATCTCCTCGCGATCGGAGTCGCCGAGCCGGGTGACGGTCACACCGTTCTCCCCGAGGAACGCACGGTCGTCGTCCACGCTCTCGAGGTACCGGTCCCAGGCGGCGTCGGTGGCCTCCGATGCCGCCTCCCGCACGATCTGCTGTTCCTGTTCGGTCAGCCCGTCCATGACGGGGGCGCTGATGATGAGCTGCAGTGTGGCGATGATGTGGTCGGTCTCGTAGACGTAGTCCTGGACCTCGTGCATCGCCTCGCTGGTGATGGTGACCATGCCGTTGTCCTGGCCGTCGACGACACCGGTCTCCAATGCGGTGAACAGTTCGCCCAGAGGGATCACCTGGGGGCTCGCACCCAGTTGTTCGGTCATCCCGATGTGGATCGGGTTCGCGGGGACACGGAACCGTTGGCCCTCGAGGTCGTCGACCTCTTCGAGCGGCCGGCTGGAGGAGAACGTCCTGGCCCCGTTCGGCCCCCACCCGAGGAGGTATGTCGAGGGGAATTCCTCCTCGAACTCCGCGGCCAGGTCGTCGCCGATGCCACCGGTCCAGACGTCTCTGGCGTGCTCCAGGTCGCGGTAGAGGAACGGCCAGTCCGAGATGAGCATGGTCGGGTATTCCTGGTTCATGACCGACCCGATGACCACCGTGTCGATGCTCCCGTTACGCACCCCGTCCCAGAGCCCGTCCTCGTTCCCGAGCACACCTGCGTGGTAGGTCTCGATGCTCAGCGATCCGCCGGAGAGTTCTTCCACCTTCGGTTCGAACACCTCGTCGACGGCGACCGACATCGGGTGTCCCTCGTCCCAGGTCCCTCCGACCCGGAGAACGGTGGTGGGCCCGTCGGACACGTCGTCGTCACAGGACGTGAGAGCCGCTGCCAGGACGGCGGCCGAGAGAAGAGCCAGAGGCCTTTTCACTGTGATTCCTCAGATCGAACCGGTGGGGCGTGCCGCTTCCGTTGCCAGGTCTGCGCAGGGGCGGGGAGCTCAGTCGAAACGGATCAGGACCTTGCTCGAACCCGCGGAGCCGTCCGCGGCCGTCGCGAACGCCTCCCGGGCGGAGGCGGCGTCGAACTCGTGCGTGACGACCGGGTCCACGACAAGCCCGTCCGCGAGCATCTCGATGGCATCGGTCATCTCGTCGACGAACCGGAAGGAGCCGGCCCAGGTCACCTCCCGGGTCACCAGGTCACCGAGTACGGCGTCGACTGATGTGGTCGGCAGGTTCCCGACCTGGACCACCACTCCTCCGCGTGCCACGGCCCGAAGGACCGGACCGAGGGAACCGGCTGCCCCGGAGGCCTCGAAGACGAGCTCGATGTCCGAGGGCACGTCCTGTGCAGTCACGTCGACGGTCCGGTCGGCGCCGACCGACGCGGCCAACGACAGGCTCAGCGGTGAGACGTCCGTGGCGGTGACGTGCCCTGCACCGATATGGCGCAGGAGGGCGGTGATCAACAGCCCGATCGGGCCGGAGCCGTTCACCATCACCTCACGTCCGGCAAGTGGCCCTCCCAGAACGCTCTCGGCCCGGCGCACCGCGTGCAGGGCGACCCCGAGCGGCTCCGCGAGCGAACCGCGCCGGGTGTCCACGCAATCGGGCAGGGTCCGCAGCTGTTCGGCCCGTACCACGAGGTACTCGGCGAAGCCCCCGTCGGTGTGCGGGTCCGAGCCCGCGGAGCCCAGGTAACGCACCCCCGGGTGCAGGTTGGTCCTGCCCGCGATCCGTTCCGGCAGATCGGCACCGTCGGGGTACGTGGCCGGCATGACGGCGGCGCGCAGGCCGGTGGGTATCCCCTCGACGCCGCTGCCGACCTGCTCCACTCTCCCTGCCACTTCATGGCCCAGAACCATCGGCCGCTCGAGCACCGAGGTCCCCGAAGCCCCTCGCGCGACGTAGGACAGGTCCGACCCGCAGATACCGCCCCATTCGACCCGGATGAGGGCTTGCCCGGGGCCGGGCACTGGTACAGGGCGTTCGTCGACCCGCAGATCAGCGGGACCGTGCACGACGACCGCCTTCATCGACCTGCTCCCCGGGGATCCGTCCACACAGCTGTCTCAGGCATGAGTCGTCACGCTCCTTCGTTCCGGCCTGCCGCGGGGACCTTCCCCGCAGCCCGACCCGCCTTGCATGCAAGGCTTGTATGCAAGAATCATGTGATGCAGCTTACGGACCTGTCAAGCCCGTGGGACATCTCCCGTTCACACACCGGCAACGAAGCGGAGCGGGGCACGGCCCCATAGACTGAAACCATGAAGAACCCGAAGCCGACGAGACAGCGTGAACGGCACAATGTTTATCGCCGTGTCCGGGAGAAGATCATCGGCCTGGATTTCTCACCGGGGTCCGCCATTTCCGAGAACGAACTCGCTGCGGCTTTGGGTGTGTCCAGGACCCCGGTCCGGGAGGCCATGCTGCTCCTCACGGAAGAAGGGCTCGTCGAGGTGTTCGCCAAGATCGGGACCTTCGTCTCCCGCGTCGACCCTGAACAGGTGGCCGAGGCCCAGTTCCTGCGCGAGGCGGTCGAACTGGCATCCCTCCGGTCCCTTTCGACACCGCTCGACGAAGAAAAGGTGGACCGTCTTCGGGACAACCTGCGGCGTCAGAAAGAGACCGGAGAGGATATACGTTCGTTCTTCGCACTGGATGAGGAATTCCACCGTGGACTGATGGATCTCGCGGGGCACGAGTCGTCGTGGTCGACGGTGTCGGCGGCCAAGAGCCATTTGGACCGGGCACGGATGCTGGGGATCAGGAAGATCCCGGAACTGGGCAGGCTCACCGAAGAACACCACGCCATCTTCGACGCCGCCGTGTCCGGGGACGCGGCCACCGCGGAGAGACACCTGCGCTCGCATCTGCGCCTGGTGTTCGCCGACGTCAAGGCGGTGGAGGAGGATTCGCCGGAACTGTTCGTACGCGACCGCGACGCAGGGCCCCACCGGCGTTCTGCGTTCGTCTGGGACTGATCGTTGCGGGCGCCCGGTCGAGCGTGGCCGGGCGCCCGCGGTGCATCAGGGCGCGACGCCGAGCCTTGCGTACAGGTCACGGTAGACCTCGGCGTTGCGGGCCCAGGTGCGGGTGTCCAGGACCTGCTCGCGGGCGGCCTTGGCCTGCTGCCGGCGCAGGTCGGGGTCCTCGGCCAGGTCGGCGACGGCGTCGGCGAGCGCGGCGGGGTCCTCGGGCGGAACCAGGGTTCCGGTGCGGCCCTCGTCGAGGAGTTCGCGCAGGGCGGGCAGGTCGCTGGCGACCACCGGGGTACCCAGCGCCATGGCCTCGACCGGTTTGAGCGGGGTCACCAGGCGGCACACGCGCCGGTCCAGGCGGGGCACGACCATCACGTCGAGGGCGGCCTGGGCGTGCAGGGCCTCGTCGGGGCCGACCTTGCCGGGCAGCACGCAGATCTGCTCCAGTCCGAGGTCGCGGACCCGCGCGATCAGCTCGCGGCGGGCGGCCCCGTCACCGACCAGCAGCACCTGGACCGGCAGGCCGCGGTCGTGCAGGTGGCCGGCGGCCTCGATGAGCGTTCCGAACCCTTCGTAGTGCGTGAGGGTGGAGACCGATCCCATGACGAACGCGTTCGGGTCGATGCCGTGTGCGGCGCGGAAGGCGTCGCCGTCGGGGCGGGACTCGAGCAGGTCGGTGTCGACGGCGTTGGGTGCGAGCACGACACGCTCGGGGTCGACGCCGCGGCACACGATCTCCTCGCGCATCGTGCGGGCGAGAGTGACCACGGCGTCGGCCTGGCGCAGGACCGAGGTCTCGCGTTCGACGAGCAGGTGGTGGCGTTCGGTCCCGCGTCGGGACGCGTCCCCTTCCCCGGAGATCCAGGTCTCCTCGAGGAACCCGCGGAGTTCGTAGACGACGGGGATGCCCAGGGCCCGGCCGACGTGCAGCGCGACGGTGGCGTTCTTGTGGTCGCTGGCCGCGTGCAGGACGGCGGGGCGCAGGCGGCGGGCCAGCGCGGTGACGTCGGTGACGGCGGCATCGATGCGTTCCTGGAGCCCGGGCCGGATCTGCTGTCCCGGGCGCACCCGGTGGTAGGGGATCCCGTCGACCTCGCGCACGGGCGCGGTGTCGCAGTGGGCCTTGATCGGCCAGCCGGGGAAGGTCACCACGTGCGGGTCGAGGCCGGCCTCGCGCTGGGCGGTGACGATGCGGTGGGTGCGGACGGTGTAGCCGACCTGGCTGTTGGGCAGCGCGTTGGAGACCAGGTGCAGTACCCGACCGGGTACCGGTTCCTGGACGGCGGTGGTGTGTTCGGGCAGGCCGGTGAGGGGGCCGAGGGCGCGCCGTTCGCTCATGATGCGGCGCCGGACCAGGTCGGCCTCGTCGTCGAAGGCGGCGTAGGGCACGAGCTCGTCCACGGCCTCCCGGATGTGTCCCTGTTCGTAGAGGTCGTCGGCGCGCACGCGTGCTTGCTTGGCGTGTTGGGCGACACCGGCCATCTCCTGTGCGGTGAGCAGGGCTCCGCCGCCGAAGACGGCCCGCCGCACGTCCCCAGTGATCTCGTCCAGGCGCAGGAGCAGGGCGAGGGCGAGGCCGGTGCCGAGTGCCAGCGTGCCCCAGGCGAGGGTCTGGACCGCAGCGGTCCAGGTGAGCGCCCCGGTGAGAGCGAGCAGTACCGTCAGGCCGACCCCTCCGGAGACCACGGCACCGAGGGTCTCCTTCCGGTGCCGACCCAGATAACGCACACCTCGCTGGAACAACCGCATGGGATACCCCCGGACCTCGCCGTCGATTCTCCGCACCCGCCGCGAGATATCGTGCCGGGTGCGGTACAGGGCGGAACCTGTTTCCGGGCACACCTGTGCTCGACGGTGCCGCTCTGCCCTGCTTTTTCTTGTGGGCGAGGCTATACCGGTCCCCCGCTCCTGCCCGTCGATTCGGCGCGCCACGGCGTGACGGGGGCGTAGGCCGCTTTCCACCTGCAGGGAACGAAACCGAGTAAATCACCCCTGAAAAGTGCGTTCGCTCCATTCCACCGGAAAACTTCATCGGTCGCGAACGATCGGGAAGAGGGAGGGGCGCCGCCGGGGCTTCATTCGATCGCTGATCACAGAGAATTCGCCCGGGTCAGCACATGCAACGTATGTTCCGGGGCAATTGGGGATGGTTGCGGAAAACTCCAGCAACCACCGCTTTCCCGGAGTGGCCGCGCCCTCCGGATGATCCGGTCCGCACCGGTACCGGGCGGAAGGGCCGTGCCGCACACGGGCGGCGCGGCGAGGGGCGGAGGAGAGGCCGCCCGGGTGCGCCTCGGGCCCGGGAACACCCACCCCATCAGGAGATTCCGGCCCCGGGAACTGATGGTCTGACCGGCGCGGAGGCCGCCGACGGTCGTTGCCGTCGCGGCCCCCGTGCCGGGGCCGGGCGCAAGGTCCGGTAGAGGTGCGGATCCCCGGTGTCCGCGACCGCCGGACCGCGCCCGGAGAGCGGGGTCACCGGACGCGCAGGACCACCTGGTTGCAGGTGATGACGTGGTACACGCTGCCGGGGGCGGTCTGCTCCACCGCCACGTGGTCCAGTGCGGCGACGTGGGCCGCGAAGCCGTCCGCCTCCCATACCGCGTCGGTGATGGTCAGGACCAGGGGTGCGCCGGGGCGGGCCACGCGCACGAGCTCGTCGATCCCCTTGGGTCCGACGTGGCCCTCGGTGAAGGTACCCACGCAGATCACCGCGTCGTAGCTGTCGTCGGCGATGGACAGGCGACGGCTCATGTCGGCCTTGTCGAGGTTGCGGTAGGCACCCTTGTCCCGCGCCCGGTCCAGCATGGCCGTGGACAGGTCGATGCCGTCGACGACCTCGAAACCGAGCCCGGACAGCGACTGTCCGACCAGGCCCGTGCCGCAGCCCGCGTCGAGCACCTCGGCACGGGGCTTGTCGGGCAGCAGGTCCCGGAGGAGCTCGGCGGCGCGCTGGGGCGCGACGTAGCCCAGGCCCTCGGTGGTGTCGTGGTCGTAGGTCTCGGCCCACTCGTCGTAGGCGCCCTCGGCCTCGGCCGGGCTCTTCAGGGAGTAGATGCGGTCCAATACGTGACGGGGTTCGCTCACCCTCGGCCTTTCTGCTCCGCACCGGCGGGGTCGCCGCCGGCGTCCGGTTGTTGCCGATCCTGTCCTAACCGACAAAGCGGACATAAAACACGGGATATGCTCGGACCGGACGCTCGACCGTCGGGTCCCGAGCGCATCAGCCCTGCGTCTGACGCCGTGAGGCGCCCTCGGCTTCGTCCGGGGCCCGACGCGACCAGTAGGTGGCCAGGAGAGCCCCCGATACGTTGTGCCAGACCGAGAAGAGGGCACCGGGCAGCGCAGCCAGAGGCGAGAAGTGGGTGGTCGCCAGGGCTGCGGCCAGCCCGGAGTTCTGCATCCCCACCTCGACGCCGAGGGCCCGCCGGCCGGGCTCGGGCAGCCCTCCGAGCCGCCCGATGAAATAGCCCAGCGCCAGACCGAAAGCGTTGTGCAACACGACGGCGAGCGCGACGAGCGCACCGGTGGCCACGATGTCGTCGGCGTTGGCCCCCACCACACCGACGACCACGAGCATGATGCCGACCACCGACACCAGTGGCAGCACGGGCAGGACCGGGCTGATCCAGCGGTCGGCGAAGGTGCGCAGCGCCAGTCCGGCCAGGACCGGGACCAGGACCACTCCCAGGATCGTCCCGAACATCTCCCCCGCCGGGACCTCGAGGGTGCGCCCTGCGAGCGCGAGCACGACCAGCGGGGTGACCAGCGGGGCGAGCATCGTCGAGACCGAAGTCATGGCGACGGACAGAGCGACGTCTCCGCGTGCCAGATAGACGATGACGTTGGAAGCGGTCCCGCCCGGTGCGGCGCCGACGAGGATCATGCCGACCACGAGCAAGGGCGGCAGGCCGAGGGCGTGGGCGATGCCCCACCCCGCCAGCGGCATGATCGTGTACTGGCTCGCGATGCCGATGAGCGCGGCCTTGGGGTGGGTGACCACCACTGCGAAGTCGGCCGGGCGCAGGGTCAGGCCCATCCCGAACATGATGACGCCGAGGAACAAGGACGTGTACTCGGCCAGGGGCGCGGTGTACTCGGGCCGGACCAGGGCGGCCGCGGCCGCGACCAGGACGAGGAGGGCGAACCAGCGGCCTGCGAAGGCGGCGACGCGCGAGATGAGGGTCATCGGTGTGCTTTCCCGTGGAGGTGCCCCGGGACCGGCGGGTTCCGCGTCCCGAACGGTCACCGCCCGCCCGGGCCGGCGCCGCCCCGTCATGCTAGCGACCTGGCTCTTCCCTCCTCCCGCACGGGGTTGCGCTGCCCTCGCACCAGGTGTGGGACCGCTGTGGGGCAGCCCTGTCGCCCTCGCCCCGGTGACCGTGACTCCGCTCACGGCCTCGGGCGGTGCGGCACAGCGCCGGGGTGAGGCCGGGGCCACACCTCGAGCACGGATGCGGGCACGAAGCACTGCTGCACCGGCGTTGCCGATCGCGCCGCGCGACTGACGGCGACCACGCAACGCCATGGCGCGTGCGGACAGCGTGCATCGTATTTTCATCCAACCGTTTGCACCGATTTGCGCATCTCAGTTGGATCATCCGATGATTTGGTGTCCGCGCACTGTTCTGGAAGGTCCCGCACATGAAGCTCCTCCGGGGGGAACGCGGCGCCGCGTCCGCGCCGCGCGAGCACGAAACCGCCGAGCGTCCCGAGGACGAGAGACCCCCGGCCCGCTTGATGGCCCTGTACGGGCTCCAGCACGTGCTGGCGCTCTACGCGGGCGTCATCGCTCCCCCACTGGTCATGGCCACCGCGGTGGGCCTGGACCCGTCCGAGACCGCGCTCATCGTCAGCGCGGCGCTGCTCGTCAGCGGGCTGGCGACCCTGCTGCAGACCCTGGGCGTGTGGCGGTTCGGCGCGCGGGTGCCCATGGTCATCGGTGCCTCTTTCACCCCGGTCACGGCGATGACGGCGATCGCCGACCAGAGCGGCCTGCCCGCGGTCTTCGGCGCGTCGATGGTGGCGGGGCTGTTCGGCATCCTCGTGGCGCCGTTCGTCGCGAACCTGCTGCGCTTCTTCCCACCGGTCGTGACCGGCAGTGTCATCACCGTCATCGGCATCACGCTGATCCCGGTGGCCGTCGGGTGGATCGTCGACGAGGATCCCTCGGGCGCCCCCACCGGAACCGGGCTGGGCCTGGCCGCGGCCACGCTCGCCATCACGCTCGTGCTGAGCAAGGTGCTCCCCGGGGTGTGGAACCGCGCCTCGATCCTGCTCGGCCTGGTGCTGGGCACCCTGCTGGCGATCCCCTTCGGCCAGGTGGACTTCTCAGCGGTCGGCGACGGACCGGCGGTCTCCTTCGTCGAACCGTTCCACTTCGGCCCGCCCGAGTTCCAGATCGCCGCGATCGTGACCATGTGCATCGTCATGATCGCGATCATGGCCGAGAGCGTGGCCGACATCCTGGCGATGAGCAAGGTCGTGGGCACCGGGGTCGACAGCCGCCGGATGGCCGACGGCCTGCGCGCGGACGTCTCCACCGCGCTGGTGGGCCCACTGCTCAACTCCTTCCCCGGCAGCACCTTCAGTCAGAACATCGGCCTGATCGCACTGAACAAGGTCAAGAGCCGCTACGTGGTCGCCACCAGCGGTGTGTTCCTGATCCTCATGAGCCTGTTCCCGATGCTGGGCCAGGTCGTGGCGATGATCCCGCCCCCTGTGCTGGGCGGTGCGGGCCTGGTCCTGTTCGGGTCGGTGGCGGCCGCCGGGGTCCAGACCCTGGGCCGGGTCGACTACGAGGGCAACCAGAACATGATCGTCGTGGCAGTCTCGCTGGGCCTGGGCATCGTCTCGATCGCCTCGCCGGCCTTCTTCGACGTGCTGCCCGAGGGTGTGTCGATGCTGCTGCAGTCGGGCATCGTGACCGCGACCGCGGCCGCTCTGCTGCTCAACGTCTTCTTCAACGTTCTGGGCCCGGGGCGGTCCGCCGAGCAGGGGGCCGGTCAGGAGAGCGGACCGGCCCCCGAAGCAGCCGCCCACGACTGACCCCGGGCGCCCGCGCCGGGCCTGCGGGGCCGCATCACCACCGGCCCCGCAGGCCCGGCCGTGCTCAGCGTTCGTTCTTCGGCACGCCCGTCGACCACAGCGCCCACGCCACGAGCAGCGGCTGGAACAGCGGGCGCACGCACCGTGTGCCGTCGGTGTCGAGACCGACCCCGTCGCGCCGGTGGACGTACTGGGAGATGTTGCCCGGGAACACCGCGACGAAGATGGGCCGCGGCGAGGTTCCCGGCCGTTCCCCGGCCGAGCGGCGCACCGACCGGTTCAGGCCTCCTCGGCCTCGGCGAGCAGCGTGCCTTCGGTGGACTGGGGCACGAACCGGCTCGGGGTCAGCCCCAGGAGTTCGGCGGCCAGCTCCTCGTTCCCGGCGAACCCGGCGTCGGCGTCGACGGTCTGGGTTCCGTCCCAGAGCATGAGCATCGCCGAGACCGTGTGCGACCCCTTGTCGTGGTGCATGTCGTAGTGGGCGGCCATGGGGACGTTCTCGTAGTGCACCCACAGGTCGTGTCCGGTCATGAACATGTCCAGGTCGAAGGTGACCGTCAGGCCCATGAGTTCGGGCTTGTAGCGGTCGTCGATGCCGGCGAAGGCCTCGTCCAGTGCGACCACCCGCGGGCAGGTGGAGGCGGCGGAGGAGTACAGCGCGTTGGCGGCGGCGAACAGCGGCAGGTGGATCGCTGCGGACTTCTCCCCGCCCGACATCTGCTCGTGCTTGTTCTTGGTGAGCTTGACCTCCTCCTGGCCGGGAACGGCCAGGCGCAGCTCGAAGCGGTACCAGCGCCGGTAGTCCAGCACCGCGCCGAGCACCTGCTTGTAGCTGGACCGCGGGTGGGCGGCGTGGTGGTCTCGGATCATGTCCCGCAGCACGGCGCGCAGTTCGGCCAGCCCGGAGGCTCCCAGCCCGGCCTCATCCCGTTTGACCAGCTGGGAGGCGAGGCGTTCGCGGTCGTTGAGCCCGTCCGAGCGCGCCCACCGGATACCGATGCGGGTGCCCGAGGACATGGGACGGGCGCGGGTGTCGCGGTCCATGGCGCGCACGAGGTCACGGGCGGCGCGCACGCGTTCGTGGATCTGCCGGGCGATGCCGCCGAGGAGCTCGTCCTCCAGGACGTGGTGTTCCTCCTCGCGCAGGAGTGCCCCCTGTTCCTCCACGCGGTCGGCGATGGTGCGTGCGAACACGGAGACGGGGTTGCGCCCGTTCTCGTCATTGACGAAGACGGTGATCACACCGGTGGGACCGACCTCGTGGTCGACGCGGTACCCCTCTGCGTCGCCGCCCAGGGTCTCCTGGAAGGTGCGCAGGGCGTTGGACATGCGGGTGGCGGTGGCGCGCTCGTCCTTGTCGCCGTTGCCGGTGAGCGGGGCGAGGGCTTCCTCGAAGGCGCTGACGTGCGCGGCGACGTTCTCGGGCAGGGTCGCCAGAACGGTGGCGACCTCGCCGTTCAGGACCCGCCGGGCGGCGTCCTCGGGTGAGGGCCAGGTGTGGCGGTCCGACCATGCGGCCCCCGGTTCCACTCCCAGCACGGTGCGCACGGCGGGCTGGGTGAACTCGCCGAGCGACTCCACCTGCTCATAGAGGCTCTCCAGAGCGTGGGTGAGGTACTTGTGGCCCTCCTCGCGCCGGGTGTCGGCCTGGATGACGCGGGTGTTCTCCTCCTCGGCGCGTGTGCGGGCCTCGCGTGCGGCGGTGTCGGCCCCGCGGCGGTCGGCGCGCAGGCCTTCGAGGCGGGCGAGGATCTCTTTGACCGGGGCGTCGATGGCGGCCTCGAGGGCGGCGATCTCGGCGGTCTCCTCCTCGTGGGCGGCCTGTTGGGCGGCGAGGTCCTCGCGTTCGCCCTCGAGCGTCCCGGTGAGGCGGTCGACGGTCTCGCGCCGCTGGTCGAGATCGCGTTCGTACTCGGCGGCGTCGGTGCGA
>NZ_ANBF01000084.1:46473-47714 GCF_000341025.1 Nocardiopsis salina YIM 90010 | reverse complement strand
TCCTCGACCCCCGGCCGGTCGGCGGGCAGGGCCCGTTCGGCGGCCACGGCGCGCACGCGGGCGCGGTGGGCGTCGACGTCGGCGACGGCGGCGTCGAGGGTGCGGGCCAGGCGGGCGGCGGTGGAGCGGGCCGAGGCCAGGAGGGTGGAGCGGTGCTCGACCTCGCGGACGGCCCGGGCCACGGGTGTGGTGTCGGGCAGGTCGGCGCGGGCGCGTTCGTGGTCCTTCTGGCGTTCCCGGGCCCGGTCGATGCTCTCGCGGAGCCGGTCGCGGTGCGCGGTGAGCTCGGCCAGTCGGGTGTCGCACTCGGCGAGGCGTTCGCTGCGGCGGTGGGCGCGGGCGGTGGCACCGATGAACTCGGCGGCCGGTTTGGGGTGGGCGCCCACGAGCACGCCGAGGCCGAAGCGGGCGCGGGTGTCCACTCCCCCGGCGTCGGCGGCGTCCCCGTTCCCGTGCAGGGGCACGGAGGCGAGCAGGTCGGTGATGGTTGCTGCGGGGACGCGGTCCTGGTCCTCGGGCACCAGGACGTCGGCGAGGGTGGGGCCGTCATGCGGTGCGGCCGAGGGCAGCAGGTAGGCGTCGCTGCCCCCGTCGGCCAGGGCGCTCCGGGTCTGTTCCGGCCCCGGGTGCATCCAGGCGGTGAGGAGCCCGGCGGCGTGCAGGGCGCCCTCGAGGGCGGCCGCTCGGTCCTCGGCGACGCCGTCGGCGAAGCGCACGAGTTGCCACAGGGGTGCGCCGGCGCGGTCCTCGCGGTGGGCGGTGCGCAAAGGGTCGGCGGGGGGTGCGTCGTCGCGTTCGGCGGCGATGTCGGCGCGTTCTGCGGTCAGGCGGTCGAGGCCGGCGGTGGCCTCGGCCTCCTCCGACTCGAGTCCGTGCAGGCGGGCGGCGGTCTGCAGCTGGGCGGTGCGGGTGTGTTCGCCCAGGACCTCGGCGAGGGTGGGGGCACCGGGGTCCCCGCAGCGGTCGAGGGCGGCCAGGAGGGCATCGCGTCCCGTGTCCCCGACCAGCTCCCATCGGTCCGCCCAGGCGTGTACGGCCTCGGCGGCGGAGGCGCGCAGCCCGGTGAGTTCCTCCTCCGCGGCGGCGCCGGAGCTCTCGTGCTCCTCCAGGTCGGCGCGGGCGCGGGCGGTGTCGGAGTCGGCGCGCGCCCGGACCGCTTCGGCCGCGTCCAGGGCGTCGAGCTGTTCGAGGACGGTGTCGACGTCGCCCCGGCGTGCGGCGCTACGGGCACGGGCGGTGTC
>NZ_ANBF01000084.1:0-46467 GCF_000341025.1 Nocardiopsis salina YIM 90010 | reverse complement strand
GGCGTCGTGGTCGATCCCGGCCCGGCGGGCGGCGTCGGTGAGTTCGGCGGAAAGGCGCTGGGCGGTGGCGCGGTCGCGTTCGATACGTTCGGCGACCCGGTCGGCCTCGGTGCGCAGCCCGGCGATCTCGTGGGCACGCCCGTCGAGGCGTTCTGCCTGGGCCTTCAGGCGGCGGCCGTTCTCCTGTGCGGTGTTGCTCCGCTCTCGCAGGCCGGCGTGGTCGGTCAGGGCCTCGTCGGCCTCCAGGGCCTTGATCTGGGCGGCGAGCTCGCCGCCGCGGGCCTCGTGGCGTTCCTGTTCGGTGCGGGCCTCCTCGCGGGCGAGGGTGGCGCGGTCGTGTTCGGCCGCGGCCCCGGTGACGGCACGGGCGTGTTCGCCCGCCTGGTCGGCGGCCGTGCGGATACGGCCCAGTCGGCGCCGGGCGTTGGCGGTCAGGTAGGCGGAGTACTCGCCGAGGAAAGTTCCGACGGCCTCGTGCGCGGCGTTGGCGCTGTCGAAACGGCGCTGTACGGCGGCGAGGTTGGCGAAGTCGCGGGCGGCCTGGTCCAGGAGGGTCTCGTCGACAGGGCTCAGGCCGCTGGTGAGGGTCTCGGAGACCTTCTCCGGGTCGAGGTCCTTGGCGAGCAGCGGCCGGCGCAGGGCCAGAAGCAGGTCGAGGAGCTGGACGTAACGTTCCTTGAGCCCGAACAGCCGGGCATCGACGGCGCGGCGGTAGTCGGTCGCGGTGCTGTGGTGGGCCTGCTCCCCGAGGGCGGCCTTGAGCTGGCGTTCGGTGAGGGGGCGGCCGTCGGAGGCCAGCAGCCCGAAGTCCACCCCCATGCGCCGGTCGGTGACGAAGAAGGAGGGCACGACGCCGTCGCGGTGCTTGTGGGCGCGCAGCCCGATGACGAGGGTGACGGTCTCGGGCGGGGTGCCGTCCTCCTCGACGGGGCGGGCGAACTCCATCCACACGTACCCGTAGGCGGACTCGTCGCCCCGGTAGAGCAGGTTGGACTTCATGGTGCGGTTCTGGCCGCTGAACGGGTCGAGCCTGCGGGCGTCGGTGTAGCCGTCCAGGATGAAGGGGAACAGCACCTCCAGCGCCTTGGTCTTGCCGGAGCCGTTGTGGCCGCGCAGGACGAGCCGGCCGTCGGCGAAGGCGAACTCCTCGTCGACGTAGTCCCAGACGTTGATGACGCCTGCGCGGCTGGGCTGGAAGCGGTCGCTCCTGCGGCTCATGGGGTGGATCCTTCGGTGTGGTGCAGGTCGGCTGCGTCGGGGGCGCTCGCGTGCCGGCCGACGGACTCGGACGGGCCGTCGGCCGTGTCCTCGGCGTCGGTGTTCCCGGTGTCCGGGGCCGCGGCAGGTTCCCCGCCCTCGGCGGTGTCCGGGGCCTCGAGGGGGCCGAACGGGAGTTGGCCGGTGTCGGGGCGTTCGGGCAGCGCCCCCTGGATGTTGCGGTAGCGCAGTGCGGCGGGCATCACCGCGACCCCGTCCGGGGTGGGGCGCACCAGCCGCAGGTCGGTGAGCAGGGCCAACGCGGCGTCGAGGAGCCCGTGGGGGTCCTGCTGCCAGGTGTTGGTGAACGAGGCGGACCCGAACTCGGCGAACAGGTCGGCGACCATCCCCTCCAGACGGGCCCGGTCGACGACGGGTACCCGGTCGGGGGCGGCCGCGGGCCCGGTTCCGGCGGGTGAGGGGTCGGTCCAGGCGAGTTCTCCGACCACCCCGTGGCGCGGCAGCCCTGCATCGACCTGGCGCACCAGGTCGCCGTGCTCGACGGCGCGTGCGGGCAGTTCACGGTGGTCGAGGGCGGCCCAGGAGGTCTCGAACAGGTCGGCGATCTGGGCCAGCAGGAGCCCGGCGGTGCGGGTGACCGCGCCGCCGCGGCCGGGGAAGGGACGGTCGGTGAACAGTCCGGAGGGGTCGGCGAGCAGTACCCCTTCGGCGCGGCGCTCGACCACCATGCCGGTCATACGGGCCACGTCCTCGGCCGGGCCCTTGGTGCGCAGGGCGGAGGCGACCTCCGGGTCGAGGTCGGCGTAGAGCACGACGGGGTGTTCGACCAGCAGGCGGCGGGCGCGCTGTGCGGCGCGCTCGCGGCCCAGTTCCCGGGGGACGGGGTCGCTGAGCAGGCCGGTGACGCTGCCCAGGTGCTGCACGGGGCGGGCGGGCCGGAAGAGGATCTCGCAGATCTCGTGGTCGATGTCGAAGAGCGCGTCGGCGTGCTCGTGGCCCCGTGCCCAGGCCTCCAACGACCCGTCGGACAGGTGCAGGGCGCCACGGTCCAGGAGCCAGTGCGCGGCGTCGACGAGGGCTGCCTTGTGGGTGGAGTCGGTGGGATCGTAGCCGAGCCCGTCCACGGCATTGGCCGAAGGGGTGAAGCGGCGGACCAGGTCGCCGAGGCTGATCTCCACCTGTGAGCGCTGGAAAGTGGCCAGGAGCAGGCACAGGTAGGCCAGGCGGCGCCGGTCGAAGGGTTTGCCCTTGCGCGCGAAGACCTGGCGCTGGGTGGGGTCGAGCTCGTCGAGTTCGCGGACCAGGCGCACGTGGTCGGTGGTGGCGATGAGGGTGTAGCCGAAGAGGGCGCGCAGGTCCTCCGACATCTGGTCGGCCCAGCGGAGTACGTGCTCGAGGGCGCCGGGGCGGGGGCGCGTGGCGGTGATGAGGTCGCACGTGAGCCCCCGCCGTACGGCCTGTTGGTAGGTGCCCAGGTCGGCGGGGTCGACGGTGCGTGCGGGGCCGCGGCGGCGGGCCATCACTTCCCCTTCCCGGAGAGGAGCTCGAGGCGGAAACCCGGCAGGTGGATGCTGCCCTGGGCTGTGCGCACCGTGCTGCCCTGCTCGCTGGGGACCAGGCGCACGGTGGTCCCGCCGTCGGTGCCGTCGGCCGAGCTCAGGCGGCCGGCCACGACACTGCGGGATTCCAGAGCCTTGGTGACCAGGCGCAACAGGATGCGGGTGTCGGTCTCGTCCAGGACGCGGGTGTGGGCGCCGTCGGAGACCAGGTCGCGGGCGGCCCGGCGTTCGGCGGCGCGGTCCTCGGCCTGGCGCTCGCGCAGGGCGGCCTTGGCACCGGGGTTGCGGCGCACCGGCTTGGGCACCCCCGTGCTGGGCGCGCGGTCGCTGCGGAACAGCGTCACCGACACCTCGACACCGGGGGCGTCCCACCAGGTGGCATTGGGTGAGATCTGTTCGCCGTCCTCATGCGCGCTGCCCAGGTGTCGGGCGGAGCGCATGTTGAACGCGGCGCCCATGAGGGCGTGGGCGGCGCCGTCGTCGGGGGCACCGTGCACCCATTCGGCGAGGTGGCGCAGTTGGGTGGAGCGGTTCACACCGCTGCGCTGGGCCTCGGTGATCTGGCGCAGCAGGGCGATGACACCGGAGACGGCCGAGCGGGTGGCCGCACCCAGTTCGGCGGCTCGGGTGGGCGNCCGGCCAGCCAGCGGCGGCGCCAGTCCTCGAGGCGTTCGGCACGGTCCATGAACAGGCGCTCGTCGGCCTCGGCGGCACGTGAGAGCAAGGTGGCCAGACCGGTGTCCTCGACCTCGTGCACGGCGGTGTCCAGGCGCGGCAGGTAGCGCTCGAGCTCGGCCATGAAGTCGGACATGTGCACGAGCAGCGCGTTCTTGTGGCGCAGGAACACCTCCGGGGAGGCCTCCGTGGAGCGCAGGATCTCGCCGAGGGTCACGTGGAACTGGGCGGAGCGGCGACCCATGTCCTCCATCACCGAGTCCAGGCGGGACAGGCGCCGGTAGACGTCCTCACCCTGCCCGGTGCGGTTGGCCTCGGACAGGGCTCGCAGGTCGTCGAGCACGTCGGAGAAGACCAGCCGGGAGAGGTTGACGTCCTCCACGCGGGCACCGAGCACGTTCTCGACCGCCTGGTAGGCCCAGTATCCGAGCTCGCCGAATTGGTAGACGGACTGCCGGTTGCGGTAGCTGGCGAGGTTGCCGGCACG
The DNA here is from genome assembly GCF_000341025.1 of Nocardiopsis salina YIM 90010. Taxonomy (GTDB): domain Bacteria; phylum Actinomycetota; class Actinomycetes; order Streptosporangiales; family Streptosporangiaceae; genus Nocardiopsis; species Nocardiopsis salina. The sequence goes on along the minus strand of NZ_ANBF01000084.1, from coordinate 42,528 downwards.
GGAGGCGTCGTCGAAGCGGTGCACGAGCCCGTCGGCGGCGAGCTGGTCGAGGCGGTCACGCAGACCGCTGTCGGGCACGGGCACCTCGGGGTGGGAGGCGGCGAGTTCGCGCAGGGCTCCGGCGACGTCTCCGGCCCCGACCTGGACCTGGTGGACCTCACGCAGGCGGTCCATGGCCCGCAGGATCCACAGGTAGGTGACGTGGTCGTCGCGGCGGGTGAAGTTGAACAGTCGGAAGCGGTCGCTGACCGCGAGCGCGTCCAGGTCCAGGGCCCTGCGCTCAGCCACGGATCATCCCCGTCTCTGTCCGGATGCACGGTTGCACGTTCGTCGAAGGCGTCGCGGCCGCGGCGCTCCCCCGCCCCTGACCGGCCCGACCGGCGACCCTCCCATTCTGACAGCGTCGCGGGGCGGCCGGATCCGGGTCGAACGGCGAGGGCAGTGGGGTGGGGCACACGTCTGCTCCGCCCGCCCCGCAAGGGTTCCGGGGCCGCAGAGTATGCTCCCGACGGGTCGGTGGACGTTGAGGAGGACCGCGGTGGGACGGCGGCGCAGGCGGGGTGTGTGGGCGTTCGTGCGCCGACACCGGGACGGGTGGCCCTGGGTGGTGCTGGGGCTGCTGGCGCTGGGCACGTGGCTCAGCGCGAACGCGGACCGGCCCCTGCTGTGGGCCGCGCTCGGGGCCGCCGGCCTCGCGGGCGCCGTGGTGCTGGTGTGGTGGTTGCGCCGACGGTGGGCCGCCTGGCGTGAGCAGCGGTCGGTGGCCCGCACCGACCTGTCAGGGGTGGACCTCATGACCGGGACCGAGTTCGAGGCGTTCGTGGCCTCCCTGCTGCGCACCCACGGGTACCGGCAGGTGGAGGTGGTGGGCGGCGCCTCCGACGGTGGTGCTGACGTGCGCGCCCGTGCCCCGGACGGGCGCGCGGTCGTGGTGCAGTGCAAACGCTGGCGGCGGCCGGTCCCACCGAACGAGGTGCGGGCGTTCGTGGGCACGCTCTCGGGGAGCCACCGGGGGTTCACGGGGGTGTTCGTGGCCTCGCGGGGTTTCACCGACGCGGCGGTACGCGAAGCGGGCGCGGGCCACGACGCGGCGCTGACCCTGGTGGGCCGCGAGGACCTGGCCCTGTGGATGCGCGGCGAGCGCGCCCCCGAGCTGCCGCCGGCCCGCGCCGCCTGAGGGCGGAGTTCGCTTCAGCCGCGCGGCGGTGTGCGCGGCGGGCGGTCCAGAGTGTGGGGCGATTCGTCGATCAGGCGCGCCAGGGCCTCCAGGAACGCGTTGACCTCCCCCGTGTCCAGGCGGAGTTCGGTGAGGATCTCGCGCCGGCTGCCGTCGTCGTGCTCGGGTCCGGGCAGGCCGGAGAGCTGATTGAGGCGTTTGACCCAATTGCGTTCGAACATGGTGTAGGCGCCGCGCCCCAGGCTCTCGGTGGCGTCGTTCATGCTGACCACGCTGTGGGTGTCGAGCCAGTCCAGCCCGGCCTCGTGTACGCGGCCGCGTGTGGCCAGGACCTCGCGCCACTCCACCTGCACGATGCGTACGTACATGCGTGAGGCGCGGCGGGTGCCGGAACGGCGGCGACCGACCGAGCGCCAGGCCTCGTTGCGTTCCTCGACGAGCCGGTGCAGCTCGTCGGTGTCGGCGTCGGTGTGCAGGGCGGCGTGCAGCGCGCGGGCCAGGGCGGCGTTGCGGGCGCGGGTGCGGTTCAGGGCCTCCAGGACGGTGCCGCGGTCGTCGGTGCCGAAGGCGGCGTACACGGCCCGTTGGAAGTCGGCGCCGACCACTCGCGCGCGGCGCAGCATCTGCCTGCGCAGATCGGCCTCGGCACGGGCGTCGGTCAGTCGGCTGTAGATGAGCAGGGCGGCGGGGATGCCGAAGGTGAGTCCGGTCAGTCCGGAGACCATGGAGGTCAGGTAATCCAGCCCTGTCCAGAACCCGGTGGCGTCGCCCCACAGGCCGAGGGTGAGCAGAACCGCGCCCAGGGCGGCCGAGACGGCCGAGGACCGGCGCAGCCAGGGCGGGCTGTCCGACCAGAAGTCCCACACCGCCCGGCNTGCCCCCCCCCCCGCCATTGTGGCGGTGGTTGCCCCACCGGGGAGGAAGGCCGAACACGGGTGTCGCACGCGGAACCGGGTCCCCTCCGGTGTCGGAGCCCACACCCCGCACCACGGACGTCATGGTCCGGCAACACGTGGGTGCGGCGCGTGTAACGCAACGGTAGTTGCCTGTGCGCGGCGCTCGACAGCACCATGTCGGTGACCGGCCCGCGAGGCGCGACGGGCAGGCTCGCCGATCCCCCACGGCACTGACGAACCGGAAGGTCCCAGATGAAGTTCCCCAAGGGCAGCAAGGGTCAGAGCCCCGCGCCGGACGGCCCGGCCGCGCGCCCCGAGGACACACGTCCCCCTGCGCGCTGGATGTTCACCTACGGTCTCCAACACATCCTGGCGATGTATGCGGGTGTGATCACGCCGCCCATCATCATCGCCGAGGCGGTCGGCCTGGACGGCACGGAGACCGCCATGCTCATCAGCGCCGCACTGCTGGTCAGCGGCCTGGGGACCCTGTTGCAGACCTTGGGTCTGTGGCGTTTCGGCGCCCAGCTGCCCCTGGTCATCGGCACCTCGTTCGTACCGGTGAGCGCGATGACGGGCATCGGGCAGAGCAGTGGACTGCCCGCGGTGTTCGGCGCCGCGATCGCAGCGGGTGTCTTCGGGCTGGTCGCCGTTCCGTTCGTGGCGTCGCTGATCCGCTTCTTCCCCCCGCTGGTCACCGGAACCGTCATCACCGTGATCGGCGTGACGCTGCTGCCGGTCGCGGTCGGCTGGATCCAGGACGACCCCGGGTCGGGCGCGCCCAGCACCCCCGCTCTGGCCATGGCCGGCGGCACACTGGCGACCATCCTGATCCTGAGCAAGGTCCTTCCGGGTGTGTGGAGCCGGATGGCGATCCTCATCGGCCTGGTCCTGGGAACCCTGGGGGCGGCCGCCTTCGGACAGGTCGACCCGTCCGAGGTGGGAGAGGGCCCGGTGTTCTCGGTGGGCCAGCCGCTGTACTTCGGTGCCCCCGAGTTCCAGCTCGCAGCGATCGTGACGATGTGCGTGGTCATGATCGTGATCCTGGCCGAGGGTGTGGCCGACATCCTGGCGGTGGGCCAGGTGGTGGGCACGAAGGTCGACGGACGCCGACTGGCCGACGGGTTGCGGGCGGACGCGGCCACCGCCGTGGTGGGTCCCTTCCTCAACTCCTTCCCCGGCAGCACCTTCAGCCAGAACGTCGGCCTCATCGCGCTCAACAGGGTGCGCAGCCGCCACGTGGTCGCCGTCGGCGGCGGGATCCTGGTGACGATGGGCCTGTTCCCTCACCTGGGACAGGTCGTGGCGATGGTCCCGTCCCCGGTGTTGGGCGGGGCCGGGCTGGTGCTCTTCGGTTCGGTGGCCGCGGCGGGGATCCGCACCCTGTCGGAGGTGGGCTTCGACGGCAACCACAACCTCATGATCGTGGCGGTCTCGATGGCCTTCGGTGTGCTGCCGATCGCCGCACCGGATTTCTTCACCGCCTTCCCGGAGTGGGCGGAGATGATCCTGCACTCGGGCATCGTCACGGCCGCGGTGAGCGCGCTGCTGCTCAACGCGTTCTTCAACCTGTGGGGGTCCTCCGCCGACCCGGCCGAGGACCCCGACCCGGGCGAGAAGAAGGCAGCGGACGGTGGCGGACGCCGGGATTGACCCCCACAGCACCGGACGGAGCTGGGGAAACACGATCGAGGATGCAGGGACCGTCCGGAACTCTTCCCAGCACCCGAACGGCCGTGGAGCCAGAAACCGACGCACCAGGGCCTGCTCGGCGAACGCCGGCCCACACCGTCACCCGCCACCGACCCTCGAACGACGCCTGACGGCGCAGTGGTCGATCGAAGCGACGGAAGAGTCCACCGAACAGACCTGGGGCCGTCACAGCGATTTCGAAGCCGGACGAAACTGTCGAAGCGAACACGGGAAAGGTCCGTTCGGCAGACTGGACGTGGAGCCCCGGGGAGAAGACGAGGCATCGAACCTTGCCGGACTGCCGGGGGCCTGTTCCACGTGCCCACCGCGGACTTCCCCGAGAACCCGCCCGCACCCCGGAGCACCGGCGGATGAGCAGGAGCGGACCCGTGGGGCCGCCGTCCGCGTTGACCACGTCCTCACTCAGTCGGGCACGGGAAGGGCGAGATCGACCATTGCCGAGCACTCGGCCAGGCACCCGCCCAAACGGAGTTCGCCGCCCGGATCGGCCCCGGGGAAGGTGAAGGCGGCGTGGGTCCCGCTGCCCGCGTCGAGTTCGTAGCGGCCCGCGGACACGGCGGCGGGTTCCTCGGCGTCCGACCCCTCGGGCACGTAGGCAGCGCCGTCCAGGTCGAGGCTGACGTCATCGACGGTGGTGAGGTCTGCGGTGACCACGAGGGTCCCGTCCTCGACGCTCCGGTAGGCGCTGAGGAAGGTGGCGTGTACACCCTCGGATTCGTCGGTGACCCCGTCGGCCGCTGACAGCCGGGGGCCGGGATCGGTGCCGTCCACGCGCAGGTCGGCGAGGCGTTCGTCGTTCTCGGTGAAGTGGTCGTGCACCGCGCAGACGGGTTGGGTCCCCGGCTCCCGGGTGCGGCAGACCTCGTTCCCGCCGGACGCGGTGTGCACATCGCTGTCCGGAAGCGGTGTTCCGGCGTCCTCCCAGGCCTGGGAGAAGCCGGCTTGGTGACGCAGGTAGGCGTGGGCGGTGGAGTCCTCTTCGGCCAGGTCCAGGCCCTCGCGCATCCGATCGGGGTCGGAGGCAGCGGCCAGCGCACTCACGTAGTCGTGCACGAGGGGCTCGGAAGCCGCCTGTTGTGTGGCTCCCCCGGGCGGCGGGTCCTCGCCCTCGCTGCCCCGGCGCCGGTCGGCGTCGGTGGCGTCGTCGCTCTCGGAATTCGGCGCGGTGCGTTCGCCGGTCTCCTCCCCGTTGGTTCCGGGCAGGACCTCGTCCGCGCCGGGAAGCTCGCACCCGGACGCCGCCAGCAGTGCCAGAGCTGCGGCTGCGGTGGACACTCGTGCGGAGAACATCGGCCTCTCCCGTGGGTCCCGAGGGTCCGGGACACACACGATAGGACGGCATGCGTCAAAGGAGAGCCTTGGTGCGCCAAGTCTTGTTTGTACACCGGTGGGACGCCCGGGCCGGCGCCCCACCGCACGGGGGTCAGGGCCGCAACAGCACCGGCAGCTCCTTGAGGCTGTTGACGACGATGGAGGGGTGGTTCTCCAGCTCGGCGTCGGGCACGGCCAGGCGCATGTCGGGGAAGCGCTCGAAGAGCGCCGGCAGGGCGATCTGCCCCTCCATGCGCGCCAGGTGGGAACCCGGGCACACGTGCGGCCCGAACCCGAAGGAGATGTGGCGCCCGCGGTCGCGGGTCAGGTCGAAGGTGTCGGGGTGCGGCTCGGTGCCGTGCTCGTCGCGGTCGCGGCTGATCGCACCGTAGGAGACCATCAGGGCCTGGCCCTTCTCGATGGTCACACCCCCGGCCTCGACGTCCTCGGCGGCGAAGCGGAAGACGAAGTTGGACGTGGGCGGGTCGAAGCGCAGCGTCTCCTCCACCACGGTGTCCCAGCCAACCTCGCCCTTCTTGACCAGGTCGAACTGTTCCGGGTGGGCCAGCAGCGCACGCACGGCGTTGGTTATGAGGTTGACGGTGGTCTCGTGGCCGGCGGCGACCACGACCTGCAGGGTCCCTCGGATCTCCAGGTCGGTGAGGGCGTCGCCGTTCTCGCCCGCGTTGATGAGGTCCGTGGTCAGGTCGTCGCCCGGGGCCGCACGCTTGGCCACGATCATGTCGTCGTAGTAGCGCTCCAGGGTCGCGTAGACCTCCATGAACTCCTGGGGCGAAGTCACGGAACTGAAGAACTTCACGTACATGTCGCGCAGGTAGGCGTGCTCGGAGCTGTCGACGCCGTAGAGCTCGCCGATGACGTTCATGGGGAGCTTGAACGCGAACTCCGATTTCAGATCCAGAACCTGGTCGGCGCGGTCCTCCAGAGCGTCGAGCAGCTCCCCGGTCAGCTGCTCGACGCGGGGGCGGATCCGCTCGGTACTGCGCGCGGAGAACGCCTTGGCGGTGAGTTCGCGCAGGCGCCGGTGCTCGGGTCCGTCGGTGCCGAGCAGGTTGGTGGGGGTCGGGGGGATCGTGCTGAGCAGGGGCCACCCCTCGGGGATGCGGCCCTGCTGCAGGTCGTCCCAGTGGGCGACGTCCTTGACCATGCGGCGGTCGGTGAGCAGGTCGCGGGCCAGAGCGTGGTGGGTGACGGCCCAGGCGGTCACCCCGTCGGGCAGTTCGACGCGGGTGATGGGGCCGGCCGCGTGGAGTTCCTCGCGCTCGGAACGCAGATCACGCACGTAGGGGTCGAGGGTGACGGTTCCACCGGAGCCGTGATCGACGGGACAGGGCATCAGTAGCCTCCTCGGGGGGTTACGGGGGTGAAGGTGACGGGGAGGGACGAGACCCCGCGCACCCAGGGAGAGGAGCGCCAGCGCAGGTCGTGGGGCGCGACGGCGAGTTCGGCGTCGGGCAGGCGGTCCAGCAGGATCTCCACGGCTGTGGCGGCGACCGTCTCTGCGATGTCCTGCGCAGGGAAGGGGCACCGGTGCGCACCGTGGGAGAACGACAGGTGCGCGTTGTTCCCCTCGGCCGTGACCCCCGCGCGCACGGACGGGTCCTGATTCGCGCCCGAGAGGCCCAGCAACACCATGTCGCCCCGGCCGATCCGGCGTCCGCCCAGTTCGGTGTCGTGCACCGCGAACCGTCCGGCATGGATCTGGGTGGGGGTGTCCTCCCACAGGACCTCGTTGAGCGCGGCCCGCACACTGCTGCGCGCGCCCGCGAAGGATGCGGAGAAGCGCTCGTCGGTGAGCATGAGCCGCAGGGCGTTGCCGATCCACTCGCCCGTGGGCTGGTTGCCGCCGCCCAGGACCACGATGAGTTCGGCGGTGAGTTCGTCGTCGGTGTAGCCGGCCGGGTGGGCGAGCAGCCGCGAGACCGCGTCGGGGCCGGGTGCGGCCCGGCGTTCGGCGACCAGGTGGGCCATGCGGGTCATGAGTTCGCGCTGGGCGGCCATGGCGTCCGGACCGCCGTCGATCATGGTGGTCATGATCTGGGCCAGTTCGTCGCCGCGGCGGTCCTCGAGCCCGTAGATCCACGCCAGGACCAGCGCTGGGATGCGGGCGCTGTAGGCCGTGCGCAGGTCCACACTGCCCGAACCGCAGAAAGTGTCGATGAGCCGGTCGGCCATGCGCACGGTGACGGCCCGCAGCTCGTGCGGGTCCACGGCCGAGAGCGCGTCGGTGATGGCGCGGGAGCGGCGCCGGTGCTCGTCGCCCTCGGAGTAGAGCACGGTGGGCAGCTGCATGACCATGGGCAGCAGGGGCCAGTCGGCGGGGACCCGCTCCCAGGCGTTCCAGCGGGCGGAGCTGCGCGCGAACACCGACGGGGTGTTGAGCACGTGGTGCAGTTCGCGGTATCCGATGACCAGCCACGCGGGCACGTCGGAGTCCATGAGCACCGGGACGACGGGGCCGTGCTCGGCGCGCATCTTCTCGAGGTGGCCCGCGGGGTCCGTGGTGTGTTCGGGACCGCGCAGGCGGACCGGGCAGACGTTCACGTCGCGCTCCTCTGCGTCGGGGCCGAGGCTGCGACCAGGGCCTGCACGTGTTGGACGAGGGTGATGAGGACCTGTTTGGCGGAGGCGCGCTCACGGGCGTCGCACCGGATGAGCGGCACTCCGGCGTCCAGGTCCAGGGCCGCGCGCACGTCCTCGAGGTCGTGCTCGACACCGAAGTCGTTGTGGGCGACCACGAAGGGGGTGCCCTGCTGTTCGAGGCGGTCGATGGCGTACCAGGAGTGTTCGATACGGCGGGTGTCGACCAGGACCACGGCGCCGAGCGAGCCGGTGAAGAGACGGTCCCACAGGAACCAGAACCGTTCCTGGCCGGGTGCGCCGAACAGGTACAGCACGGAGGTGGCATCCAGGGTGATGCGGCCGAAGTCGAAGGCGACGGTGGTGGAGCGCTTGTCCTCGACGCCGGCGAGGTCGTCGACGCCCCCGCCGGCGCGTGTCATGGTCTCCTCGGTGTCGAGCGGCCGGATCTCGCTGACCGAGCGCACCAGGGTGGTCTTTCCGACACCGAAACCGCCGACGACGGCTATCTTGAGCGCTCGGGAGGCGGTCGGGGGCAGGGCGACGCCGTTCGGTTCGGGTTCAGAGGTTGTGGAGTGCAACGAGCACCTTCTCCAGCACGTCCGGGGAAGCGAAGGGGTGGGACTGCGAGGGCGCGGGCGCGGGGTGGCGTGCGGTGACCTGCCCGGTGTCGATGAGGTCGGTGAGGAGGATCCGCACGACCGTGACGGGCAGCCGCAGGTGCGCGGCGACCTCGACGACGGCGGTGGGGGTCCGGCACAGGCGCAGGATCGCCGCGTGTTCGGACTGCATGCCCGGTGCGGGGGCGCTCTCGGCCACGACGAGGGTGACGGCGTCCAGGGCGTCGTCGGCTCCCCGGCTGCGCCCCCCGGTGATGACGTGGAGGCGGTCGGGGCTCTCGTCGCGGTGGGAGCGGGTCACGACGCCCCCGTGGCCTGGCGCGGCGGGGTGGTCAGGTACTCGCCCATCTGCTCGACGAGTTCGTTCATGTTGTGCCCGACCAGCCCGGGGTCTGCCTGCTCGGAGGTGAGCACGGCCAGGTGGGCGCCGGCACCGGCCTCGACGATGAAGAGGAGCCCGCCGTAGAACTCGGTCATGGCCTGGCGCACACCACCGCCGCCGTTGCCGAACTCGATCGATGCGCTCTGCGACAGGCTCTGGAGCCCGGCGGCGATGGCGGAGAGATGGTCGGCGCTGTCCCGGGTCAGCCCGGAGGTGTGGCAGAGCTTGAGGCCGTCCCGCGACAGGACCAGCCCGTGGCGGGTGCCGGGGGTGCGTTCCAGGAGTCCTTCGAGGAGCCAGGTGAGCTTGTCGAGGTCCATCATCCGTCCTTCGGTGTTCCGGTCGGTCCCTGCCCGCGTACGGCGGAGCGGAATGCTCCGAAGCCCTGGGACGAGGTCGCGGGGCCGGAGGTGGCCGGTCCGGGTTCGGGCCGTTGGGTGGCTGCGAGGGTCTGTCCTCGCCTGCGCATGGGCAGGCCGCTGGAGTGGCGCGGGGGTGTGTCGCGGTCCTCGGTGGCGGGGCGGTCGGCCGGTGCGGGCCCCGGTGCAGGAGATCCGGTGGGCGGTACCTGTGCGGCAGGGGCGGGCTCCGGCGGAACGGATGCCGTTCCCCGCGCGGGCGGTGTGCCCTGACCCGGGCTCGGGCTGCCGGCCCCCTGCACGGGCGGTGTGCCCTGACCCGGGACGGGGCCGGTACCCGGAGAGTTGCCTCGCGCGGGCGCAGCACCCGGGGCGCTCCCCCGCCCCGGCGACGGCGGCAGGCCGGACGCCGGGGCGCCCCCGGTCGTGGGACCGGTCGCGAGGGGTTTGACGAGTGTGCGGGGCAGCAGGACCACGACCGCGGTGCCCCCGCGCGAGGAGGGGCGGAAGGAGACCGACAGCTCGTAGCGGTGGGCGATGAGCCCGACCACGGACAGTCCGAGCCGGGTCCCGGAGATCTCCCCGATGTCCGCGCCCCGGGCCACGGTCTCCCGCGCCCGGCCGAGGGCCTCCTCCCCCATGACGAGGCCGCCGTCCTCGACCATGACGGCCAGCCCGGCCTGGACCTCCTCCACGTGCACGTGGACCTCGGAGGTGGGCGGGGAGAACTTCGCGGCGTTGTCGAGGACCTCCGCGAGCGCGTGGATGATTCCCTCGGCGGCGAACCCGGCGATGGCCTGGTCGGGTACGTGGTGCAGACGCACACGCTGGTAACCGCCGATGCGGCTCATGGCGCCGCGCGCGATGCTCTCCATCGGGATGGCACGGCTCCAGCGGCGACCGGAGCGTGCCCCGGTGAGCACGGCGATGCTGTCGGCAGTGCGGCCGGTGCGCGCGACGGTGTGGTCCAGGTGCATGAGGTCGCCGAGCACGTCGGCGCCGGCGGTGCCGTCCCCGTGGCTGTCCTGCATCCGTCGCAGGTCGGCCAGCATCGTGGTGGTCATGGCTTGGATGCGACCGGCTGCGGTGGCGCAGGCGCTGACGGTGGCCGCGCGGCGCCGTTCGGCCCGGGAGATCTCGGAGACGACGAGGTCGAGCACGGGCTGCCAGGCGGGATACTCGGAACGGGACAGGGTGTGCAGGACCCGTTCGGCGCTCTCACCCTCGCGCAGGCGGGTGATGACCCGGGGAAGGTCGCGTTCGGCGAGGGTGGCGGCCTGGTCGAAGACGGCGTCGACGCGGCCGTCGAGTTCGCGCACCTTGCGGGCGCGGCGGGCCAGGAGGGCGGCGCACACGGTCAGCAGGACGACGGTCGCGCCTCCGGCGGCCAGGACGGGCGCCGTCAGGTCCGCTGGGGCCTCCCAGAACACCCACGTCCAGAGCAGGAGTGCGGGCACGGGCAGCAGGAACCACAGGGGTTCGGTCGACCGGGACGAGGGCGCTCCTCGGTCTCGGGGGATTTTGTCGCTCATCTCCAGATCCGGCCACGTCGTCGCTGATGGGACCGCTCGGGGCGTCGGGGTCCCACGTGCACGAGGGAGCGAAAGGGTGCACCGAAATGCATCGGCGCCGCTTTCGCCGCACAGCGGCACAACCTACCACTGCGCCGCGCGGACGACGATAACGGAAATGCGGACCTTTCCGTTGCACCCGCCCCAGGAAAAAGCACACCATTGCGCACGGGTGAAAGCTTGTGATACTCGCACGGACGCACATGCTGCTGATCCGTTGACACCGTTACGCACCGGGATGCCTGTGACGGGAAGGGTTCACGTGCACCCACGAGAACTGCAGGCCAGAGACGTTCCCTCCCACGACTCCGGAACAACAATCGCGGAAAACACGAAGGCCGGCGGGCCGCACCCCGAATTCACGCACGCTCGACCGGGCCGTGACCATCGCCTCGCCCCCCGCATCCCCGGGGCGATGACAACGCACGAATGCGCAGGCCGTACGGTGGGGGACGCACAGACAGGGGCGCACACGGACGATCGGCCCGTGTCCCGCATCACACCCACGCAGCGACACCGAGGCGACGCACGCACCGGGAGGAGGCACGGCCCCCGGTGCATCATGCGCGGTTCGATCTCGGGTCCTCGGGGAATCTTGACGTGGACCGACGCGTTACAACCCCGCGAGAGAGCACGAGCGCCTGGAGGCACCCACACGATGGCCGAGCGAGCACTTCGCGGAACCCGGCTCGGAGCGACGAGCTACGAGAACGACCGCAACACCGACCTGGCTCCCCGGCAGGAAGTCACCTACGACTGCACCCGAGGACACAAGTTCTCGGTCACCTTCGCGACCGAGGCCGAGGTTCCGGTGGAATGGGAGTGCCGGTTCTGCGGCGACCGCGCCCGTAGGCGGGACGGTGAGGGCGAGGAGCCCAAGAACGCCAAGCCGGTGCGTACGCACTGGGACATGCTGCTGGAGCGCCGCAGCATGGAGGACCTCGAGGAGGTCCTGGCGGAGCGTCTGGAGGTTCTGCGCGCACGGCGCCGCGAAGAGGCGGCCAAGGTCGAAGAACTGGCCGACCAGTAGTAACACCACCCTCGCAGCAGCGACATCACGGGGCGGCGGACCACGNCCCCGGCCCGCCGCCCCGTCGTCGTGTCCGGTCCCGGCCGGCCCGCGAACGGCGGCGGGGCCGACCCATGTGGAGGGTGCTCAGACGTCGGGCTGGAGGCCGTCGGCCCCGAAGGGGTCGCGGGTCCTGCCGACCAGGGTGTTGACCGATTCGAGCACGAGGGTGGGCCGGTAGGGGAACTGCTCGGCGGTCTCGCGCCCGGAGATGCCCGAGAGCACCAGGACCGTCTGCAGGCCGGCCTCGAGCCCGCTGAGCACGTCGGTGTCCATGCGGTCGCCGACCATGACGGTGTTCTCCGAGTGCGCACCGATGCGGCGCAGCGCCGAACGCATCATGAGCGGATTGGGTTTGCCCACGAAGTAGGGGCGCCGCCCGGTGGCCTTCTCGATGAGCGCCGCGACCGCGCCGGTGGCCGGGAGCGGGCCCTCGGCGCTGGGGCCGGTCGCGTCGGGGTTGGTGGCGATGAAACGCGCACCGTTGCGCACGAGCCGGATCGCGCGGGTGATGGCCTCGAAGCTGTAGGTGCGGGTCTCGCCGAGCACGACGTAGTCGGGGTCGCGGTCGGTCATGACGTAGCCGACGTTGTGCAGGGCCGTGGTCAGACCGGACTCCCCCACGACGTAGGCCGAACCGCCGGGCCGCTGGGTCTGCAGGAACTGCGCGGTGGCCAACGCCGAGGTCCAGATGGACTCCTCTGGGATGTCCAACCCCGCGTTGAGCAGCCGTGCACGCAGGTCCCGCGGGGTGTAGATGGAGTTGTTGGTCAACACCATGAACGGGGTCTCGTTCTCACGCAGCTCCGCCAGGACCGCGTCGGCGCCGGGGACGAGGTGCTCCTCGCGCACGAGCACGCCGTCCATGTCGAAGAGGTAGTTCCACTCGCTGTCGTTGCTCACGGGACCATTGTGCAGGCACGGGGGGCCGCGGGAACACGTACCCCGCGGTAGTTGAGGCGTCTCACACCGGCGGCCAGGGCACCGAGGGCCAGTCGGGGGCCGGGTAGGGGTGGATGCCGTGCTGGATCAGCAGGTCGACCCGGTCGCGCACCGCGTGTGCCTCCGGGCCGGTCAGGTGGCTCTCCAGGGCGGCGGCGACCTCGCTGCCGGGGTCGGCGAGCAGGCCGCGCAGGCGCATGAGCGCGGTGAGCGCCTCCTCGGTCAGGGGCAGGCCCTGCCACTGCCACAGGACGGTGCGGAGCTTGTAGTCCTCGGCGAAGGAGACGCCGTGGTCACAGCCGTACAGGTGGCCGGCGGGGGTGGGCAGCAGGTGGCCGATCTTGCGGTCGGTGTTGTTGATGACGGTGTCCAGCACGGCCATGCGCCGGAGCCCGGTGTGGTCGGTGCTGCGGGAGAGTTCCACCAGGTCCGCGGTGGTGTCGCCGTGCACCCACAGCTGCACCATGCCCTCGCCGAAAGGGCCGTCACGGTGCACGGTGGGCGGGACGACCGCCCAGCCCAGAGCCTCGGAGACGGCGAAGGCGGAGGTCTCGCGGCCGGCCAGGGTGCCGTCGGGGAAGTCCCACAGGGGCCGCTCCCCCGCCACGGGTTTGTACACACACGCGGCCGAGCGGGTGCCGTCGGAGACGGTGCAGTACAGGGTGGCGTTGGAGGCCTCGGTCAGGCGCCCCTCGACGGTGAGTGCGCCCTCGTGGAGCAGGCGCATCCCCTCTGGAGGCGTGAGGCCGCCGAAGGCGTCGCGGGACCCGCCCGCCACCGGTTCGGACGGCGGGTTCCCGGACTGCTCGCGCTCGGCGGCCACGTCAGACCAGGCTGTCGGGCCGGTACCCGTTCTGGCGTACGCACACGTGCCCGGCAGGGTCCAGCGGGCGGCCGCACAGCGGGCAGTCGGGACGACCGGCGGAGACGACCTTGAGCGCGCGGCCGGCGAAAGCGCGCGCCTCACCGGGGGTGAGGTAGACGCGCAGGACGTCGCGGTGGGCGGGGCCCTCCTCGGTGAAGACCTCCAGCTCCTCCTCGTCCTCCTCCGTCAGTTCCTCCCCGGCGCTCTCGTCGATCTCCTGGGCCTCGATGATGACGCGCGCCGCCTCGGCGTCCCAGGCCAGAGCGAGGGTCCCCACCCGGAAGTCCTCGTCGATGGGCTGTTCGAGGGGCCCGTCGTCCTCTGGCGGTTCGGCGTCCTCGGTTTGGGCGCCGAAGCGGCGGTTCACCTCTTCCAGCAGTTCCTCGACTCGGGTGGCCAGGGCCTCGACCTGGGCTTTCTCGAGAACGACGCTGGTGATGCGCCCCTCGCCCACGGCTTGCAGGAAGAAGGTGCGTTCCCCGGGCTGGCCGACGGTCCCGGCGACGAACCGTTCCGGCGGGTTGAACTGAAAGACGGGCATGCCACGAGCCTAAGGGATCACGGTGACACGGGACGATTCCCGGTCAGGTGATCACGCGTTGGACCTCCCACATGCGCTCCACCGTGCGGAACCCGAAGAGGTCGTTGACCGCGAGCATCGGTGCGTTGTCGGGGTCCACCCACGTGCGGAGCCACCTCGACCCCGGGGCCTGCCGGGACAGCTCCTCGAGGTTGCGCCGTTTGAGCGCCACGCCCAGCCTGTGCCCCCGATGGGACCGCATCACCAGGGTGTCGTCCTGGTAGACCTCCCCCGCGCCCCCGTCCGGGACCATCATCAGGCTGTACCCGGCCCACTCCCCCGACGCGGCCCGCGCGACGGAGACGATGGTGGTGTCTCCCTGCTCGACCCGGCGCAGGTCCTCATCACGGACCCGGTCGGCATCCCACACCTGCGGTTCGGTGTCGAGCTCTCCGGTGGGGACATCGCGCTCCATGGCGGTCCGCATGCGCGCGTAGGGCTCCAGCAGGTCCTCCGGGCACGGCCCGGTCCAGGTGAGGATCCGGTGGCCGCCGGTCGCCTCGGGCAGGGCCGCCTGCCGTTCCTCCGGGAAGGGCAGGTCCAGGACCTGGTAGTCCTCCTCGTGTACGACGTCGAAGCCGTGGGACCGGGCGAACAGGGCGCCCGGCCAGGAGTCCGGGGACTGCCCTCCGGGCAGGCAGACCTCGCCGGCCGCGGTGGTACGCCCTTCCTCCGCCATGGTCTTCGCGGCCTGTCCGAGCAGCCGTGCGCCCAGGCCCCGGCGCCGGTGCCCGGGAACCACCGACACGTCCAGCTCGGCCAGGTGCCGGTTCTCCAGGTCCGGGAGGTCGACGAGGAGGGTCCCCACGGTCCGACCGTCCTCCGAACCCGAACCCAGGAGGAAAACATGAAAAACATTCATGCACACCGCCACAAAACAACAGAAATCACCGCTGTTGTACTGATGCGAGACCCTGAGAACCGTCGGAAACGAGGCATGCGAAAAGCCGGAGAAGACCGTCGGACCGACGGAGAAAACCCGCTCCGTGCGGCGGCGGGCCGGGTCGGGGGTCACGCCTGTTCGGTGCGCCCCGAGACCCCCGCTCCCCCTCCGACGGCGGCTTCGCCCTTGGCCTCGTAGGCGGTGGGCAGCCCGGCGGCCAGGGACTCGCCGGTGTCGTTGAGCCCGTTGAGGAAGGGGCGGGAGCGGGTGTAGGTGACGGAGGTGACCGAACAGGGGTCCACGCGCACACGCTGGAACAGGTCGAGGTGCATACCCAGGGCGTCGGCGACGATCGCCTTGATGATGTCCCCGTGGCTGCACACGACATAGACGGGCGGCACCGGCGGGGTGTCGTCGTCGCTGGGCGGCGCCTGGGCGGCGACGTGCCCGTTCCAGTCGCGCACCGCCTCGACGGCCCGGGCCGAGGCGGCGGCCAGGGCCTCGCCGCCCGGGAAACGCGCGGCGCTGGGGTGGTCCTGTACGACCCGCCAGAGCGGTTCGTCGGACAGGTCGGTGAGGGAACGCCCGGTCCAGCTGCCGTAGTCGCACTCGATGAAGCGCTCGTCGGTGGTGACCGGCAACCCGAGGCGTTCGGCCACGGCCTCGGCCGTCTCCTGACAGCGCTCGAGAGGGCTCGAGACCAGAGTGGCAGCGGTCAGGCCCTCCAGGCGCCGGGCCAGGTCGGCGGCCTGTCCGCGCCCGGTGTCGTTGAGGTGGACACCGGGCGCGCGCCCTGCCAGCTTCGGCCCGGTGGCGTCGGTCATACCGTGCCGGACCAGGAGGAGGGTGACCGCCTCGGGCGCGGGCGGGGAGCCGTGGGGTGCTGCCGGTGTCGCCATGCCCCCACCCTAGGACGTCCCCTCCCGCGTGCCCACGGGACGGATCCCGGTGTCGGGCGCCGTGTCAGGTCGATCCTCCCACGCCCGCGCCGCCCTCCGGGGCGAGCACCCCGTACTGGACCAGGACGAGGATGAGCACGCCCAGGGCGATGCGGTAGAGGACGAAGGGCATGAAGCTGTGCGTCCGGATGAAGCGCATGAGCCAGGCGATGACGACGTAGCCCACCACGAGGGCGACGAGGGTCCCAACGACGGTGGCACCCCAACCGGCGTACTCGTTGCCGCCGATGTCGAGCATCTTGTAGAAGCCGGAGGCGAAGACCGCCGGCATGGCGAGCAGGAACGCGAATTCCGCGGCGGCCGGACGGGTGAAGCCGAGCAGGCGGCCACCGGTGATGGTCGCACCCGAGCGTGAGACACCGGGGACCAGCGCGAGGGTCTGCGCGAGACCGAAGCCCAGCCCGCGGCCCAGAGTGAGGTCCTGCAGCTCCCGGTCGCGGCGGGCCATGCGGTCGACCACGCCGAGCACGATGCCGAAGACGATGAGGGTCAGCGCGATCAGGCGCAGGTCCCGGAAGGCGCCCTCGATGTGGTCCTCCAGGGTGAGGCCGAGGATGCCGATGGGGATGGTGGCCAGGATGATGTACCAGCCCATACGGGCGTTCATGTCGCTGCGCAGGCCGCGGTCGACGAGGGATCGGCACCAGGTGGAGATGATCGCCCACACCCGCTTGCGGAAGTAGATGACGACCGCGAGTTCGGTGCCGATCTGGCTGACGGCGGTGAAGGCCGCACCGGGGTCGGGCCAGTTGAAGAAGGCCGCGAAGACCCGCAGGTGGGCGCTGGAGGAGACCGGGAGGAACTCGGTGAGTCCCTGGATGAGGCCGAGGACGACCGCCTCGAGGATGGACACGGAGCTGTCGGACTTTCGTGAGGGTCCGGTGCGCGCGGTACCGGAGCACGGCCAGGGGCTCTCGGCTCGACCGGGCGCGGGAACGGTGTGACGTCCGCGGGTCGGCGCCGACCCCCACTGTAGTCACCGAAAACAATTATATAACTGCAAAGAGTCGCTACATGGGGGCGGCACAGGCACAGGAACCCACATCCGAGGGGATTCCCGACCGCCCGGGGGCGGCGAGCCGAGTGCCCCAAAACTAGAGCAGCAAGGTGTACCCGAGGCCGCTGCAAGTTGAACACGGTACTCTCCGCCGCATGGAACAGCGACAGGTGGGCAGATCAGGCCTCTGGGTCTCACGGACTGCTCTGGGCACGATGACCTGGGGCAACGACACCTCCGAGGAAGAGGCCGGGCAGCAGCTCACAGCGTTCCTCGAGGCGGGCGGCACGTTCGTGGACACCGCGGACATCTACACCGGCGGGCAGAGCGAACGCATCCTGGGCCGCTTGCTGCGCGGGACCGTGCGGCGCGAGGAGGTGGTCGTGGGCACCAAGAGCGGCCACACCCCCGGCGCGCACCGCCCGGTGGACACCTCCCGCCGCCACCTGTTGGCCTCCCTGGACGCCTCCCTGCGACGCCTGCAGACCGACTACGTGGACCTGTGGCAACTGCACGCCTTCGACCCCGCGACCCCGCCGGAGGAATCCCTGGCAGCGATGGAGGCGGCGGTGGCCGCGGGCAAGGCCCGGTACGTGGGGGCCGGCAGCGTGGAGCCCTGGCAGTTCGCGACCCTGGCGACCTGGCAGCGGGCCTGCCCGGGCCGGGTGCCGATGGTGAGCGCGGGTTCGGAGTACTCCCTGCTCAACCGCGAGGCCGACCACGCGCTGCTGCCCGCGGCCGGCGCCTCGGACGCCCACGTGATCGCGTGGTCGCCGCTGGGGCGCGGGGTACTCAGCGCCAAGTACCGCGGCGGCGTGCCCCAGGACTCCCGGGCGGCCTTCCCCCACATGGCCGGGTACGTGGAGCCCTACTTGGACGAGCGCGGCCGCCGGGTCGTGGAGTCGGTCTGCACTGCCGCCGAGGGGCTGGGTGTGCCCCCGCTGGCGGTGGCGCTGAGCTGGGCGCGCGACCAGGAGGGCGTGGCCGCCGCTGTGGTGGGGCCGCGCACCCTGCCGCAACTGGAGGAGATCCTGGACGTGGAGGCGGTCGAGCTGCCGCCCAAGATCCGCGAGGCACTGGACGACGCCACCTCGGTACCGGGGCGCTGAGGTCCGCGGTGCACCGGCCTCGGCACCGGTGGGGCCGGGGGTGGCCGTCCTCAGGGAGCGGTAGGCTCACCGGAGTCCGCCCACTTTCCGTGACGAGGGGAACCGGTGTCCGAGGCTGTCGAACAGGTCAGTGCCGTCCTTGACCGCATGGGTGCCCCGCCCGCTCTGGCTCCGCGCCTGGTCTCCGTGCTCGGCCCCCACGCGGCGCTCGACCTGGACACCGATCCCTGGCTGCTGCTGCGCCTGCCCCAGGTGAGTGTGGAACAGGCCGACTACTGCGCCCGCCGCCACCTGGGGGAACAGGCACGCCCCGACGACCCTCGTCGCCTGGCCGCGCTCACCTCGCACGTGCTGCGCCGCGCGGCCGCGCGCGGGCACACGGCGGTGGAGGACAAGCGCCTGGCCACGATGGTGGGGCAGCTCGGTGCACCCGACCCCCCTGCGGCGGTGTCGGCGGCCGAGGAGCGTGAGGAGGCCGTGCTCTTCGAGAGCACCGACGACACCGACGACGACTTCGACCCGGCCGAGGACGGGGTCCCGGACCTGCCCGACCCCGACCGCCACTACGCGCTTCCCGACGTGGGCCATGCGGAGCAGCGCCTGGGCGAGCAGCTGTTGCGCCTCATCGGGGGCAACGACCCGATCATGGACTCGGCCACCGCCGGGGAGACCGTGGACACCGCGGCCGAGAAGTTCGGGTTCGAGGTCACCCGGGCGACCCGGGACGCCCTGGTGACGGTGGCGCTGCGACCGCTGGTGGTACTTCGCCAGGGCCCGTCGTCGCTTCCGGAGCTGGCCCGGGCAGTGCTGTGCCTGCATCTGATCGCCGAGGACAGCCAGGTGGGCCTGTCCGTGGCGGCGCCCACCGCGCAGGCCGCGGCCGCTCTGCAGGACGCCGTGGCCGAACTGGTGCCCGACCCTCCGGTGCGGGTGGAGTCGTTGACCGCACTGACCGGGCGCGCACCCCTGGAGACCGGCCTGGTCGTGCTCACCGAGGCGATGTCGGCGGGGGTCTCCACCGCCGCGCAGCTGGCCTCCGCGTGCCCGGACGGGGCCCACCTGGTGTTGGCTGCCGACCCGCACCAGGCCCCGTCGGCCTCCCCCGGGCGGGTGGTGATCGACGTGGCCACGTCCCGGACCGCACACGTGGCCCAGCTCGGCGAGGGCCCCGCCGGCCCGGTGCGGGAACTGGCTGCGGGTGTGGCCGCGGGCGAGGTCCCCGACGTGGCTGCACCCGGCCGTGAGGTGGTGCGTGTGGCCGCGTCGTCGGCGGAGGAGGCCGCGCACCGGGCCGTGCAGCTCATCACCGACTCGATCCCGCGCGCGCTGGAGATCGCCCCCGAGCATGCCCAGGTCGTCACCGCACGCGAGGACGGGCCCGCGGGCGCCCACGAGCTCAACGCCGCATTCAAGGAACGCATCAACCCGGGCCGGGGCTTCGACGCCGGCGACCGGGTCATGACCGCCTCCGGCGACCAGGGCCACCTGCGCGAGGTCAACGCGGACGGCGCCGTGGTCGAGCTGGCCGGCGGTGCGCGGACCACGGTGTCGGATCCGGGATCGCTGCGCCACGCGTGGGCCGTCCCTGTGGCCGCGGCACACGGGGGGCTGTGGCCCGCGGTCGTGGTGGTCCTGCCGCCGGACACGCCGGTCTCGCGCCCACAGGTCTACACCGCGCTGACCAGGGCGACGCGGCACGTGTCGTTGGTGGACGCCACCGGGGGCACCCTGGAGTCGGGGGTACGGGACAACGCCGCCCTGGAGCGCACCACACGCCTGGTGTCGGTCCTGCGCGAGGGCTGAACACCCGGTCGCATCTTCCACGGTCGCACGTGTGCCCCGGCCGCGCGGCCGGGGCACACGTGCCTGCCGGGCCGGGCCCGCCCGGGTCAGGCGATGCGGTCGAGGAAGGCTCCGTCGACGGTGAGGTTCTGCCCGGTGATGAACTCGGCCGCGGGGCTGCCCAGGAACGCGGCCGCGCGTGCGACCTCCTCGGGTCGGCCCAGGCGCCCGTACGGGATGCGGCCGCGGATGGTCTCGTAGAAGTCCGGGTCGCTCTCCCTGCGCCGTTCCCAACCGCCACCGGGGAATTCGACCGGCCCGGGCGAGACGGTGTTGACGCGTACGCCGTCCGGCGCCCAGGTACGGGCCAGGGACGCGGCGTGGTGGTTGAGTGCGGCCTTGACCGCTCCGTAGGAACGCGGCCCGGCGGGCCGGGTGGTGTGCAGGGCCGAGGTGGTGGAGATGAGCACCACGGCGCCCTGCTCGGAGGCCTTGAGGTGGGGCTCGGCCGCCTCGGTCAGGCGCACGAAGGGCATGAGGTCGGCGTCGAAACCGCGCTGCCACTGGTCGGGGGTGGGCGCGCTGCCGCCGGAGACGTTGGACACGAGCACGTCCAGCCCGCCCAGGGCGCGGGCGGAGTCCTCGACGAAGTTGGGCAGGGCGTCGTGCTCGGTCACATCGAGGGCACGGGTGAAGGCACGCACCCCGAACCCTTCGGTGATCTGCTCGGCCTCGGCCTCCAGGGCCCGTTCCCCTCGCGCGCACAACGCCACGTCGGCGCCCTCCTGCGCGTAGAGCCGGGCAATGGCCCGCCCGATGCCTCGGCTGGCCCCGGTGACCAGTACCTTCGCCCCTGACAGTCCCAGATCCATGGTTCCCGCTCTCTCGGTGGTGGTTGTTCCCAGGGATACCGGACGCGCCGGGGACGGAACGGTTCCGGCCCCGGCGCGCCTCGCGGGTCCTCTGCGGGCCCGCCGCAGCGGGGCCCGTGCGCTGTCTCTAGTGGCCCATGCCGAGACCGCCGTCGACGGGGATGACCGCGCCGGTGATGTAGGAGCCGCCGGGGCCGGCGAGGAACCCGACGGTGCGCGCGATGTCCTCGGGGGCGCCGAAGCGGCCGAGCGGCACGTTCTTCTTGATCTCGTTCTGCCGGTCCTCGGGCAGTTCGTCGGTCATGTCGGTGGTGATGAAGCCGGGGGCGACGACGTTGACGGTGATGTCGCGCGAGCCGAGCTCACGGGACAGCGAGCGGGCGAAGCCGACCAGGCCGGCCTTGGACGCGGCGTAGTTGGCCTGGCCGCCGGAACCGAGCAGGCCCACGACCGAGGAGATGAGCACGATGCGGCCGGAACGCTTGCGCATCATGCCGCGCACAGCACGCTTGGCGACGCGGAAGGAGCCGGTGAGGTTGGTGTCCAGGACCGAGGAGAAGTCGTCCTCGCTCATCAGGGCGAGGAGCTGGTCCTTGTTCATCCCGGCGTTGGCCACGAGCACCTCGACGGGGCCCTGGTGCTCCTCCACCTCCTTGAAGGCGGCGTCGACCTGGGCGGTGTCGGTGATGTCGCACCGCACGCCGAACAGGCCCTCGGGCGGTTCGCCGGAGCGGTGGGTGATGGCGACCTTGTCGCCCGCTTCAGCGAGTTCGCGGGCGATGGCCAGGCCGATCCCGCGGTTGCCGCCGGTGACCAGTACCGAGCGAGACATAGTTGGGCACCTCATTCTGTCGCGGCCCGGTCGGGGCGGGGCGACGTGGGTTCGGGGGTCCGGATCGCCAAGCAGCGTACCGAGCTACTCGCCGGTAAACCCAACCGGGGCCCGGTGGGCCGGGGGCCCGACGCCCCTGCGGACACGGACATCCGGCCACGTCAGGGGTACCGCGTGAGGCACACCACTCTCGCGTGCGGGCGCAACCGTGTGCGGGTCAGGCCCACCCGGCGTCGTGCGCGAGGATGGCCGCCTGGACCCGGTTGGACATGCCCAGTTTGGACAGGATCCGGCTCACGTGCGCCTTCACGGTGGCCTCGCGCATGCCCAGCGCCCGGCCGGCCTCGGCGTTGGAACTGCCCTCGGCGACGGAGACCAGCACCGCACGTTCGCGTTCACTGAGCACCGACAGCCGCTCCTGCGCCTCCACCCGTCCCGCGGCCGAGTCCGCGGGGGCCGGCGCGGCGAAGCGTTCGAGCATCCGCCGGGTGACGCTGGGCGAGAGCATGGCATTGCCCTCATGGACGGTTCGCACCGCCTCGACCAGGTCTCGGGGCGGGGTGTCCTTGAGCAGGAACCCGACCGCACCGGCACGGAGGGCGGCGTGCACGTACTCGTCGAGGTCGAAGGTGGTCAGCAGCACCACCCGCGGAGGGTTCGGCAGGGCAGCCAGATCGCCCGCGGCGGTGAGGCCGTCGGCGCCGGGCATGCGGATGTCGAGCAGGATCACGTCCGGTTCGAGCTCGCGGGCCAGGGAGACGGCCTCGTCGCCGTCACCCCCCTCCCCCACGACCTCGACATCGGGGGCCGAGTCCAGGATCATCCGCAGCCCGGACCTGACCAGGAGTTCGTCATCGACCAGGAGCGTGCGGATCACCGTCTGCGTCCCCTTCCTCGGTGTCGGGCCGGTCGGTGGGAACGATAGCGCGCATCCGCCATCCTCCGTCGGGGCAGGGCCCCGCCGAGAGGGAGCCCCCGGCCAGGGTGAGGCGTTCGCCCAGCCCGGCCAGGCCGTAACCGCTTCCGGGTGGCGGATCGGCAGGTGCGGGCGCGGGGGTGTTGGCGACCTCGGCCTCGATCCGGTCATTTCCGCGGTGCAGGTGCACGGTGACCCGCGCGCCGGTGGCGTGCTTTGCGACGTTGGTCAGCCCTTCCTGGACGACCCGGTAGGCGGTGCGCTGCGCGGCCTGCGGCACCGGCGTGTGCGTGTCGCCGGTGTCCTCCCGACGCAGGTCCATGCCTGCGTCGCGCCACTCCTCGAACAGGCGGTCGAGGTCGGACAGCACGGGCTGGGGTGCGGTGGGCGCGGTGTCGGTCTCCCCGTCACGCAGGACCCCCAGGATCCCGCGCAGTTCGGCCAGCGCCTCGCGTCCGGTCGTGCGGATCAGGCCTGCGGTCTCCACGGAGTGCGGGTCCTGGGTGGATACCTCCAGTCCCCCGGCGTGCAGGACCATGAGGCTGACGCGGTGGGCGACCACGTCGTGCATCTCACGGGCGATGCGTGTGCGTTCGCCGGTGATCGCCTGCTCGGCCATGAGGTGCTGCTCGCGTTCGAGGCGGGCGGCGCGTTCCTGAAGGCGGTACACGAGCTGGCGACGGGTGCCCACCCACAGTCCCAGAAGGGTGGGAACTACCAGGAACATCACCCACAAGAACGCGACCGTGCCAGGCGGGTAGCCCCAGTGGGAAACCAGCAGCACCGCCGTGTGCAGCCCGAACCACACGGCCAGGGCCCTGCGGTTCGCGAAGTGGCCCGCGTAGCTGTACAGGGCAAGCCCCGCCGGGAAGGGGTTCCCGGTCAGCAGCAGGAACAACCCTGTAGCTGCCAGGAGCAGGTGAGGGTGGCTGCGGCGGACGAGCATCAGGCCCATCACCAAGACCCCGGGCAGGGCGTAGAGCGCCATCCCGGCCATGAGCTGCGTGGACGTCAGGTCCTCGCGCGTCCCGCCGATATCCGGTTCCTGCAGGTGCCCTCCCACCAAGCCCAGCATCGGCGCAAAGGCGACCAGCACCTGGAAGAGGAGCACGAAGGGCAGCGGCAGGAGCGCGAAGAGCCAGTCGGCCATTCGCGCCCGGTGCCTCCAGCACCAGTGCCACACGCGTCGGACCAGCGCGGCCGGCCGGCCCCTCCCCCGTCTCCTGAATGTCATGGTGGGGAGTCTACGAGCGTGTGCGCAGGGGCGATCCGGGCCCCGAAAGCACCCCCTCCTTTCGGACGACCCGGCATCCGTGCAGGTCGGAGAGGGTTTATCCCGCCTCGGGCCCGCCCCGGACCCGCCGACCACCGACTTTCGTCGGGGGTGGTCACCCACTCAGGGGACATGAACCCCTGCCCCGGCTCGGTCTTTCGCCGCCTCCAGGATCGCTCCCGCGGTGGATGTGGCGCAGTGCCCGGTCTTCCTAGCGTGGAACGTACCGCCGCAGGCACGCCCCCGACGGGACGGCCCCGGCGGGCCAGACCACCACCAGACCAGGAGACACCCGTGTCCGAATCCACCGTCCACCCGCAGGCCCGAACGCAGTCACCACCGGTCGTCGTCGCGCGGGGGCTCGTCAAGACCTTCGAGACCGGAGGCAGCCAGGTGCACGCCCTGGCCGGGGTGGACGTGGACTTCCACCGCGGCGCCTTCACCGCGATCATGGGCCCCTCCGGGTCGGGCAAGTCCACGCTCATGCACTGCCTGGCCGGGCTCGATGCCCCCACGTCCGGCACCGTGCACCTGGGCAGGACCCCGATCACCGGTCTGCGCGACCGGGACCTGACCCTCCTGCGGCGCGACCGCATCGGTTTCATCTTCCAGTCCTTCAACCTGCTGCCGATGCTCACAGCCGAGCAGAACATCCTGCTGCCCTCGCAGATCGCCCGCCGCAGCGTGGACCGGGAGCGCTTCGAGCACATCGTGGAGGTCGTGGGGCTGCGCGACCGCCTCGACCACCTGCCGGCCAAGCTCTCCGGCGGCCAGCAGCAGCGGGTGGCCGTGGCCCGGGCCCTGCTCAACGCCCCCGAAGTGGTCTACGCGGACGAGCCCACGGGCAACCTCGACTCCCGTTCGGGGGCGGAGGTCCTGCGGTTCCTTCGCGACTCCGCCCGCGACCTGCAGCAGACCGTCGTCATGGTCACCCACGACCCGGTGGCGGCCTCCTACGCCGACCGGGTGGTGTTCCTGCGCGACGGTTCGGTCGTCGACGAGGTCACCGAGCCGACCGCGGAGCTGGTCTCGTCCCGTCTGCTGAAGCTGGAAGAGGCCTGAACCGATGCTGCGCACCACACTCGCGGGGCTGCGACTGCACACGTCCCGCTACGTCACCACGGCCCTGGCGATCCTGCTGGGCGTGATGTTCGTGACCGGCACGATGGTCTTCGCCGACACCCTCGACTCCGACTACGAGTCCTCGGTGATGGGGTCGGCCACCAGCGTCGACGCGATCGCCGAGCCCGAGGAACCGGACTTCGACCCCGAGGCCGGGCCGCCGCCGCCCGCCGTGTTCGGCGAGGACGACCTGGAACGCGTCCGGGACCTGGACGAGGTCGCCGACGCCGACGGCCGGGTCGAGGGCCAGGCCGTCCTCCTGGACTCCGATGGGCGTGCCTTCGGGATGACGCCCCCTGCCGCCCTCTCGCTGGGTGAGGTCAGCCGGTTCGACGCCTCGGAGGGCACACTCCCCTCGGGCGGCGACGAGATCGCGCTGGCCACCTCCACCGCCGACGAGGCCGGGTTCGGTACCGGCGACACGGTGACCGTGCTCGACCCCGACCAGGAGGAGCGCGAGTTCACCGTGACCGGGCTGGTCGAGCTCGGGATCGACCCCTCCTACACGATGGGCGGGGCGATGATCCTGGACCGCGACACGGCCGAGGAGATGACCGGCGCCTCCGGTTACGTGGAGATCGACGCCCTCGCCGCCGAGGGCCACACCGACCAGGAGGCGGCCGACGCCATCGCCGCCGTCGTGAGCGGTGACGCCGACGTGCGCACCGGCGAGCAGTTCGGGCTGGACATGGCCCAGGAGGCCGGCGCCGACACCGCGGTGATGCGCGTCGCCCTTCTGCTGTTCGCGTTCATCGCCATGTTCGTGGCCGCGATCGTCATCTACAACACCTTCGCGATCGTCATAGCCCAGCGCCAGCGCGAGATGGCGCTGCTGCGCTGCGTGGGCGCCAAACGCAGCCAGGTGTTCGGGTCGGTACTGGCCGAGTCGACGGTGGTCGGTCTGGTCTCCTCCGCCCTGGGTGTGCTCGCCGGCATCGGTATCGGCATGCTGGGCGCACGCTTCGGCAGTGACTTGTCGGCAAGCGGCGCCGGCGGACCGGTCGACCTCGTCATCACCCCGGCCGCCGTCGTCTCCGGACTGGCTGTGGGCACTGTCGTCACGGTGGTCTCCGCCCTGGTCCCGGCGCTGCGGGCCACCCGGGTGAGCCCGCTGGCGGCGCTGCGTACCAGCGCCACGTCGGCGGGCCTGGACAGGCGTACCGGCCGGCTGCGTACCGCGGCCGGGCTGGCCGCCTTCGCCGCCTCCGCTGCGATGGTCGGGCTGAGCCGCACGGGCGGGACCTCCGAGGCCGACATGGTGATCGTGACCGCGGCAGCGCTGACAGCGTTCGTCGGTGTGGTCGTGCTCGGCCCGTTGCTGGTTCGAGGGGTGGTGCACGTGGCCGGCCTGGGCCTGCGGCGTACCGGGGTGGCGAGCATGCTGGCGGTGGACAACTCCACCCGGAACCCGAAGCGGGCTGCCACCGCGATGATCGCGCTGACCGTGGGCGCCACCCTCATCACGGGATACTCGGTGGTCAGCGCCTCGACCGAGTCGACGATGAACGCCGTGTTCGAGGAGCAGTTCCCGGTCGACTACCAGCTCAGCCCACAGTTCGCGATGGATGAGCCGACCGGCGGGGAACCGGCGGAGGAACCCGCCGACGAGGACGGGGACGCCGGCGCCGAGGTGCCGGACGCCGAGACGGTGCCCGAGAGCGTGCGGTCCGCGCTGGCCTCGGCCCCGGAGATCGACCAGGTCATGGGCCAGCGCACCGACTTCGTCGAGAACGAGGGGAGCGCCGACGGCCCCGGGGGCCCGGTGAACCTGATGGTGAACACCTACACCGACACCGACCTGGCCACCGACATGCCTTCCGACCTGGTCAGCGGTGACCTGGAGGACATGGGGCCCGGGCGGGCGACGCTCTCGGAGGACTACGCCGACGGGCTCACCGCAGGCGACACCTACACGCTGCCCACCGAGGACGGCGCCCTCGATCTGGAGGTCGCCGCGGTCACCGAGGGGACCGGCCAGATCCGCGGTGTGGTCGTGGACCCGCAGGACTTCGAGCAGGCCTTCCCGGGCCACACCGGTGACGACATGCTCTACGTGCGGGGCGCCTCGGGGGCCGACCCTTCGGAGCTGCGCAACGCGGTGCACGACGCCGTCGACGACCACCCGACCGTGCAGGTCGCGTCGATGGCCGAGATGAAGAACCAGTTCTCCCAGGTGCTCGACATCGCCTTCTACACGATCGCGGCGATGCTGGCGCTGGCGATCCTCATCGCTGTCTTCGGGATCTCCAACACGATGGCGCTGTCGGTGCTGGAGCGCACCCGCGAGTCGGCGCTGCTGCGGGCCCTGGGGCTGACCCGGGCCCAGCTGAGGCGGATGCTGGGCGTGGAAGCGGTGCTCCTGTGCCTGATCGGCGCGCTCATCGGTATCACGCTGGGTGTGGTCTTCGGGTGGGCGGGCGCCGCCTCGGTCCTGCCCGACCTGATCCTGACCGTGCCCTTCGCCCAGATCGGTGTGTTCGTGGCGATCGCGGTGGTGGCCGGGCTGCTGGCCTCGATCATGCCGGCACGCCGCGCGGCCAGGACCTCGATCACCGGCTCGCTCGCCGGGGAATGACGGTCGANCCCCCCCGCCGTACCGTGGGTCGGGGGTGGAGCGTGTGAGTGGTTCGGCTTCGACCCCGGTCTCGTCGGCCGGGGTCTCTTGGGGCACACCGGCGGCGCGGTGGATGCTGGCGGCGACGGTCCTGGGTTCGGGGATGGCGTTCCTGGACTCGACCGTGGTGACCGTGGCCCTGCCCGCCATCGAGCAGGAACTCGACACCGGGTTGGCGGGCCAGCAGTGGATCGTCAACGGGTACATGATCACCCTGTCGTCCTTGATCCTGCTGAGCGGTTCGCTGGCCGACCGGTTCGGCCGCGTGCGGCTGTTCATGGCCGGCATCGCGGTCTTCGCGGTCGCCTCCGCGCTGTGTTCGATGGCCCCGACCCTGGAACTGCTGGTGGCCGGGCGCGTGGCCCAGGGTGTGGGCGGTGCTCTGCTCACGCCGGGCAGTCTGGCGATCCTGCAGGCGGGTTTCCGCGAGGACGACCGGGCGCGGGCGATCGGTGCGTGGTCGGGGCTGACGGGTGTGGCCTCCGCGGTGGGCCCGTTCGTGGGCGGCTGGCTGGTGCAGATCGGCGACTGGCGGCTGATCTTCCTCATCAACCTCCCCTTGGCGGCGGTCGTGCTGGCGATCGCGTGGTTCAAGGTGCCCGAGTCCCGTGACCCGTCGGCGCCGCAGAACCTGGACTACGGCGGCGCGCTCCTGGGTGTGGTGGCCCTGGGCGGCATCACCTACGCGCTGATCCAGTGGGGCGCCGTCGGGGCCACCCCCGCTGTGCTCGTGGGTGCCGGCGTCGGTGTGGTCGCGCTCGTGGTGTTCCTCGTGGTGGAGGCCCGCAGGCGTGCACCGATGCTGCCTCCGAGCATCTTCCGTTCGGTGCCGTTCAGTGTCACCAACGCGGCCACGGTGATGATCTACGCGGCTCTGGGAACGCTGCTGTTCCTCCTGGTGATCCACCTGCAGGAGGTCGGCGGCTTCTCGCCGGTCGCAGCCGGTGCGGCCTCGTTGCCGCTGACGGTGCTGATGTTGCTGCTGTCTGCGCGCTCGGGCGACCTGGCCTCCAAGATCGGGCCCCGTCCGCAGTTGATCGGCGGCCCACTGCTGCTCGCGGCGGGCCTGGTGTACCTGTCGCGGATGCCGACCGACCCCGGGTACCTGGTGGACGTCTTCCCCGGGATCCTGCTGGTGGCGATGGGCATGTCGGCGACGGTGCTGGCCTCGGCGGCCCAGCGGCACGCAGGTCTGGCCTCGGGCGTCAACAACACGTTCGCGCGCGGCGCTCAGATGATCGGTGTGGCCGCGGTCCCGGCTCTGGCGGGGATCGGGGGCGGTTCGGGAGGGCAGGCGGGTGCGAGCGCGCTGGCGCAGGGGTTCGGTCCGGCGATGCTGATCCTGGCGGGCCTGGCGGTGGTGGCGGCGCTGTGTGCGGTGGCGCTGCCGCGAGGGCGGATGCCCGAGGCACGGGAAGCGGCCGAGCGGGGCACCGCCCCGGAGGAGGCCCCGGTGGCGGAGCCGGAGAACGAGGAGCACGGACCGTTCTTCTGCGGGGTGTCGGGGCCGCCGATGAGGTCGTGCCCCGGGTCGAGCGCCGGAGGCGAGGAGGAGGGCCCTGCGGCGGGGGACGGTCGGTGAGGACCGGGGCCGGGCGGCCCGCCCCACGGCGGACGCCCGCCGCACGGGTTCCTACCAGTCGTCCTCGCGGTCCGGGTCGACCTCGTTGACGGCCCCGGACTCGGCGCCCTCTCCGTCGAGGTCCCAGTCCTCGCGGGCGAGGGCGTTGCCGCGTTCGTCGCGCACCTCGTCGCTGATACCCCGGCCCTCGGAGGTGTCGTCCTCGACGAAGGTATAACCGGCGTCGTCGCCGGGGGCGTCCATGCGGCTCTCGGCCTCGGCGACCTCGCTCTCCTGCGGGTCGTCGCCCATGTCGGCGTCCACGTCGTACGGTTGCTCGCTCACGGTGCCCCTCCTTTCCTTGCGACCGATGATCGCAGCAGGTCACGGCATTGTGAAGGAATGCGGCACCGGTGCGCGCGGTGAGGGCGCCTCAGCGGCGGGTGTTCTCGGCCCGGCGCAGACGAAGAGGGCGCAGCGCGGCCTCCAGAGCCACTCCGGCGTCCAGCTTGCTCTCGCCCTCGACCCGGTCCTCGAAGTGGATGGGGATCTCGACGAGCTTCTGGCCCCGGCGATAGGCGCGGTAGTGCATCTCGACCTGGAAGGCGTACCCGGTGCTCTCGATGCTGGGCAGGTCGAGCACACGCAGCGCCGAGGCCCGCCAGATCTTGAACCCGGCGGTGACGTCGCGGACCGGCATCGACAGGACGGTCTTGACGTAGGCGTTGGCCCACCCGCTGAGCATGCGGCGGCGCAGACCCCACTGTTCGGACAGGCTTCCGCCGGGCACGTAGCGGCTGCCGATGACCACGCCGGCGCCGGTGGAGTGCAGAGCCCCCAGGAGCTGGGGCACGTAGCCGACGGGGTGGCTGAGGTCGGCGTCCATCTGCACGACGTAGTCGGCACCGCGGTCCAGGGCGTGGGTCATGCCCTCGACGTAGGCACGGCCGAGGCCGTCCTTGTGGGTGCGGTGCACGACCGACAGGCGCCCGTGTTCGGGGCCGCCGAGCTCGACCGAGAGCTTGTCGGCGATCTCACCGGTGCCGTCGGGCGAGTTGTCGTCGACCACGACCACGCGCAGGTTCGGCAGGTCCAGCGCCATGAGCTGGGCGACGATCCTGGGCAGGTTCTCCGCCTCCTCGAAAGTGGGCACGACGACGGTGACACGCGAGGAGGACCAGGGTTCCGGGAGGGCCACCGGTTCGGGGGTGACACGCACCGGCCGGGTGGGGAACTGTTGCTGGGGCGTCGGCTGTGCGGGCATGCGCGGCGGCTCCTGCCTGGTGGACGACGTGGGCGGTGGGGCACCTGGGCGCGTTCGGCGGACCTGGGGCGAAGGGACAGCATCACGCGTGCGGTCCCCACTGCACAAGTGGCGTGGCCCGTAGGTTACGCGTTCGTTCCCGCCGCGGGTGCCCGAACACACAGGGGGTCAGTGGCCGCGTTCACCGACGGCGACCGCGACGTGGACGAGGGCACCGGTGTCCTCCAGGGTCATGAGGACCTCGGGGTCGGCGCCGTTGTCGGTGACCAGGTGGGCGATCTCCTCGGGGACGACGGTGGGGACCATGGTGTCGGCGCCGATCTTGGTGTGGTCGGCGAGCACGACGGTCTCCTCGGCGCAGGACGACAGTGCGCGGTCGACGGCCGCCACGGCCGGGTCGGGGGTGCTCAGGCCGCGCTCGGCGCTGACCCCGTTGCCGGACAGGAACGCCCGGTTGACGCGCAGCGCGGCAAGAGTGGCCTGGGCCTCGGCACCCACGAGCGCGCGCATGGGGCCGTGCAGGGTTCCACCGGTCATGACCACGCGCACCCCGGGGGCCGTCGCCAGGACATCGGCCACGCGGAGGGCGTTGGTGACGACGGTGAGTTCGGTGTGCTGGAGGAGTTCGTGGGCCAGCGCCTCGGCAGTGCTTCCGGGCCCGAGGGTGACGGCGTCACCGGGGCGCACCAACCGGGCGGCGGTGGCGGCGATGGCGGCCTTCTCCGTGGCGCACTGGGTGCTCTTGCCGGAGTAGCTCTGTTCGTGCCCCATGCGTCCGGGCAGGGCCACACCGCCGCGGCGCCGGTCGACGAGCCCCTCGGCCTCGAGGGCGCGCACGTCGCGGCGCACGGTCACCTCGGAGGCGTGCACCTGGGCGGCGAGGTCGCGCAGGGACACGGACCCGTGTGCGCGGACGAGTTCGAGGATGCGTTCGCGGCGTACGGCGGCGAAGGCCGGTCGGTTCTCCTCGGCCACGTTGGTGGGTTCCCCGTTCTCGTCGCGTCCGGACACGGTGGGCCTCCGTGCCCGCTTGCGCTCCTAGAGTACGGAACCTTCCTGGTCCGGGCTGTGTTCGGGGTCGGAGGGGCGTTCGAGGAGGAGGGTCACCAGGACCACTGCGGTGAGCGCCACCAGGCCGATGAACGCTCCTGCTCCGAACAGTACGACGACGGACATCGGGGCCTCCCCAGGGGACGGGCTGACCTGTCAACGAACGAATTCCCTGTTCGCGCCCGGCCCACACGCCCGTACACGACCCGACTCGGATGCACAATTGAGGCATGAGCCCCGACCCCACCCCGACACCACTGACGGCCACGGTCTGGTGGGCGCACACCTCGGCGGCGAGCAGCCGGCTGGTGCGTCTG
Organism: Nocardiopsis salina YIM 90010; assembly: GCF_000341025.1. Taxonomy (GTDB): domain Bacteria; phylum Actinomycetota; class Actinomycetes; order Streptosporangiales; family Streptosporangiaceae; genus Nocardiopsis; species Nocardiopsis salina. The sequence goes on along the minus strand of NZ_ANBF01000084.1, from coordinate 10,891 downwards.
CTGGACGAGGGCGAGCGCACCCGCAACGAACGGTTCCGGTTCCAGGCCGACCGCGACCGGCATCTGCTGGGACGGGCGATGACGCGGTTGACCCTGGCGGAGCTGTCCGGGTGCCCTCCAGAGTTCATCGCCTTCGACCTGCACTGCCGTTCCTGTGAGGACAAGGAACGTGCGGGTGTCGAACGCGACCGGAACCCGCACGGCAAACCGTTCCCGATCGGAGCGGCACAGGGCTGGGAGTTCTCGGTGACCCACTCGGGCGAGTGGGTGGCCCTGGCGGTGACCGAGGGCATCCCCGTGGGTGTGGACGTGGAGCGTGTGGCCCCTGCCCGCGACCTGGACGGGCTGGCGGGATACACGCTGGCCGAACCCGAGCACCGGGTTTGGTCCGGCTTGGGTGAGCCCGAGCGCACGGGGGCCTTCTACGGCTACTGGGCTCGCAAGGAGGCCTTGCTCAAGGCGACGGGTCTGGGCCTGTCGGGAGGTCTGCGCCGGGTGACGGTGAGCGCGCCCCACGAGGCGGCCGAGTTCGTCTCCTGGGAGGGTGGCGGAGCCCCCGGCCCGGTGTGGATGGCGGACCTGGAACGCGAGGAGGAGTACCGGTCGGCCGTCGCGGTGCTCACCGACCGCCCCGTGGATCTGCGGGTGCGCACGGCTCAGGAGACGGTCTCCGAGCTCCTGGCCGCGCGTTCCTGAGCGGGTTCAGCCGTCCTGGGCGAGGTGGCGGGAGATCACCAGGCGCTGGACCTGGTTGGTCCCCTCCACGATCTGCAGGACCTTGGCCTCGCGCATGTACCGCTCGACGGGGAAGTCGCGGGTTTAGCCGTAGCCGCCCAGCACCTGCACGGCATCGGTGGTCACCCGCATGGCGGTGTCGGTGGCCATGAGTTTGGCCATGGCGGCGCGCTCGCCGTAGGGGCGTCCGGCGTCGCGCAGGCGGGCGGCCGACAGGTAGAGCTCGCGGGAGGCGGCGACCTGGGTGGCCATGTCGGCGAGCGTGAAACCCAAGCCCTGGAAGTCGCCGATGGGGCTGCCGAACTGGCGGCGTTCCCGAGAGTAGGACACGGCGGTGTCGAGCGCGGCCTGGGCCAGGCCCACGGCGCACGCGGCGATGCCCAGGCGGCCGGAGTCGAGCGCCGACAGTGCGATGCCGAACCCCCGGTTCTCCTCGCCGACGAGCGCGTCGGCGGGCAGGCGCACGTCGTCGAAGAGCACCCCGGCGGTGGGCGAGGAGTTCATGCCCATCTTGCGTTCGGGCGCGGCCGAGGAGAGTCCGGGGGTACCGGCGGGCACGTGCAGGCAGCTGATGCCCTTGCCGCCGGAGTCGGGGCCGCCGGTGCGGGCGAAGATAATGTAGTGGTCGGCCCGGCCGCCGTGGGTGATCCAGGCCTTGGCACCGTTGACGAGGTAACCGTCACCGGTGTTCTCGGCGCGGGTGGTCATGGCGGCCGCGTCCGATCCGGATGTGGTCTCGGACAGGCAGTAAGCGCCGAGGGTGCTGCCGCCGAGCATGTCGGGCAGGAAAGCGGCGCGCTGCTCGTCCGTGCCGAACTCGGCGACAGGGTAGGCCGAGAGGCTGTGCACGCTCACGCCCAGGCCGACGGCGAGCCATCCGCGGGCGAGCTCCTCGACGACCTGGAGGTAGACCTCGTAGGGCTGGTCCCCGCCGCCGTACTCGGACGGGTAGGGCAGGCCGAGGAGGCCGGCCCCGCCGAGGGTCGTGAAGACCTCGCGCGGGAAGGTTCCGTGCTCCTCGTCGCGGGCGGCGCGCGGGGCGAGCTCCTTGTCGACGAGTTCGCCGGTCAGCTCGAGCAGCTGCCGCGCCTCGGGTGTGTGCAGTTCGCGTTCGACCGCCATGGGTACTCTCCATCGTCGTACCGGCCCCGCCCCTTTTACTAGGACGTCCAATCATCATGGTGACGGACGGCACCATATCCCACCCCGACCGGCACCTGTGATCCGGGCCGGTGGCTCGCACCACGGGCACGCCCGGACGGGAGGCACCCCGCCACCTGAGCGACGGTACGCACGTCTGTACACGGCTGCCCCGGTGGTCCTACATTCCACGCATGGACCTCGAACTCCGGCACCTCCGCACCCTCTGCCTGCTCGCCGACACCGGCAGCGTCACCAAGGCCGCCGCGGCCCTGGCCACGTCGCAGCCGGCCCTGACCACGCAGTTGCAACGCATCGAGCGCGAAGTGGGCGGGCGCCTGTTCCATCGGGGGCGCGCCGGGGTCGAACCCACCGAACTCGGCGAGTTCGTACTGGTGCGCGCCAGGTCGGTCCTGCTGTCGATGGACGACCTGCTGCACGACGTCAGCGCCCGAGGCGCCTCACCCGCGACCCTGCGCGTGGGGGGTGTGGGCCCCCTGACCGTGGAGCTGTCGGCGCGCCTGCCAGAGGTCTTCCCGAACACACCGGTCCATGTACGCACCGAGTACTCCCCCAAGCTGGTCGTCGACCTGGTTCGGGCCGGGCGCCTGGACCTGGGCACGGCCATCGACTACGCGGACCGCGACCTGTCCACGGACGGCCCGCTGTCCTGGGCGATGCTCGCGGTGGAACCGTTGCACGTGGCGCTGCCGTCCGGCCACCGCACGGCCGGGGCGCCGGTGGTGGAGCTGGCTGATCTGCGGGGCGCCCTCTGGGCGCTCACTCCCCCGGACGGGAGCGGGTGGCCGGAGTGCTTCTACCTGGCCTGCCGACGCGCCGGGTTCACGCCGGAGGTGCCCTTCCGGCTGCACGACCGTGCGGAGATCCGCGAGCTGGTCGCGAGTGGGCGCGCGGTCGCCCCGTGCCGTCCCGGCTTCGACGGCGGGGAGGACGTGGTCGTGCGCCGCTTGGAGGGAGAGCCGATCCAGTTGCGCCATCTCCTGGTGTGGCGGCGTGACGGTGTGGCCCACCAGGCCGCGGACGCGATCGCGCGGCTGGCACGGAAGATCCTGGGCGCTCCCCGGACGCACGAGCGCACGGAGGCCGCGCCGGGGACCGCCGCCGCACGGCCCGGAGCCCCGGCCGAGCCACCCCACCTGGACGAACCAGCACATACCGAGCGGTAGGGTCCGTCACGCGTTCCCGGAGATCCGGCGACCTCTCACCAGTGACGTTCCGTGACCACGGCTAACCACCTCCGTGGCCCCGGAAGGGGCACCGGTGCTTTACCCTTCAGTAACGTACTGGAGAGTAGGAGTCCCCCTGTCGCCCGCTCCCGAGCTACGTAACTTCCTTTTCCCCCAGGGCGGCACACACGCCCACCGAGAAGGCACGACCGAGTTCAGGACAACACATGCGACCACTGAGACTCTTGGCCACAGTGATGGCCGTAGCGGTCCTCGCCACCGCCTGTGGCGAGGGCAACGGGGGTTCGGAGACCGACACCGACACCCAGGGCGTCACCGACGACGCCGTGGTCATCGGGACCCACCAACCGCTGACCGGCCCGGCCTCCCCCGGCTTCCGCAACGTCTNTCCACGGCCGCCGTATCGACTACCAGGTCCAGGACGACTCCTTCGACCCCGCCCAGACCATGGAGGCGACCGAGACCCTCCTGGACGAACACGAGATCTTCGCGATGCTCGGCGGTCTGGGCACCCCCACCCACGAGTCGGTCATCGACGACCTCAACAGCGAGGGCGTCCCCGACCTGTTCGTCTCTTCCGGCACCCTGCAGTGGGACCAGCCGGCCGTGTACCCCTACAGCTACGGCTTCCAGGTGGACTACACCAAGGAGGCCAAGATCCAGGGCGACTACCTGGCGGAGAACTTCGCGGGGGACGACATCGGCCTGCTGTACCAGAACGACGACGTGGGCCCCTCCACCCACGCCGGCATAGAGCAGTACCTCATCGACGAGATCGTGGCCTACGAGTCCTACGACCCCGGTGTCCCGGAACTCGCCGGACAGGTCGCCGAGCTCAAGGCCGCCGACGCCGACGTCGCGGTTTGCTCGTGTGTGCCCGCCTACCTCGCCCTGGCCGTCACCGAGGCCGCCGCCATCGGTTACGAGCCCCAGTGGGTGGCGCCGTCCTGGAGCGGCGACGTCGCGGTCGCCACCGAGCTCATCGAGGAGCACGCCGAGGGCACCCCCGCCGAGAACATCCCACCGGAGGCCTTCCTGGACGGGCTCATCATCACGGCGTTCCTACCGATGGTCGAGCAGTCCGACGATCCGTGGACGCAGTTCTTCCAGGAGATCCACGACGAGTACAACTCCGGGACCGAATTCACCGACACCACCGTGTACGGCATGGTCCAGGCCGTGCTCTTCGCCCAACTGCTCATGGAGACCGGCCCCGACCTGGGCCGCGAGGCGCTCCTGCAGACCCTGGAGGAGCACGACCTCGAGGGCCCGGGCCTGGTGCCGTTCATGGCCACCGAGAACGACCACAGCGGTTACTCCGGTGTGATGGTCGTCCAGCACAACGCGGGCGAGGAGCCCGATGTGCTCCAGGAGCCGATGATCACCGACAGCGATGGCGGCGAGATCACCGACTTCGACCTCGACCGGCCCGATCCAGACGACGTCGAGCTGTTCAACTGACCGTTTCTCAGCACGGCGCTCAGACGGCGTCCGGCCGGGCCGAGGACCCGCGCCGGGCGCCGTTGCCGCACCGGGACCAGAGCCACCACCCCANCGGGGCGGCCCTGCCGTAGTCGGCTCCGCCCGCGCCCACCAGGACGAACGCGGCGGTCACCGGGAGACTGCCCACGAACGTGCCCAGCACGAAGTGCCACGTACGGATACGGGTGAGTCCGAACCCGTAGTTGATGGCCTGGTACGGGATCACCGGGATCAGCCGCAGCTGGATGGCGGCGAGCAGACCGCGGTGGTCGGCCAGTGCGTCGAGCCTGCCGCGCACGCCCTCGGGGAGCCGGCTCGCGACCGCCTCGCCGGCCACGTGCCGGGCGAAGAGGAACTGCACGAACGCGGAGAGTACGCCGCCCACGGTGGCCAGCACCAGCCCCGGCCCCATACCGAAGAGCAGGCCACCGGCGACGTTGAGCGCCGGTCGGGGCAGCAGCGCGAAGACCGCTACGACGTACAGGCCCACGTAGAGCAGGGGCCCGCTCAGGGCGGCCGAGTCCACCCAGTCCTGGATCTGGCCGAGGCTGGGGCCGTGGAAGACGGCCCACACGAAGAAGACGAGCCACAGGGTCACCAGCCCTGCCTTCACCAGATACTCCCCGCGCGTGCCTTTGCCCCAGATGTCCACCGCCCCAGGGTAGGACCTGTTCGGACGGCATCGGCCGTGCGGAGAGCCGTCTCACCTCAGCGGCGCTCGTCCTCCGGTGGCGCCAGGGGAAGGCGGACGGTGAAGACCGCACCACCCAGCAGCAGGCTGTTCCCGGCCGTGAGCGTTCCGCCGTGGACCTGCACGATCTCGCGGGAGATGGGCAGGCCCAGACCGCTGCCACCGGGGTCGCGTTCCTTGGACTCGGCGAGGCGGGAGAAGCGTTCGAAGACCCGTTCGCGGTCCTGCTCGGGGATGCCGGAACCGTCGTCGTGCACCTCGACCACGGCGGTGTCGCCGTCCTTGCGCACGTAGACGTCGATCCGGCTGTCCATGTGGCGTTCGGCGTTGGCGACCAGGTTGGTCAGGACCCGCACGATACGCAGCCGGTTGACCTGGACGGTGACCGGTTCGGGGGTGTGGGTGCGCAGGGCGGGACAGCGGCAGTGGTCGCCGAACTCTCTTGCGACCACCTCGGCGAGATCGATGCGTTCGACCTGGGCGGGCCCACCGGTCTCCAATCGCGCCATCTCCAGGAGGTCGTTGACGATGTTCTCGAGTCGTTCGGTGTCCGAGAGCAGGCCGGTCAGCAGGCGTTCGCGGGCGCGCAGGTCGGGCTCGGGATCGGAGAGCTCCACCTCGAGCTTGGTGCGCATACCGGTGATGGGGCTGCGTAGTTCGTGGGAGGCGTCGGAGACGAAGCGGCGCTGGCGGGTGACGGAGGACTCCAGGCGGTCCAGGCTCTCGTTGGCTGTCCGGGCCAGCTCCGCGATCTCGTCGCCGGTCTTCGGGACCGGAAGGCGGCGGTGCAGGTCACTGGCGGTGATGTGCTCCATCTCGGAGCTGATGCCCCGAACCGGTCGCAGGGCCCGGCCCACGCCGTACCAGATGACGAGCCCGGTTCCCACGGTCAGCAGGGCGGCGGCGCCCACGAGCACGAGCTCGAGCACGTTGGTGGCCAGGAACCCGGGGGTACGCGACGCGGCCAGAACCGTGACGTCGTCCCCGTAGGCGGAGTCCGGGACCTCGTAACCGACGACCAGGAAACAGTCGCCCTCTCCCCCGCCGGCGATGTCACCGCACACCGGCGTGGAGATGCGGCGATCGTCGCCCGCGGGTTCCTCCTCCGTGATGGGGGCCAGGCCGCGCAGGGCGTCGCTGGCCGCGAGAACCTCACCGCTCTCGTGGTCGACGACCTGCATCCGCGTGATCGGTTCCGAGACCGGAATCGTGTTCCCATAACGCTCAGTAGCAACATGCGCCGCCATCTCGCGTGCGACAGCGTCGGCGCGGTCGATGTTCTGCTCCTGGGCCAGATCCCGGATCAGGACCGCACCCACGACCAGGACCGCACACAAGATCACGGCGAACGCGAGAATTGCACCCGTGGTGACACGCGCGCGGATCGAACGTGGGCGCATCCTCCCCCACGTCCGACCGGCGTGCTCGTTCCCCTGTGACACCCGCCCATTGTCACTCAGCGCAACCACGTTCCGGGGAACGTGGGGCGGTGTGGCGGGCCCCGCAGGGACGCAGGCCCGCCCGCTCACTCACTCGTAGGGGTCGGGCGGGTCGGTGACCTCCTCGCGTTCCTCGACCCGGAACTGGTGGTCGCTGACTTCGGAGAGCTCGCCCTCGGGTTCGACCCAGCTCCCGCGCACCGTCCACCAGGTGTCGGCCTCGGGGGTGGGACCGTCGTCGACGATCTCGACCCGGTTGACCACGGCGTCGGCAGCGCAGCAGGCCATCTGCAGGCGGGCCAGGTACCAGCCCTCCCCCTCCTCGTCGGGCACGGCGAACCCGGTGAGCTCGATGTCGCGGCCTGCCATCTCCCGACCCTCGTCGATCCAGGCGCGCATGACGAACTCCTGAACGGCCATGGACACGGTCTCCCCCGCGTCGGCCTCGGTGAGGGCGTCCTTGAACCCGTCGGAAGTCTGTTCCTCCGGCGGCGGGCCGGAGGATCCGCCGGTCGACTCCACCGTGTAGGAGCCCAGCGCCGGTGGGGCGATGACGAAGACGGCGACCACGGGCAGCAGCAGGAGCCAGGCGACCTTGGGGGCGCGGGAGTGGTCGTGCCCGCCGTCACCGTACTCCTCGGCCACGGCGCGGTCGCGCTCACGCGCTCCGTCCACGGTCGGCACCCCGTCCGTCTGCGCACCATGGGCGTGCTCGGGCGTGGCCTCACTGTGGTCCAGGGCCCCGCTCTCGCCGCGCAGTTCGGCGACGATCACGAGCACACCGAGGATCACGGTGACGGCACCGGCCGCGACGAGGAACGGGCCGAAACCGGCCTTGACCCAGTTCAGGTAGAGGTTCGTGGGGACGGTGGCGGTGAGGGCGGCCGCGCCGAGCAGGACGAGGGTGAGCCCTTGGGCGATCCGGTTCACAGCAGCAGCCCTCCGATCAGGAACGTGCTGGCGAGCCCGACGATGAGGCAGATCGGGGCGAAGCGTGCCACGAAACGCCACCCGAAGACGCCCGCCTGCATGGCGATGAGCTTGAGGTCCACGATTGGGCCGATGACCATGAAGGCGAGCTTGGCGGTGGGCGAGAAGTCGGTGAGGCTGACCGCGACGAAGGCGTCGGCCTCCGAGCAGATGGACAACACGATCGCCAGCAGCGCCAGGACCAGGACCGAGATGATCGGGGCCTCGGCCACGGCCAGCAGCCACTCACGCGGCACCATGACGTTGAGGGTGGCCGCGGCCAAGGCGCCGACGACAAGGTAACCGCCGGCGTGCATGATGTCGTGCAGCATCGATTCGCGGAAGATCTGCCAGCGGGAGGCCCCTGGCGTGTGGGAGCGCGAGGGCAGCCGCAACCAGTCCGCCTTGCCGAACCGCACCCAGATCCATCCGATGACGACCGAGGCCAGGAGCCCGGCCACGAAACGGGCGAGCACCATCTCGGGCTGTCCGGCGAAGGCCACGGCGGTGGCGATCATGACGATGGGGTTGATCGACGGCGCCGCCAGGAGGAACGTCAGCGCCGCAGCGGGTGCGACCCCGCGTTTGATGAGGCTGCCGGCGATGGGCACGGACGCGCACTCGCAGCCGGGCAGCACGGCACCGGAGGCTCCTGCGACAGGGACGGCCCGGCCCGCGTTCTGCGGGATGAACTTCCGGTACACCGAGGCCGGCACGAAGGCCGTGAGCATCGCCGACAGGGCCACTCCGAAGACCAGGAACGGCAGGGCCTGGAAGGCGATGGCGGTGAAGATGGTGGCCCAGGCGAGGAAGGCCTGGTCGGTGAGCTCGTCGGTGAGCCAGGAATGGGCCATGGCCATCGCGGTGATCATGAGCGCGAACAGCCAGACGGTGCCGGTTCTGCGGGTGCTGGTGCGGCGCCCCCAGTCGGCCGGGGGCAGTTCGTCTCGGTCGCTCCATCCCTGGGCGATGCTGTCACCCAGGGCGGACGGGGGTGTGGCGTCGGCTGACGTCCGGTCGGACACGGCGGAACTCCGTGGGGGTCGTACGGGAACTCGCTGCATCGTACCGAAAACGGTTTTCGATTGCGTCCCGCACGACCCGCCTGTGGAAAGGGTCACCTGATTCCGGTGCTGCCCGTCCCCTCGTCGTCGTCACGGCCCTCGTCCTGGCCGGTCCCGCCCGGCTCTTCGCCGGTCCCGGTCTCCTCGGTCTCGGCCCCCGCAGCGGACGCCCCGGCGGGCGAGGCACCGGAAGCGGTCCCTCCGTCCCCGGGAGCGTCGAGGTCCTCGGCAGCGGGTGTGTCCTCGGGGTGCAGGGCCTCGGCCCCGTCGTGGCCGCGCTCGACCTCGGTGTCCAGGGCACGCCAGGACCCCTCGTCGGCCTCGGCGGCCGGATCTCCGGGTGCCAGGGCCTCACTCCGGTCGATGTCGTCTGGAAAGTTGCCGTGCACCGGCCCCCACGCCGTGACGTTCTCCAGGTCCGGCATCTTGGCCAGTGTGAACTGCGGGTCGAGCCCGTACCGGAGTTGGCGGCTGTAGTCGGACAGCAGGCGGAACGCGATCGGGGACAGCAGGGCGAGCGAGACCAGGTTGACCGTGGCCATCACACCCATGGAGATGTCGGCCAGGCTCCAGACCACCGTCAGCGGGGCCACACAGCCGATGAAGACCGCCGCCAGGACCGCGTACCGGAAGTAGGTCATGTGGCGGTGCTCGGCGTCGAGGAACTGCAGGTTGGACTCGCCGTAGTAGTAGTTGCCCAGGACCGAGGTCCAGGCCAGAAGGAACATGATGACCGTCAGCGCGTGCAGCGACCATCCGCCCAGCGAGGCCTGCAGCGCCTCCTGTGCGACGACGATGCCCTGGTCGGTTCCGGGGTCGTAGACAGAACCGTTGATGAGCACGATGAATGCGGTCACCGAGCAGACGAGCCAGGTGTCGAAGTAGACGCCGAGCGACTGCACCAGGCCCTGTTTGGCGGGGTGGGAGACCGATGCGGTGGCAGCAGCGTTGGGGGCGGAGCCCAGGCCGGCCTCGTTGGAGAACATGCCGCGGCGCATGCCCTGCACGATCGCGGCGCCCACACCGCCGGCGGCGAACTCGCGGACCCCGAAGGCGTGCCCGAAGATGTCACCCAGCACCCGCGGGACCTGTTCGATGTTGAGCACGACCACGGCCACGCCGAGCAGGATGTAGAGGATCGCCATGAGGGGCACCAGACCCTGCGCCACTGTGGCGATGCGGCGCACGCCTCCGAAGATGACCGCGCCGGTCAGCAGGGCCAGGCCGATCCCGATGAGGGCGTTGAGCCAGAACCCTCCGCTGCCCCCGGCGTACTCCACGGAAGTGCTGATCGCACCCGCGACGCTGTTGGCCTGCACCGAGTTGAAGACGAGGCTGAAGGTGATGGTGATGACGACGGCGAAGAGCACACCCATCCAGCGGCGCTTGAGGCCGTAGAGCATGTAGTAGGCCGGCCCACCACGGAACCCGGTGGCGGTGCGTACCTTGTAGAGCTGGGCGAGCGTGGACTCGACGAAAGCGGCCGCACCCAGGACGCCGGCCATGACCCACATCCAGAACACGGCGCCGGGCCCGCCCAGGATGATGGCCAGGGACACACCCACGATGTTGCCGGTGCCCACGCGCGAGGCGGCCGAGAGCGCGAAGGCCTGGAAGGAGGAGATCTCCCGTCCGCCGTCAGGGGCCACGCCGGGGCTGCTGCGCAGGACGCGGAACATCTCGGGGAGGAGCCGCAGCTGGACGAACCCGCTGCGCACGGTGAAGTAGAGGGTCAGAACGACCAGGAGCGGGATGACCAGGAAGCTCCAGAACAGGTCGTTGAGGCCCACGAGCAGGTCGTTGAGGACGTTCACGCATTCCCCTTCAGGTGGCGTGCCGGTCCCGAGTGCGGGAATCGGGGTTTCCCGCAACTGTCCTCGCCCTCTCACGTGGTGCCGGGCCGGAACACGCGAATGCGCGGTAAAGGAGCGCAAAACACCACTGGGACAGGCGAAGGGCCCGCCCCCGGCTGTTGCCGGGAACGGGCCCTGCCTGTTCTGCGTGCCCGGTCCCTCCCCGCCGGAGCGGGACGGGACCCGGGGAGCCCCTAGTGCGGGGCGGAGTCGAAGCGGTCGCGGCGGTTGTCCCCGCGGCGGTCGTTGCGGCGCTCGCCCCGGTGACCGCCGCGGCGGTCGCCCCGGGGTCCACCTTCGCCACGAGGGC
>NZ_ANBF01000083.1 GCF_000341025.1 Nocardiopsis salina YIM 90010 | reverse complement strand
GGGGCGGGGCCCGCCACGGCCGCGACGGGGACGCTCGGGCTCGGGCGGCTCGACCCACGGCTCACCGGAGGGCTCCTGCGCGCCGGTCACGCGGGTGAGCAGCTCGTCGCCCGGGTTGACCAGGTGCTGCTTGGCGTCGACGCCGGCGTCGTTGATGAGGCGGCGGGCCATACGGCGCTGGTTGGGCTGGACCAGGGAGACCACCGAACCGGAGGAACCCGCGCGGGCGGTGCGGCCGCCGCGGTGCAGGTAGTCCTTGTGCCCGGTGGGCAGGTCGACGTTGACGACCATGTCGATGCCGTCGACGTGGATGCCGCGGGCGGCGACATCGGTGGCCACCAGCGCCTGGATCCGGCCCTCACGGAACTTGGCGAGGGTGCGCGTGCGCACGCTCTGCGTCTTGCCGCCGTGCAGGGAGGCACAGGGGACGCCGAGCTGGATGAGCTGCTCGCTGATGGTGTCGGCACGGTACTTGGAACGCACGAAAAGGATCGTGCGGCCCTCGCGCGCGGCGATCTCCGAGACGATCTTGTTCTTGTCGCGCGGCAGCACCTTGAGCAGGTGGTGCTCCATGGTGGTGACCTGCGATACGGGCGGGTCGACCGAGTGGGTGCGCGGGTTGTTCATGTACCGGCGCACGAGCTTGTCGACGTCACCGTCGAGCGTGGCGGAGAACAGCAGGGTCTGCCCGCCCGGCTGGACCTGGTCAAGGAGCTCGCTGACCTGCGGCATGAAGCCCATGTCGCACATCTGGTCGGCCTCGTCCAGGACCGAGATCTCCACGTCGCTCAGATCACAGGCGCCCTGTTCGATGAGGTCGGTGAGGCGGCCAGGGGTGGCGACGAGGACGTCGACACCGCGGCGCAGTTCGTTGATCTGGCGGGTGTAGGAGCTTCCGCCGACCACGTCACCGACCCGCACGCCGAGAACGCGGGCGTAGCCGCGCAGGGCATCGCGCCCCTGGTGGGCGAGTTCGCGGGTGGGCACCAGGATCAGGGCCCGAGGGCGGTTGGCGGCGGCGCGGCGCTCAGCGGCGCGCATCAGGACCGGCAGGCCGAAAGCCAGGGTCTTGCCCGATCCGGTGCGCCCGCAGCCGAGCACGTCGGTGCCCTCGATGGCGTCCGGGATGGTGGCAGCCTGGATCGGGAACGGCTTGGTCACACCGTTCTTGGCCAGCACGTCGACAATCTCCTCCGGGAGGCCGAGGTTGTCGAAGGCAGGCTCTACGGCAGTGTCCGTCAAGTGACGTGTACCTTCCTCATAGTCCGGCGGCGTTTCGAGGAAGGCTCCGCGCAGACCGAACGGCCTCGACGAAGAAATCACACAAACGCGCCTGAGATCGCACGCGGAAACGGGCCCTGTTCGCAACGGGGCTCTGCGCTCACTCGGGTGACAAGCGCGGCGCCGAATTCGTCGGCGACGCCTCTTTCCGCGTCTGGGCGGCCTGGCGCGCTCGGATGCGCACGACTGTCGATGACCGCCTGTGGCAGCGTACTAGAGATCCCCCGGGAACGGGGACGGGACGGGCTTTTCCAACCGGTGATACGGGTCTCTCCGCCCGTCCCGCACGGAGCTCAGGTCTGCGCGGCCATGGATCGGGCCAGGGCGGTGAGCCGACCGATCTGCGCCTTGCGTTCAGCGGCCGACTGCTCTTCGAGGGTGTTCTCGGGGGCAGCCTGCAGGAGGGCCTTGGTGGCGGTGGCGGCACCGGCGCCGACCTCCAGGATCGCCGAGACGGCGTCGGAGACCGCACCCTCGAGCTCGTCCACGGGCACGACGAGCGTCGCCAGGCCGAGCTCGCGGGCCTCCTCGGCCTCGACCCGGCGGGCGGTCAGGCAGATCTCGGTCGCGCGATGCACTCCGACGATGTCGACCAGGGGCTTGGTGCCGGTCAGGTCGGGCACCAGGCCCAGGGCGGGTTCCTTCATGCAGAACTTGGCGTCGTCGGCGAGGATGCGCAGGTCGCAGGAGAGCGCGATCTGGAACCCGGCCCCGATGGCGTGGCCGCGCACCGCCGCGACGGTGACCAGGTCGGGGCGGCGCAACCAGGTGAAACCCGCCTGCAACTCGGCGATGTGGGCGTCCAGGTCGGCCTCGTCGGCGGAACCGTCAGCGAGCCCGGCCACGATCGAACGCTCGCCGTCGACACCTTCGGGGGTGAACATGTTGAGGTCGATCCCGGCGGAGAAGATGTCACCCTTGCCGGCCAGCACCACCACGCGCACGTCCTCGGGCAGCGTCCGTCCGATGCGCGCCATGGTGGTCCAGGTACTCCCGGTCATGGCGTTGCGCCGTTCGGGGCGGCTGATGGTCAGGCGCGCGACCGGCCCGTCCACGACGAGTTCGAGCCCGGCCCGGTCGAGCTCCTCGTCGGTGGGCAGGGTCTCGGTCGTGTTCGGGTCCTGTGCCATGGTTCCTCCGTGGTCTGGTTCGGAACCACGACGATACTCCCCGGTAACTTTCGGGGGTGCACCCGCCCGCGTGGTCAGAGGGTGCGCGTGTCCCCGCCACGGCCGCGCAGCTCGGTTCCGGTCCCCTGCAGGCGCCGGCGCACGAAACTGTAGGAACGACCGGTCGCCGCGCACAGCGAGCGGATGCTCTCGCCGGCGTCGTAGCGGCGCCGGAGTTCGGCGACCAGCTCGTCCTCGTCCTCGGCCGAGACCGGCGCACCCCTGCGGGGAACCTCGTCCACGCGCCTCACCCCTTCTCCGATCGGGCACCACGATAGTGCAGCGGCCCCTCAGGCGAGGGCGATGAGGTCCTCGAACTCGGAGGTCCACAGGTCCTCGACGCCGTCGGGCAGCATGATGACCCGCTCGGGCTGCAGCGCCTCGACCGCGCCCTCGTCGTGGGTGACCAGAACGATCGCACCCTTGTAGTTGCGCAGGGCCGAGAGGATCTCCTCGCGGCTGGCAGGGTCGAGGTTGTTGGTGGGCTCGTCGAGCAGCAGGACGTTGGCGCTGGAGACCACGAGGGTGGCCAGGGCCAGACGGGTCTTCTCGCCGCCCGAGAGCACCTCGGCGGGCTTGTCGACGTCGTCACCGGTGAACAGGAACGAGCCGAGTGTGCGCCGGGCCTCGACCTCGGGCAGGTCGGGCGCGGCGTGCATCATGTTCTCGAGCACGGACATGTTCACGTCGAGCGTCTCGTGCTCCTGGGCGTAATAGCCGAGCTTGAGCCCGTGTCCGGGCACGACCTGCCCCGTGTCGGCCTCTTCGACCCCGCCGAGAAGGCGCAGCAAGGTCGTCTTGCCCGCACCGTTGAGGCCGAGGATGACCACGCGGCTGCCGCGATCGATGGCCAGGTCGACGCCGGTGAAGATCTCCAACGACCCGTAGGACTTGGACAGCCCCTCGGCTGTGAGCGGTGTGCGGCCGCTGGGAGCGGGGTCGGGGAAACGCAGCTTGGCGACCTTGTCGACCTTGCGCACCCCCTGGACCCCGTCCAGGATCTTGTCTGCGCGGCTGATCATCTGTTGGGCCGCGCGGGCCTTGCTCGCCTTGGCACGGAACTTGTCGGCCTGCTTGCGCAAGGTGTCGGCCTGCTTCTCGGCGTTGGCGAGCTCGCGGCGGCGGCGCTTCTCATCGGCCTCGCGCTGGGTCTGGTACTGCTTCCAGCCCATGTTGTAGATGTCGATGGCCGAACGGTTGGCATCGAGGTAGAAGACGCGGTTGACCACGTCCTCGACCAGTTCGACGTCGTGGGAGATGACCACGAGACCACCCTGGTGGGACTTGAGGAAGTCGCGCAGCCAGGCGATGGAGTCGGCGTCGAGGTGGTTGGTGGGTTCGTCCAGCAACAGGGTGTCGGCGTCGCTGAACAGGATGCGCGCGAGCTCGATGCGCCGGCGCTGGCCACCGGAGAGGGTGCGCAGGGGCTGGGAGAGGACCTTGTCGGGCAGGCCCAGGCTGGAGGCGATCGCAGCGGCCTCGGACTCGGCCGCGTAGCCGCCCAGGATGTGGAGGCGCTCCTCCCAGCGGGCGTACTGGCGCACCCCCTTGTTGCGGATCTTCTCGTCGGCACTGGCCATCTTCTTCTCGGCCTCGCGCAGGCCCTTGAAGGCCTCGTCGATGCCGCGGGCGGAGAGGATGCGGTCGCGTGCGAGTACGTCGAGGTCGCCGGTGCGGGGGTCCTGGGGCAGGTAGCCGATGCTGCCGGAAAGGGTGACGGTCCCGCCGGTGGGCTGGCCCTCGCCGGCGAGGATGCGCGTCATGGTGGTCTTGCCCGCACCGTTGCGGCCCACCAGCCCGATCTTGTCACCGGCGGCGACCCGGAAGGAGGTCGGCTCCAGGAGTAGGCGGGATCCGACGCGCAGTTCGAGGTCGGTGGCGATCAGCATGGGTGGGGTTTCCTCGGCGGTGGTGTGGCGAAAGGGCGTGCGGTGGCCCGGGCGCGTCCGGCTGGAGTGCGGGGCCGGGCAACCCGCCCAGCCTAACGGCACGCGGGCAGGGCCCCGCGAGGGGTTTTCCGCGACGCACACGGCCCCCGCACCCGTGGTGAACGGATGCGGAGGCCGTCCGGATTCCGGAGAGTGCGCGGGGTCTCAGCCCTGACTGCTCCTCTGATCGGCGGAGGGCTCCCCGGAATCACTGCGTTCCAGGGACTGCTCGGTGGCCGCTCCCTCGGCACCGTCGGAGTGCTGGGAGGCATGGACCGGGCGGTTGCGCAGGAGCGCTGCCAGGACCGCGGCGATCGGCGTGGCCAGGAACATCCCGGGGACACCGCCGACGATCGCGCCGACGGAGATGGCGATCAGCACGACGGCGGACGGCAGTTCGAGCGCCTGCCCGTAGATTCGCGGCGCGAACAGGTTGCTCTCCAGCTGCTGGACCACGATGACGCCCACGACGACCACCAGGGCGGCTACCCACCCCTCGGCGACGAAGGTGACCAGCGCTGCCAGGATGCCCGTGGCGAAGGCGCCGATCACCGGTAGGAAAGCACCGATGAAGGTCAGCACGATCAGCGGGATCGCCAGGCTCGGGTCGAGCACGACGAGCAGGACTATACCGATGAAGAAGGCGTCGAAGAGGCCGACCATGGCCACACCGCGCACGTACCTCCCCATGACCGTGTAGGCCACGTTGCCCGCGTGGCGCAGGCCGGGGCGGGACTTGGGCGGCAGAAGCGTGGTGAACCACTCCATCAGCTTGTCGCCGGCGTGCAGGAAGTACACGGTCAGCACGATGGCCAGGATGACGCCGATCAGCAGCTGGACCACGGCCGAACCGGCGGTGAGCGCGCCGGTGACGAGCTCGCTCTGGTTCTCCACGACCTGGTTCTGGATCTGTTCCCACGCCTGGTCGACCAGTTCGGTGAACAACCCGGGGTCCAGGCCGAACGGCACTTGGATCTCCCGCAGTTCGTTGACGGCGCTGGAGACGCTGGCCACCAGGCCGCCGAACCCCTGGATGGCAGGCGTGACGATCAGCGAGACCACGCCGCTGAGCACGATCAGCGCGGTGACCATGGAGAGAGTCGTCGACAGTCCGCGCCCGAGCCCCCGGCTGCGCAGCCATTGCACGAGCGGCATGAGCAGCGCGGTGATGAACACAGCGATGATCACCGGCAGGGTCACGACCCATATGTAGGCCAGGCCCCAGAGAAGGAGGCCCACGACGACGCCGATGATGAGCACGCGCCAGGCGACGTCGCTGATGATACGGAGGAGGTCGCCCGCGCCGACGTCGTCCTGCTGTTCGGCTTGTTCGGCAGCCGCGCTCTCCTCCTGGGCGGCCACGCCCTCCTCCGACTCCAGCTGCCTCCGGCGCTCGACGCCGGCGCGTCGGGCCGCCAGCCACTTGTTCAGGAGCGCCCACACTCCGGGCCGTTGGGCTTGCACATGGACTCCATTCTCTGCTCTGTCACGCGGGGGCCGCCCGGGGGTGAGGCGGTGGTGGGTTCCGGGGAGGGGGATGCGTGGAGGTCAGGTCGGGTTCTGCCCGTTTCCAGCGAAAGAACCAACGGGCTCAGAACTGCCAGGGTTCCCGGGGGTTGCCGGCGCGGACGATCTCGTTGCCGAAGGGTGCCAGGGCGACCGGAATCATCTTCAGGGAGGCCCAGGCCATGGGGAGACCGATGATGGTCACCGCCAGGCCCAGGGCGGTGGCGATGTGGCCGATGGTCAGCCACCAACCGGCGACGATCACCCAGATGACGTTGCCGACGGTACTCATGCCGCTGTTGTTCTGCCGGCGCACGAGGTCGCGACCGAAGGGCCAGATCGCGTAGCTGGCCATACGGAAGGACGCGACGCCGAAGGGGATCGTCACGATCAGCAGGCAGCAGATGATGCCCGCGATGACGTAACCGACCGCCAGCCAGAAGCCGGCGACGAAGATCCAGATGATGTTGAGGATGAGCCTCAGGAGGGCCACGGTGTCTCGTTCTCCTTGTTCGGGTCCCCGCACTGGGAGCGGGTGCGGCGGGGGACCTTCGGAGGGTGCCGCACTCGTGCGTTTCTACCGTGTGTGACGCAGTGGTGCCACGGCCTGTTCCGGCCCGCGGCCCTGGGCCTCCCCCTAGGGGAACAGGGACCCCACGGCCTCTGGGACCTGTTCGGCCAACACCGGCCGCACCGTCGCCGGCCACTGACCCCGACGGACGCCTGACGGCGCAGCACTCGCCGAAGCGACGGAAGCCACCACCGAACAGGCCCTTGCACACCCGCGGCGGTAGTTGCCCAGAGTGAGGACATACGGGCATACCCAAACTTGACCGAGTGTTGGGACCGCAATGTGATCGGCGCATCAGGAAGCCGCCCTAGGCAGCCGGGACATCGCACCATACGATGTGCTGTGTCCTTCGCAAGGGTCCCACTCCTGCAATAAAGGACAAACTCGGACAAACAGCCAGAGATCAGCCGTGACGCGTCAGGTTTCGGTAACGGTTGAACGAGTAATTTCCCTACCCCCCGTGCATGAGCGGGAGTGGGGATGGCATGATTACGTACCGGCCCGGACGGAGGCCTGTCACCGCCTCCGCCGCCGTTCGCGTGAGAGCACTCCGCCCTTCGGATTCACTGCCGCTCAGGTCTGTGCTTCTCGTGGCTTCAGCCACACCGGGGAACATCGTTCGCACCGCCCGGCGTTTGCGTCCAGGCGAGTGACTCGCGCCAGCATGACCGACTTTTTGGTGACTGAAGCTTTTCCGACAGCTTACTAGTGATTCAGTAGAGGTGGTTCAAGCATGTCTCAGGTACGTCGGCAGGCCGCGCTGCGCCCCCGCCCGAGCTGGGGGTGGCAGGATGCCGCCGCGTGCCGGGGCGAGGACCTTGTGCTCTTCTTCGGACCCGACGGCGAACGCCAGCCCGAGCGGGAGATCCGGGAGCGCAAGGCCAAGGAGATCTGTGCGGCCTGCCCGGTTCGGACCGACTGCCTGGACTATGCGATCTCGCGTCCGGAGAAGTACGGAACCTGGGGCGGCCTCAACGAGGACGAGCGCGCTTCCGAGCGCCGCCGCCGTATGCGCCGCGCCAACGCCGCCTAGCGCACCCCCGGCAGACACAGAACTCCCCCGGTGGCCCCGGCCCCGAATGAACCCGCGGCGCCCCAGACGTCTCCACGTCGGCGGCGCCGCGGGTTCTTTCATGCCTTCTTCACGAAAGGGACCTCAGGGCAGGTGGCGCTCGAACCAGGCCACCGATTCCGAGGCCACCCGGCGCCAGTTCCACGCGCCCCGCAGCACGTCCTCGGTTCCGGTCAGTACCTCCAAGCCGCTGGGGCCGCCCAACCGCCCCCGCGCCCACTCGCCGATCTCGCGAACGAACGAGTCCCGGCTCTCCAGGAGTACCAGCACGGGCGCGCGTACTGCTGCCAGGCTCTCCTCCGCGCGATCGATCCGGCCGCCGTGGACCACGACCGCGCCGACGTCCTCGGGCCTCTCGGCCGCGGTGACCAGCGCGACCGGCGCCGCCGAGCCCGAACCCAGAATCGCGAGGGGGCCTTCGGCCGCGTCCGTCGAGCGGCGGAGCCACGTCACCGCCTCGCCGAGCCGTTCACCCAGGGGACCGGCCTCCGCACCGCCGTCGGCACGTTCGTCGGCGGTCAGGAGGTCCAGGGAGAGCGTCGCGTACCCCGCTCGGCGCAGGATCGCTGCCACACCCTTCCAACGGGGGTCGCCACTGTCCTCCCCCAGGGCCATGACCACGGCCCCGCGCAACGGTGTGGGAACGGTGAGCTCTCCGTCCAGGCGAACACGGCCTGCGCGCACACGTACACCGCGCACCGACTCCTGCCCGCCGCGCACACGGGCGCGCTCGTCCAGGATCGCACTCACGTGGCCGTCGGTGAGCGGGCCGAACTCGCGGTACCAGTCCCCCACCGCACGGAAGTTGTCCGGGACGCTCAGCACGACCAGTTCGTCGACCTCCGGGCGCAGCACCTCCACCGCCTCGGGTGAGGCCACCGGGACCGCCAGTACCAGACGGGACGGCGCCTGGGCTCTGAGCATGCGCAGGGCCGCACGGGCGGTGACACCGGTGTCCGCCCCGTCGTCGACGACCACGCAGTCGCGCCCGGCCACCGACGGGAGCGGACGTTCGCCCCGGTAGAGGTCGCTGGTCCGGGCGAGCTCGGCGCGTTCGTCCTCGACCGCGTGCTCCAGTGCCCTTCTGGGCAGGCGCAGGCGGGCCAGGGCGCGGTCGTCGTAGAAGACGTGTCCGTCCTCGGAGACCGCACCGGCGGCGGTGCCGGGGACTCCTGGCACGTCGATCCGGCGGACCAGGAGCACGTCGAAGTCGAGCTCGAGTGCGTGGGCGAGTTCCGCGCCGACCGGGACGCCTCCCCTGGGCAGGGCCAGGACCACGGGGTCGTCCACGGCCAGGGGCCGCACCCGCTCGGCGAGGCGGTCGCCTGCCTGGATCCGGTCGGTGAAGGGCAGCGAGACGGGTACCGGGTTCATGTCCACCTCCGGCGCCTGCGTCGGGCGGGCACCGCTCCTCTCGTCGGCGCTGGGGCCGCTGGAAAAGTGGTACGGGCATACCCCCGCGGACGCGCCTTCACAACCCCGGACCGTGGAAAGTTCCGACCGGGGCAGCGTTGCGCAGAACCCCCATGAGAAGGGCGTCGTGGCGCCGCCCCTCCCACAGCAGGGCATCGCGCAGACGCCCCTCCACGACGAACCCGCAGGAGCGGTACACCGCGATCGCACGCATGTTGAAGGCGTACACGTGCAGCCAGACGCGGTGCAGGCCCACGCGTTCGAAGGCGTACTCCAGAACGAGTTCGGTGGCCTCGCGGCCCAGCCCCTGCCCGGTGAACTCGATGGCAGAGAGCGCGATGCGGTACCCGGCACTCTCGTTCTCGGGTTCGACCGCGTACAGGGAGAGGTCGCCGAGGTATCGGCCGTCCCTGGACGAGGTGATGGCCAGGTCGAGGCGTTCGTGGTCGTCGGCGCGGCTCGCGCACCAGGACTGGGCCTGTGCGTAGCTGCGGTGGCGGTGGCTCCCGGTCAGGCGGCGGATCTCGGCGTCGAGGCCGGACGCGAAGTAGTCCTCGGCGTGTTCGGGGGACAGGGGGACCAGGCGCACGTTCTTGCCGACGAGGGTGGGCGTGTCACGCAGTGCGCTCGTGTTGATCATGGAACCTTCCCGTTGCGACCGGCGGTGCGGGGCCGGCGAGGGTCTGCAGTCAGGGGCGGGTGCCGCAGGGGTGGGGCGGACGCGGCGGGCCGGTCCAGGCCCGGAACGGGCGGGGCTGGGGGCTCACGGGGGCGTGTGGGTTGACTTCCTTCCCCACCCCGGCGCCCGGGACTCCTGCCCCGGGCGATCGATCGGAGCCGCGGCATACGGGGCGGGGACGCTCCAGGGTCTGTTCGCCGGACGGCTTGCGCTGCTTCGGCGACTGCTGCGCCACCGGGAGTCGCTCGGCGGCCGTCGGCGGGTGAGGGGTGGGGGTATCCGGTGGTGCTTCCACAGGGCCGAAGGGAGGAGGCCCTCTGCCGTGCACTCGTCGCAGGCCCAGCAGCATCACACGGCGAGCCCGCTCCGGATACGCCGTCAGCTGATGAGAACGCCGTGAGAGTGCCGCTCGGACGTCGCGCATCGGATGATTCGTGTCCGCCGAACCGGACCTAGGATCCGGCACGCACCGACACACGCCACTGGAGGCACCGCGTGACCCGCACCCCCGACCCCACGGCCGCTCCCCCGGAGGCCAGACGGGCCCGCCTGGCGGTCTCGTCCCTCTTCTTCATCAACGGCTTCACGTACACCAACGTGGTGCCCTGGTTGCCCGTGCTCAAGGAGCGCCTGGGCTTGGGCAACGCCGAGCTGGGAACGGCGATCGCGGCCATGCCCACCGGGGCGATCCTGACGGGGATGCTCGCCGGCCCCCTCATCCACCGGTTCGGGAGCGGGCGCACGGCCGTGGGCGGCAGCCTGCTGTCGTTGGGAGCGCTTCCCGCCGTGGCGCTCGCGCAGGAGTGGTGGATGCTCGCTGCGACCCTGTTCTTCCTCGGGTGTGCCGACGCCTGGACCGATGCCGCCCAGAACGCACACGGGCTGCGGGTGCAGTTGCGGTACCGGCGCAGCATCATCAACACCTTCCACGCCGTGTGGAGCCTGGCCGCGGTCGGTGGCGGGTTCCTGGGCGCGGCGATGGCGGGGGCGGGAACCCCGATGCTCGTGCACCTGGGCGGGGTCGCGCTCGTGCTGTTCGCGCTGAACCTGGTGGTGAGCCGAATGCTGCTGCCCGGTCCCGAGGACAGTGAGCGCTCCGAGGGCACGGACGGCAACGGCGGGCGCGGGGTGCGGCCGGGTGCGCGCACCCTGGTGCTGTTGGCCGCGCTGGGACTGCTGTTGATGTTCGCGAGCGGGATCGAGGACTCGGCCGCCTCGTGGGGCGCGGTCTACCTGACCTCGGAACTGTCGGCGTCACTGTTCGTCGCGGCACTGCCCTTCGTTGCGTGCCAGGCGATGATGACGATCGGGCGTCTGCTCGGCGACCGGGTCACCGACCGGTTCGGTGCGGTGGCCGTGGGGCGGGTCAGCGGGCTGTTGGCCGCGGGCGGCATGGGACTGGCTCTGGTGCTGTCCCATCCGGTAGCAGCGGTCGTGGGTTTCGGGATCATGGGACTGGGTGTGGCCACGCTCTTCCCGCTCACCCTGGCGGCGGCGGGAAACGTACCGGGGGTGCATGCAGGGGACGGGGTCACCGTCGTGGGCTGGTTGGGCCGCGTAGGCTTCCTCGCCTTCCCCCCGGCCGTGGGTGTGCTGGCCGACACCACGTCGCTGGGACAGGCGCTCTGGCTGATCTCTGCTGCAGGGGCCGCGGTGCTCCTTCTCGCGGGGGTTCTGCGCCCGCGCCGCTGACCCGGTGCGACCGGGCTCTGCGGGCCGCGGACGCAAGAAGGGCCCCCGACCGCGAACGGCCGAGGGCCCCGTAGGACACCGTGCACCGCGGGCGCACGGGTCCACCGCGGGTCTTACTCCACGGGTGCCGGACGGCGGGAGCCGGCCCACAGGGCCAACGCGCCGATACCCGTCACGACCGCACCGCCGAGAACGAAGCCCTGCATGTCGGCGCCGGTGGCAGCGAGTTCCTCGCCGCCCTCGTCGCCGTCGTCGCCGGACTCGTCGCCGCCGGTGTCCTCGCCGCCGCCCTCGGCCGGGGCCTCGGGCGCCGGGCCGGGAGCACCCGGCACCTGGATGTCGTCGCCGGGCGGCTCCTCACCCGGGGGCTCCTCGCCGGGGGGCGGGTCCTCGGGGTCACCCGGGTCCTCGGGGTCCTCAGGATCCTCCGGGTCCTCAGGATCCTCGGGGTCCTCCGGGTCCTCAGGATCCTCGGGGTCCTCCGGGTCCTCGGGGTCACCCGGGTCCTCACCGGGCGGGTCCTCGGGCGGGAACTCCGGGTCCTCAGGATCCTCCGGCGGGAACTCGGGGTCCTCCGGCGGGTCCTCACCCGGGGGCTCCTCAGGCGGAAGCTCCGGGTCCTCGGGCTCCTCGGGAACCTCCGGCTCCTCCGGCTCGGGGAAGAGCGGGGGGAGGTCCAGGTCGAGCTCCACGGCCGGGAGGGACACGGGGTCCTCCTCGACCGGGACCTCCGGAAGGGGGCCTTCCGACTCTTGCTGCTCCTGCTCCTCCTCCGGCACCACAGGGGCGTCGGGGGCGGTCTCAGGTGCCTCAGGGGCGTTCTCGTCCACCACGTCGGCGAAGGCCGGGCTGACGGAGAACCCCGCCATGAACAGGCCTGCCGCCGTCACGGTCAACACGCGATTCTTCGGAGACATCCCACTCCTTTCTTTCTCATCGGGGGTGATTCATTGAGGGGGGATGGCATAGAGGTGGTCCTCGTGGACCACGACGGCGTTCTCACCGAGGAGGCCGGACGGCGCCTGGGCACCCTCCTCCAGTTCGGCCGGTTCCCCGTCGGCGTCGACCGCGACGGTGGACCCGGTGAGTTCGCCGTAGACCAGGGGGCCGGCCGAGATCGTGGGTTCGAACCCGTCCACGACGGCCGAATCGCCGCTTCCCGGGTCGACCACGACCGGGCCGTAGGCGAGCAGTTCGGAGCCGATCGGGCCGGAGCGGTGCGCAGCGTCCTCGAGATCGTCCTCGGCGATCTCGGCGCCTCCGACCGGCTCTCCGGTCTCACTGTCGTGGAAGGCCAGGTACTCGCCGTCGCCCCGCAGTGCTTCCCATCGGATGATGACGTACTCGCGCAGCGCCGTGACGATGCCGAGCATCTCCCCCGCCTCGTCCGGGCGGCGGGGGTCGATCTCCTCGGCCTGGCCCTCGAGGTCGACCCAGCTCCACGGGCCGTTGGCCACCGCGGCCAGGACCCGGTCGCCGTCGGCGAGCATGGCGCCGCCACCGTCGGGCATCTCGACCTCGACGAGCTCGCCGCCGGAGACCACCAGGCGTTCCTCGTCGGAACGCACGAGCACCGACCCGCCCACGTACTGGGGCGAGGCCTCCGAGCCGAGGGGGACGGTCTCGTGGGCGCCGCCGCCGGTGGGCCAGAACAGCAGTTCCTCGGAGGTCTCCAGGACCACAGCCGGTTCGTCGTCGTGGAGGACGAAGCGGGGCGCCCCGATGACCTCGGCTCCGCCCACGGGCAGGTCGGCGGCCCATTCCCGGGTCCCGTCGGACGCCAGGAGGTTGAGCCTCTCGTCCGCGCCCACGAACGCGAGCTGTTCGCCGTCGCGGCTGATGCCGGGCAGCGTTCCGGGGGCCAGTGCGTGGTCGAAGACGACGGTGTCGGTGAAACCGACGGGGGCCGGGTGTTCCAGGACGGCGTCATCGCTCTCCTCGGCCTGCGGGGCTCCCAGCGGCAGCAGCTGCCAACTGGCGACACCGACGCCGGCCACGAGTGCGAGGGCGATCGCCGCCGCGCCGACGATGATCAGTCCGCGTCCGGACCGACCGCCGGACCGCTCCGTGCCCGGGAGCGGAGGCAGGGGCGGCTCGGCCCCGGGATGGTCGGCGGACTGCACGACGCCGTCGGGGGTGGCGACCAGTCTCCAGTAGCCGTTCGCGTCACGGGCGTCGATGAGCACCGGAAGGCCGATCCTCGCCGCGTGTTCGGTCGCGGTGTCGAGGGCCGCGCGCCTGGTGTCCTTGGGCACCTGGCCCGTGACGACCTGGCGGTGTCCGTCGATGTGGATCTCGGCGCTGCGTTCGTCGGGTGCGATGACGATGACGGCGGTGGGCCGGGTCTGCCCCGGACGGGACGCCCGGCTCATGGTGCCTCCGAAGGCATGGGGAACGTGGACCTGTTCGTGTACGGCTGACGGGGATCGTCGGTCTGCGCCTCTGCGCGGCCAGGAATCAGGGGGTCACCACACAACGGTGATGCGAATCGCGTAGTCGACGCACCAGGCGATCATACTGACGTCGGCCCCTGCCTCTCAGGTCCTTCCCGAACCCGCGAATCGGACAGCAATCATGAAATGTCCACACGGTTTTCGGCCCTCTCTTTTCTGACCAGGCAAGACGTCTGCAGGTCCGGACCCGCGGGGCTCGCCCCGTCCCTGCCGACGCTGGTGTGGACACGCCCGGATCGCAATTGGTTCACAACCAAAATGGCCGGATCCGGCCACGTGGCGCCCCTGGGCCCCGCCGGGAACCACCTGTCCCACCCCGAAGGCCCCTACGGGCGCGCGCGTGCTCAGGGTGATCGGTGCTCCCCGAAGACCTCGATGACCGCCTGCTCCCTGCGACGGGCAAGCCGGTCGGCGCGTTCGAAACCCCGGTTGGCGATTTCGGCCCGCGCCGCTGCGGTGCGCACGGTGGGCCACATCGCGTCGATCTCGGAGTTCAGGCACGACCCGGCCAACACCGCGAACGCCATGACGAACAGCCATGCCAGGATCGCGATGGGCGCGGCCAGGGAGCCGTAGATGCTCACCTGGCCGAAGGAGGCGTCCAGGTAAGCGCGCAGAGCCGCCGAGCCCAGCATGAGCACGGCCGTGGCCAGCAGTGCCCCCGGCAGATGCCGGCGCAGGGGTGTGCGCACCGGGACGCTGAGCACGTAGAGGAACGTGACCGCGACCGTGGCCAGGAGGGCGACCGTCGGCCAGTAGAACAGGCGCATGCGTCCGGCCATGAACGGCAGCAGGTCCTGGATCAGGTTGGGCCCGGCCACCAGGATCGGCAGCACCAGCAGAGCGAATACGAGCCCGCCCAGGTAGGCCACGAACGCGAGCAGGCGCTGGGCCGGCCAGCCACGGAGCTCGTCGAGGCCGTAGGAGATCGTGATCGAGCGAATGAAGACGTTCATCGCGCGCGAGCCCGACCAGAGCGAGATCAGGAAGGTCACCGACAGCAGCCCGCCCTGGAACCCGCCGAGGAAGTCGTCGACGAGCGGCTCGACGACCTCGGTGACCGTCTCCGGAGTCAGGACCCGGGCCGTGAGATCCAGGACCCACACCCGGATCTCCTCGACGGTGTCGCGCCCCACGACCGCGGACAGCGAGGCGATGGCACCCACGAGGCACAGCAGCAGGGCCGGCAGGGAGACGAGGGTGAAGAANCGGTTCGCACGGCGAGCAGCCCCGCGCCGTCGAGCCGCGGATGCCGACGCTGCCATGCGAACCACCAGCGCCACAGGCCTTCCCAGAATCCCTCCACGGGGGAAACGGTAACCCGCCACCGAGGAGCGGGAACGGGCGGGCGACACAGCGGCGTGATGTGACTCACGCGCGCGCAGGGACGGCCGCATCTGGACAACGGTGCCGACAACGTGCCATTCTCACAAGCATGATCGCTGCTCTGGATCCCATGCTCTGCGTGCGCCGCCACGTGGACTTCCAGCGGGTCCGCAGCGCCATCTGTCGCAGCGTCGGTTGATTTCGCCGCACAGTGTGACGCACCCACGACACAGGGGTGCGCGCGGCCCCCGGCGCCTGCTCTTCCTC
The DNA here is from genome assembly GCF_000341025.1 of Nocardiopsis salina YIM 90010. Taxonomy (GTDB): domain Bacteria; phylum Actinomycetota; class Actinomycetes; order Streptosporangiales; family Streptosporangiaceae; genus Nocardiopsis; species Nocardiopsis salina. The sequence goes on along the minus strand of NZ_ANBF01000083.1, from coordinate 14,805 downwards.
GACTCCCACGCACCGTGGTTCTCTCCCGTACCGATCCCGCACGACGACGTGCGCTCCCGGGTACGGGCCGGTGGTGCGGGCGCACGGGCCGCGAGCTCCCCGCGATCCTTTCGGAGACACCCGCGATGCCTCCCTCTTCCGCGCAGACCGGCAAGGCCCCCACCAAGGCCAAGCGACGCCGCGGCGAGGGCCAGTGGGCCCTCGGCTACCGCGAGCCGCTCAACAAGAACGAGGAGAACAAGAAGAACGACGACGGGCTCAACGTCCGCGATCGGATCATCAACATCTACTCCAAGGCCGGGTTCGACTCGATCGACCCCGCCGACCTGCGTGGCCGGTTCCGATGGTTCGGCCTCTACACCCAGCGCGCCCCGGGCATCGACGGCGGGAAGACGGCCGTGCTGGAGCCGGAAGAGCTCGACGACCGCTACTTCATGATGCGCGTGCGCATCGACGGCGGTCAGCTCTCCGCCGCCCAACTGCGCGCCGTCGCCGAGGTCTCCCGCGACTACGCGCGCGACACCGCAGACATCACCGACCGGCAGAACGTCCAGTACCACTGGATCCGTGTCGAGGACGTCCCGGCGATCTGGGAGAAGCTCGAGTCGGTCGGGCTGTCCACGACCGAGGCCTGCGGCGACACTCCCCGTGTGATCCTCGGCTGCCCCCTTGCCGGTGTGGCCGCGGAGGAGGTCATCGACGCGAGCCCGCAGATCGAGCAGATCTACGAGGACCACATCGGCAGCCCCTTGTACTCGAACCTGCCTCGCAAGTTCAAGTCCTCCATCTCGGGCTGCACCTCGCACTGCGTCAACCACGAGATCAACGACGTCGCGTTCGTGGGCGTGCGCAACGAGCACGGCGAGACGGGCTACGACCTGTTCGTGGGCGGCGGGCTCTCCACCAACCCGATGTTCGCCAAGCGTCTGGGCACGTTCGTGCGGCCCGACCAGGTCAGCGAGGTGTGGGCCGGGGTCTGCGCGGTCTTCCGCGACTACGGGTTCCGCCGTCTGCGTACTCGCGCGCGCATCAAGTTCCTCATCAAGGAGTGGGGCGCCGAGAAGTTCCGCGAGGTACTGGAGAACGAGTACCTGGGGCACAGCTTGCCGGACGGCCCCGGTCCGGAGCTGGACGAGGGCGTGCGGCGCGACCACGTGGGTGTGCGTCCCCAGCGCGACGGCAAGTTCTACGTCGGGTTCGCGCCGAAGGTCGGCCGTGTCACCGGCAGCTCGCTGCTGCGCGTGGCCGAGATCGCCGAGGCCCACGGGTCGGACCGGATCCGCACGACCGCCGACCAGAAGCTCGTGATCCTGGACATCGACGGGGACGACACCGCGGCGATCACCGCCGACCTGGAGGCAGAGGGGTACGAGGTCAACCCGAGCACCTTCCGCCGCCAGACGATGGCCTGCACCGGTATCGAGTTCTGCAAGCTCGCCATCGTGGAGACCAAGGACCGGGCTGCCACGCTGATCGACGAGTTGGAGAAGCGCCTCCCGGACTTCGACGAACCGCTGAGCATCAACGTCAACGGCTGCCCGAACTCCTGCGCCCGGATCCAGGTCGCCGACATCGGGCTCAAGGGCCAGCTCGTGTTGAACGAGCACGGCGAGCAGGTGGAGGGGTACCAGATCCACCTGGGCGGCGGCATGGGCCTGACCAACAGCTTCGGCAAGAAGGTCCGCGGGTTGAAGACCACCGCCGAGGACCTGCCCGACTACGTCGAGCGGGTGCTCCGCCGGTTCAAGGACCAGAAGGAAGAGGGCGAGACCTTCGCCGCCTGGGCCGCCCGCGCCGAGGACGACGACCTGAAGTAGCCCTGCCGGGCGGGCGGTGCCACCGCACGGCGCCGCCCGCCCGCGACCCTGCGACGGAATGAGGTGCGCCATGGCCGAGAGGGCCGCGCCCCACTACTGCCCCTACTGCGGTGACGAGGACCTGATCCCCGAGGAGGGAGCCGGTATCAAGGGCCAGGGTTACCCGTGGGCCTGCCTGGCCTGCGCCCGGGTGTTCCGGGTGACCTACGTGGGCCTGCGTTCGGCCTCGTTCGGCAGTTCACCCTCCCGACCGACGGAAGGCGAAGCATGAACACGCACACCCCCGTGGGCGGGCCCGAGCACGCCGAGCGGGCCGCCCGTGAGCTGGAGGAGGCCTCCGCCCAGGAGATCATCTCCTGGGCCGCGGAGACCTTCGGCGAGGGCCTGTGCATGACGTCCTCCATGGCCGACGCGCTCATGGTGGACCTGGCCTCCCGGCAGGTGCCCGGCATCGACGTCATCTTCCTCGACACCGGTTACCACTTCGCGGAGACCCTCGGGACCCGCGACGCCGTGGACTCCATCTACGACATCAACCTGGTGACCGTGGAGCCGAGACGCACAGTGCCCGAGCAGGACGCCGCCCTGGGACCGCGGCTGTTCGGACGCAACCCGGAGATCTGCTGCCACCTGCGCAAGGTCGAGCCCCTTCAGCGGGCGCTGGAGCCCTACTCGGCATGGCTCACGGGCCTGCGCCGGGAGGACTCGGTGACCCGCCGCGACACCCCGGTGGTGCAATGGGATCCGAAGCGCGGGATGACCAAGGTCAACCCGATCGCCCGCTGGACGCAGGACGACGTGGACACCTACATGGCCGATCACGGTGTGCTGGTCAACCCGCTGCAGGACGACGGCTTCCCGTCCATCGGGTGCGAGCCCTGCACCCGGCGGGTGGAGCCCGGTGAGGACCCGCGCAGCGGCCGGTGGGCCGGCACGGGCAAGACCGAGTGCGGCATCCACGTTTGAACGGCCGGCCGCACCAGCGGCCGGCGCAGGGACGACAGCGGTGACGAGGAAGGAGCAGGGCGCCCCGGTCGTCGGGGGCCCGAGAGGACGATGAGCACTCCGACGCTGCTGGCCGTCGCGCACGGCAGCAAGGACCCCCGCTCGGCCCGGGCGGTGGCCGCTCTCTTCGACCGAGTGCGGTCGCTGCGGCCCGGCCTGGACATGCGGGTCTGCTACCTCGACCACGTCTCGCCCAGCACCGAGGACGCGCTTGCCGCACTCGACGCCGAGGGTGCGGAGGAGGCCGTGGTTCTGCCGACACTGCTGACCGCGGCCTTCCACAGCAAGGTGGACCTGCCGCAGGTGCTGGCCGGGGCCCGTGAACGGGGGCTGGGTGTGCGGGTGCACTACGCCGACACCCTGGGCCCGCACCCTCTGCTCCTGGAGGCGGTGGAGCAGCGCCTGTCCGAGGCCGGTGCGTCACCGTCGCCCGGCACGGCGCTGGTGCTGGCCTCGGCCGGGTCCAGCGACCCGGAGGCCAATGCCACCATCACCGCCATTGCCCGGGAGCTGGCCTGGCGCGGCCCCTGGCGCGAGGTGGTGCCGGCCTTCGCCTCCGCGGCCTCCCCCACGCCCGGGGAGGCCGTGGCTGAGCTTCGCGCACGCGGAGCCGAACGGGTCGCGGTGTCGGGGTACCTGCTCGCGCCCGGGTTCTTCTCGGACCGGGTGCGCAGGCAGGCGACCGAGGCCGGTGCGTCGGTGGTGGCCGACGCGCTGGGGGACATGCCCGAGCTCGCCCGGGTGGTGCTGGACCGCTACGACGCGGCGGTGGCGGTCCGCCACGCGGGTGTGTGAGCGGCGGTGACGAGGTGGGGGCGGGCGACCGATGAACGGGGCCGGCATGCCGTCGATGGCGGAGATCCCCGCGGGTGAGGTCACCCTGCAGAACCGTCGGGCCGGGACCGTGCGGGAGGTGGCGGTCGGTGGTTTCGCACTGGCGGCGGTATCGGTGACGCGGGAGCTGTACCGCACGGTGATGGAACGGGCGGTGGCGGGGCGAGAGGTCGAGGGGCTCGGCAGTCGGCCCTCGGGCGACCGGGGCGACCGAACGACCTGGGGGCTCCGGGGCGACGTTTTCGGGGAACGGCAAGAGGGCTGGGACTCCGACCGGGCTGGGGACTCGGATCGGGGCCCGTTTCCGGTGACGGAGGTTTCCTGGTTCGACGCCCTGCGCTTCTGCGATCTCTGGTCGGCGTCCCTCGGCCTGGTGCCCTGCTACGAGACCTCCCTCCGCGCCGGGGTCGGCGACCCCGACGGTGCGGACGTGGCGGCCGACCCCGACGCCGACGGGTTCCGGCTGCCCACCGAGGCCGAGTGGGAACAGGCCCGCCGTGCCGGGGACACCGGCGTGCGTTACGGGGACCTGGACACCATCGCCTGGTACCGGGGCAACTCCGGCGGGCGCCCCCATCCGGTGGGTTCCCGTGACCCGAACGCGTGGGGGCTGCACGACATGATCGGCAACGTGTGGGAGTGGTGCGAGGACCTGTACGACCCCCACGTGTACGGCCCGTACCGGGTGTTCCGGGGCGGTGGGTGGAACGACCGTCGCTGGGGGTGCCAGGCCTCCGCGCGGCGCAAGAGCCATCCGACGCTGCGCATCGACGACCTCGGGTTCCGGGTGGCGCGTTCCCTCTGATCCCGTCGGCAGAGGGCGGGTCCTGAACCGGCGAACCCCAGGGCCTCGTTGCACACTTCAGCCTTGACGCGTCCCCGAGGAGGACGAGGTCCCCAACGGCGGAGTTCACCCTCATCGCCGCGCCCCACTCCTCCCAGCGGCCCCTCTCACCCCCGGCCCAGCCCGCGCCCCCGGTGCCCCTGCGCCGGTGAGACGCCCTGCGCCTCCCCCGACCTCGGGCTCACCCCGGACACCGTCCGGACACGGCCCCTCGTCCGACCCACGGGGCTCCCCGGATTCATCAGATCCTCCTCTGTCCGAGAGAGGTGGACGAGTCCCCGGCGCCCAGTTCCACCCCTGGACGTGTTCCGTCCCGCGCCCAGCGTCCCCGGTCTCCCCCCCGGCAGCTCGGGCGTGGGCGGGACGCGGTTCCCGCCCCACGAGCTTCGCCCCGCGAGACGGACGTGCATGAGCGACAAAGACCCGATCCTGCTCGCCTTCGGCGACATCCATGGCGGACGACGACGTTCGAGCTGTGGCTCAAGAACGGACAGAGGGCTGGAGCGACGGGCCGACGCGTTCTCGCACAACAGGCCGCAGTGCCCCCGGCAACGGTCACGGGTGAGAATGGGACCATGACCAACGCCGACAGCATCCGCGACCTCCTCATCGGCCTCCCGGTGTTCGCCTCCGGGACGCCCCCGTTCGACCCGGACACCGCGCCGGACGACCCGCTGGACCTCTTCCGCTCCTGGTTCGCGGGGGCCGTCGAGGCGGGCGTCCCGGAACCGCACGCGATGGTGGTGGCCACCGCCGACGGGCGCGGTGCCCCGTCGGCGCGGGTGCTGATCATGAAGGACCTCTCCTCCCGCGGCTGGTGGTTCGCCACGACGACGACCTCCCGCAAGGGCCTCGAGCTCGCGCAGAACCCGAGTACCGCGCTGGTCTTCCACTGGAAGGAACAGGGCCGCCAGGTGCGGGTCGAGGGCGTGGCCGAGTACGCCGGAACCGGGGCGAGCGCGGAGGACTTCCGCCGGCGCCCGTTCGAGTCGCGGGTGGCGGGGCTGCACGGCCGCCAGAGCGAACCGCTGGCCGAGCTCGGCGAGATCGACCGGGCCACCGACAGCTCGCGCGAGCGCCTGGTGCAGGACCCGGACCTCGCGCCGGACGACTGGGGCCTGTACGTGGTGGTCCCGTACGAGGTGGAGTTCTGGCAGGGCGACCCGGACCGGCGGCACACACGCCTGCGGTACGAGCGCAGGGAACCGGGCGGTGAGTGGACCCGCGGGCTCCTCTGGCCCTGAGTTCCCCGGAGCGGCACGGGGCGCGAGTCGGCCCGGCGCTCAACCACCAACCGTTTCGCGGACGTTACGACCTGCTGCTGCCGCCGTCCACACCGCGGGGATAGGATTCCGGCACTTTCCCCCATGACGTCCCCTCCGCGAACCAAGAAGGGCGGTAATCGCGATGCCCCCGACCCACGAGGTGTTCAACCAGGCTGCACCGCTCGGCGACCACTCCGCCGCCGAGGACCCCGCGCTCGTCGAGGGTTTGCGCCGCGAGGGCGCCGAGTGGGCGGAGAACGAGGTCCGGGAGGTGGGCGAGGCCGCCGGGTCGGAGCGGGTGCGTTCCTGGGGCGAGGCCGCCAACACCTACACCCCCGTACTGCACACACACGACCGCTACGGGCACCGCATCGACGAGGTGGAGTACCAGCCCGCCTACCACGTACTGATGGACCAGGCGGTGGGCCACGGCCTGCACGCGGCCCCGTGGGCGGACGAGCGCCCGGGCGCGCACGTGGCGCGCGCGGCCAAGTTCTATCTGTGGTCGCAGCCGGAGGCGGGCCACGGCTGTCCGATCTCGATGACCTACGCGGCGGTCCCGGCGCTGCGCCACTCCCCCGAGCTGGCGCAGCAGTACGAGCCGCTGTTGAGCGCGCGCGAGTACGACTTCGGGCTGCGCGCCCCCGAGAGCAAGCGGGGTCTCATCGCGGGCATGTCGATGACCGAGAAGCAGGGCGGTTCGGACGTGCGCGCCAACACCACGCGCGCGGTTCCGACGTCGGAGGGCTTCCACCGGCTGACGGGGCACAAGTGGTTCACGTCGGCGCCGATGAGCGACGTGTTCCTGACCCTGGCGCAAGCGCCGGAGGGGTTGAGCTGCTTCCTGGTGCCGCGAGTGCTGCCGGACGGCAGTCGCAACACTCTGCACATCCAGCGGTTGAAGGACAAGCTCGGCAACCGGTCGAACGCCTCGGCGGAGTTGGAGTACGACGGCGCGGTCGCACACATGGTGGGTGACCCGGGCCGCGGCGTGCGCACCATCATCGAGATGGTCAACTGCACGCGTCTGGACTGTGTGATCGGGTCGGCCGCCGGGATGCGCGCGGCCCTGACGCACGCGCTGCACCACGCAGAGCACCGCCAGGCCTTCGGCAAGCGCCTGGTGGAGCAGCCGCTGATGCGCAACGTGCTGGCCGACCTCGCGCTTGAGTCGGAGGCGGCCACGGCGTTGATGACGCGCCTGGCGGGGGCCATGGACCGCTCTGTGCGCGGCGACGAGTCGGAGTCGGCATTCCGGCGCCTGGGTGTGGCCGTGGGCAAGTTCTGGGTGACCAAGCGCCAGCCGGCGCACGCGGCCGAGGCGCTGGAGTGCCTGGGCGGCAACGGGTACGTGGAGGAGTCGGGCATGCCGCGGCTCTTCCGGGACTCGCCGCTGAACTCCATCTGGGAGGGTTCGGGCAACGTGGCGGCCCTCGACGTCTTGCGGGCGATGGGCCGAAGTCCCGAGTCGGTGGAGGCCTTCACCGCGGAGCTGGCGGCGGCCCGGGGCGTGGACGACCACTACGATGCGGCGGTCGAGCTCCTCGAGCAGAGCTTGGGCGACCTGAGCGAGCTCGAGTACCGGGCTCGGTCGGTGGTGGAGCTGATGGCGGTGACGCTGCAGGCTTCGGTGCTGCTGCGGTACGCGCCCACGCCGGTGGCGGAGGCGTTCACGCTCTCACGCCTGGGCGGAGGGTCGGGCAGGGTGTTCGGCACGCTGCCCACGGACGTCGACACGGAACTGATCCTGGACCGCGCGCGTCCGCGCCGGTGATCCCGCGGCCGGGCCCGCCCACTCGAGCACGCGGCCTCCCGGGCCCGGCCGTTCTGTCACCCGTCGTCCCGTTTTATTTCTCTTGGGAAACATCGTCCCCTCCCGCCGTTCCTTGTACTGACAATCGGCACATGAAACCCCGTGGCGGGACAGCCGACGAATGATCATCGCGCCAGGTCGGCATACTTCGGCGGAGTGAGCGGAAGGAACAAGGCGTCCGCTTGCCCACGCCCGCGAGGGCCGAGAGACCAAGAGACTGACGACGCCTATGGTGGAAGTCTGGCCAGGAAACTCCTATCCGCTCGGTGCGACCTACGACGGTTCCGGCACCAATTTCTCCCTGTTCTCCGAGGCCGCAGAACGGGTGGACCTTTGCCTGTTCGACGACGCCGGACGCGAGACACGTGTCCCGTTGACCGAGTACGACGGTTTCGTCTGGCACGGTTACCTTCCGGGGATCGGCCCGGGCCAGCAGTACGGATACCGGGTCCACGGGCCCTACGCCCCTGAGCACGGCCTGCGCTGCAACCCGAACAAACTGCTGACCGACCCTTACGCGAAGGCGTTGAACGGTAATCTGACCTGGCACGAATCGCTGTTCAGCTACCATTTCTCCGACCCGGACCGCAAGAACACGGCCGACAGTGCGCCGTACGTGCCCAAATGTGTGGTGGTGAGCCCCTTCTTCGACTGGGGCAACGAGTCCCGGCCGAACACGCCCTACCACCAGACGGTGATCTACGAGGCGCACCTGCGCGGCCTCACCATGCGCCATCCGAGCATCCCCGAGCACCAGAGAGGAACCTATTCGGGTCTGGCGCACCCGGCGGTGATCGACTACCTCACTTCCTTGGGGATCACCGCGGTGGAACTGATGCCGGTGCACCATTTCGTTCCCGAGCACGCGATGGTGGCACGCGGCCTCACCAATTACTGGGGTTACAACACTCTGTCCTTCCTGGCACCCCACAGCGGTTATGCGGCGCTGGGTTCACGGGGCCAGCAGGTACAGGAGTTCAAGGCCATGGTGCGGTCCCTGCACGAGGCCGGCATCGAGGTGCTCCTGGACGTGGTCTACAACCACACCGCCGAGGGCGACCACATGGGTCCGACCCTGTCGCTGCGGGGCATCGACAACCTGAGCTACTACCGGGTCGCCGACGAGGACCAGCGCTACTACCTGGACTACACCGGATGCGGGAACAGCCTGAACGTGCGCCACCCGCACTCGTTGCAGCTCATCATGGACTCGCTGCGCTACTGGGTTCTGGAGATGCACGTGGACGGGTTCCGTTTCGACCTGGCCTCGGCACTCGCGCGGGAGTTCCACGACGTCGACCGGCTGAGCACGTTCTTCGACATCGTCCAGCAGGACCCGGTGATCTCGCAGGTCAAGCTGATCGCGGAACCGTGGGACGTGGGTCCGGGCGGATACCAGGTCGGCAACTTCCCTCCGCTGTGGACCGAGTGGAACGGCAAGTACCGGGACACCGTGCGCGACTACTGGCGGGGAAACGCCGTCGTGGGCGAGCTGGCCTCGCGCCTGGCCGGCTCCAGCGACCTGTACCAGGACGACGGGCGCCGCCCGGTGGCCTCGATCAACTTCATCACCTGCCACGACGGGTTCACGCTGGCCGACCTGGTCTCCTACGACCACAAGCACAACGAGGCCAACGGGGAGGAGAACCGGGACGGCACCGACGACAACCGCTCCTGGAACCACGGTGTGGAGGGCGCCACCCGCGATCCGGCGGTGCTTACCCTTCGGCGGCGGCAAGTACGCAACCACCTGACCACGCTCTTCCTCTCCCAGGGCGTGGTCATGCTCTCCCACGGTGACGAGATCGGCCGTACCCAGGGCGGCAACAACAACGCCTACTGTCAGGACAACGAGATCGCGTGGGTCGACTGGTCCGGCGCCGGAGCGGGCGAGGACGAACCCGCCGACGACCTGTTGGAGTACGTGCGCGAGCTGTCCCGGCTGCGGCGCGAGCACCCCGTGTTCCGACGCCGCCGGTTCTTCCGCGGCAGCCCCGTGGAGGGTTCGCCCACCGGAGAGGACGGCCTGCCCGACATCGCGTGGCTGCGTCCGGACGGCAAGCCCATGGCCGGCGGCGACTGGGACCAGGCGGGCCAGGCTCTGGGGGTCTTCCTCAACGGTGATGCGATCACCGAACCGGACCGGCGCGGCCGTCGTATCCGCGACAACTCGTTCCTCATGCTGTTCAACAGCGGCGCGGAGGCGGTCGACCACACGCTCCCGGGCACCGAGTACGGGATGGCGTGGGAGACCGTGCTGGACACCGCGGAGCCGGACGTGGCGGGCCGCCCCTACGTGTCGGCTTCGTGTCCGGTGCGCGTCATCGACCGGGGGGTGGTGCTGCTGCGGCGGGTCTCGCACCGCGGCGACTGACCCGGCCCGCGGCGGGGCGCGGGGTGGCGACCCCTCCCCCCGCCGCAGCGGCCCGGGTCCTACGCTGGGTGGCCATGGCCCACAGCACCGGCGCGGCGGCGCCCGACACGATCACCTTCCGTGAACTCCTGCCCTGCCCCGGAGTGACGGGGCTGGACCTGGGCGAGGCCTACGCGTACCCGGCGGGGCTGGACCGCCCCTGGGTGCGGGCGAACATGGTCGCCAGCGCCGACGGCGGAGCGGTGGGCACCTCGGGGGGCAGCCGGGATCTGTCCTCGCCCGCGGACCGGCGGGTGCTCGGCACGCTTCGGGGCCTGTGTGACGTCGTGGTGGTGGGCGCCCGCACGGCCCGGGTGGAGGACTNGCAGCACCTGCGGGAGGGGCGCGCGCCGAGCCCGCGGGTGGCGGTGGTCTCCCGGTCGTTGGACGTACCCGAGGCGCTTCTGACAGAGGCCCCCGAGGACGCACGCACCCTGGTTCTGACCACGGATCGGGCCCCTGAGTCGCGACGGGAGCGGGCGGCCGAACACGCGGACGTGGTGGTTGTCGACGGAGCCTCGGTGACACCGGTGCACGTGATCGAGGCGTTGGCCGAGCGCGGCCTGTACCGGGTGCTGACCGAGGGCGGCCCGCACCTGCTGGCGGAGTTCGTGGCGGCGGGTCTGTTGGACGAGTTGTGCCTGACCACGAGCCCCTTCCTCCTGGGCTCGGGGCCGCCGCGTGTGGTGGCCGGAGGCCCTGGGACGCCTGGTGCCCCCGAGAACGCGCCGGCGCGCAGCACCCCGGTCCGGTTGGCTCGTCTGTTGGAGTCGGACGGGCACCTGTTCGCCCGTTACCTGCGTGGTTGAGGAGAGCGGCGTGACGGCCCCGTAACCGGTCGGTTTCGGCCACCCCACAACGACGCATGAACGGCCCCGCAACCGGACATACCCGATGTGTGCCTTGATGGACTCACCGCGACTACACACACCAGTGTTGACGGGGCTTATCGGCTTGGCCCCCCGGCCGAGAGGATGAACGCAGTGCCGACGTCCGAAAACGGGTCCCCTCCGGTCTACCGAGAGATAGCCGAGGAGATGCGCGCTCTGATCCGCTCCGGACAGTACTCCGACGGCGACCGTCTGCCCGGGGAGAACACGATCATGGAGAGCCACGGCGTCGCTCGGGCCACCGCGCGCCAGGCTCTGTCGGTCCTGATCAACGAGGGCCTGGCCGTGGCAGTGCGCGGATCGGGCATCTACGTCCGGCTGTTCCGCCCCGTGCGAAGACACGGGGCGCGACGCCTGTCGAAGGAGCTGTGGGGCAACGGGAGGGCGATCTGGCAGACCGACGGGGCCGACCGCGCCTACCGGGTCGACGGCCTCCGGGTGGAGGAGGCCGCCGCCCGGGAGCATGTGGCCCGCGTACTGGATCTGGAGGAGGGCGCGGGTGTGCTCAGGCGTTCCCGGCGTTACCTCGTGGAGGACCGGCCGGTGCAGGCCGCGGTGTCCTTCCTCCCCCTGGCGTTGCTGGCCGAGCACGCCGATCACCCGTCGGCGCGGAGCATCCGTTCGCAGGACACAGGCCCGGGAGGAATCTACGCCCGACTGTCCGACCTGGGTCTGGCGCCGGCGCACTTCACCGAGGAGATCCGCGTGCGGATGCCCGCGCCGGAGGAGAGCGCGGAACTGCACCTGGCGGCGGGGACCCCTGTGTTGGAGGTGGCACGCACGGCGTTGACCTCGCGGCACCGTCCGGTGGAGTTCAACCAGATCACGATGGACGGTTCGGCCTACGTGCTGCAATACGACTTCGACGCCTGAGCGCCGTGGCTCCGTGCGGGTCGGGCTCCGCACGCGGCCGCCCGCCCCCGCCCTGACACGACGGCGCCCGGGGGCCGAGAGCACCGAAGGGTGCCGTCCACCCCCGGGCGCCGACCCAGCGGTGCCGCGAGGTTACCGGTTCCGTCTCCGCCTGGAGGCGAAGACCAGGAACGCGAGTGCGAGCACCGCGAACCCGACCGCCAGGGCGCCGGCCGCCGCGAAGACCATGCTGTTCTCCGCGGTCATCAACCACTGGGACACCCCGATGCCCAGGACCAACGAGATCCCCAGAGCTGCGAAGGCGAGGAAGGCCATCAGCTTGAGGAGTCTGCCGTCGTTCATGGGTTCGGGGCGCACGTGGTCGATCTGGACGGTCGCGGCCCGGACACTGAGTTCTGCCGCCCAACGCAGTTCCCGCCCCGCGGTGGCCGTGCCGTCGGCGACGGCGCGGACCCGGGCGCGGGCTCCTGCGGTTGCTTCTTCGAGCCACCACAGTCCGTATCGGATTCTGCCTACGCGAAGCGGCTGTTTTGTCACTCCTAGTGATTGCTGAACGGTTACAGCCATGCCACCTGCCTCAGTGATCCACCGAACACTGACCCTCTACCTAGCCCCTACCCGTCACTTTGGGTGCTGAACGTGGTCAAGGATGAAGTTAGGTTTATGTAGCACGTAAGGACGATTTATCTTGCTCCGTGGTGCTTGGCCCCTTTTTGCGTGCACGAAGACCGTGGCAGCGTTCGCGCACGATTCCGGGTAGCGTCGTATGCATGGCTGACTCAGCGGATCGGACCCCGGCCGGAGGCGACGGGGCCCCAGAGCTTCCCAGGACCGACCACGAGTGGCGCGAACGCCTCGACCCGGTGGCCTTCGAGGTCCTCCGCAGGTCGGCGACCGAACGCGCGTGGACCGGCGAGTACGTCGACACCAAGACCGAGGGTGTCTACCGCTGCCGCGGATGCGGGTCCGAACTGTTCCGCTCGGACGAGAAGTACGACTCCCACTGCGGCTGGCCGAGCTTCTTCGACCCGGCCGACAGCGACGCCGTCACCCTGCACGAGGACCGCTCGATGGGCACGGTCCGAACCGAGGTCAGGTGCGCCGCCTGCGAGGGCCACCTGGGCCACGTCTTCTACGGTGAGGGCCACGGGACCCCCACCGACACCCGGTACTGCATCAACTCCGTCGCACTGTCCCTGGAACCGAGGCAGTAGTCTTACCAGCCTGGTTCCGGGCGCGGCCGCCGCCCGCAGCCGTCGAGACAGGACGGCCCCGGCCCCACCGGGGCATCGACCACTCCCCCCGGGATCAGGGATAATCGCATCCAGCGCACCGAGGCCGGCGCCTGCCGACCGAGGAGCGCCGCGCGGAATAGGGGTGAACCACCCGGGTTGTCCGCGCACCAGAGGGACCGGCGACCCCGGTTCCCGTCCCCCACAGCGGTAACCGATGTGCGGGCCACCAGACCCACCCGCGACGAAAGCGCTCGATGACCGACGACTCACCCAACACCGCCCCCGCCCACCGGCCCCCGGCGCGTCCCCGCCTGGGCATGGCCCAGGGGTCGGCGCCCTGGCTGCTGCCCGCACTGGGCGCGGCCGCCGCGGCCGGTCTGGCCTCCCGCGGCTCTCGGGCACGGGCACTGGCGGCAGCACCCGTCGTCGCCCTGGCGGCCGGCATGACCTGGTTCTTCCGCGACCCGGAACGTGGACCGGCCACCGGACGGGTGCTGTCCTCGGCCGACGGCGTCGTTCAGAGCATCGACCCCCAGCCCGACGGTGGCACCCGCGTCGCGGTGTTCATGAACCCCCTCAACGTGCACGTGAACCGTGCGCCACTGGCCGGTGTCATCACCGGTGTCGAACACCGCCCCGGAGGCTTCCGTCCCGCATTCGACAAGGACAGCGAGCGTAATGAACGCGTCATCTGGACCCTTGAAACCGAGATCGGTGAGATCACGGTCGTTCAAATCGCCGGCGCGATGGTCCGGCGTATCGTCCCGTATCTCGCTGCGGGGCAGAAGGTCGAGCAAGGTGAGAGGATCGGCCTCATCCGGTTCGGGTCCCGGGTCGACATCCACCTCCCGGCCGGTGTCACCCCGGCGGTGGAGGTCGGCCAGAAGGTCCGGGCCGGAGAAACACGCCTTGACGCCGACTGACAGCACCGTCGACCCCGAGGCACCTCCTCCCGCCGAGACCGACGACGCGCCCCGGTTGCGCCTCGGGGTGGCCGACTACCTCACGCTCGGCAACGCCCTCTGCGGGTTCCTCGCGGTGTGGGCGCTGGCCATGGCCCAGGCCGGACACCTGGCCGCCGGCGCCGAGGGGTCGCTGCCCCGCGCCGCCGTGGCCACGGCCGGCGCGCTGCTGCTCATCGCCTCTGCCNTCCCCCGCCGGTTCGGCGGGAGCGGCATGGGCGCGGAGCTGGACAACCTCGCCGACGTCATCAGCTTCGGGGTCGCCCCGGCCTTCTTCGTGGTGACCTGGGGCGTGCTCTCCGGCGGGATGAACGTGCTGCCGGTGCTGGCCGGCGGTGCGGTGCTGACCGCCGCGATCGTGCGCCTGGCGCGGTTCTCGTGCCAGGCCCCGGGCACGGACTACTTCACCGGCCTGCCCTCGCCCTTCGGTGCGATGGCGATCGTGACGGTGGTGCTGTTGGATCCTCCCGTCTACGGGGGGCTGGCCGCGGTGCTGCTGATCTCCTGGCTGATGGTGAGCCGCATGGAGTACCCGAAACCGCGGGGCAAGCGCATCTACGCAGTGCTGGGTGCGATCGGTGTGGCCGTGGCTCTGCTGGCGGCCTGGGCGCTGGGTGTGCCCGCCGGCGACGTTCTCATCTACCTCATGAGCGCCCTGGTGCTGCTGTTCATCGTGACCATCCCCTTCTACGTACTGGCGGTGCGGCGGGGCAACTCGGCCTGACCGCCCCCGAACGTGAGAGGAGCCCCCGTACACCGGCGCGTGTACGGGGGCTCCTTCGTGTACGGCCGCGGTAACGGACCGTCGGGCGGGGACGCTTCTATGTCAAGCGGCGGGCCCGTAAGCCCTCTGC
>NZ_ANBF01000082.1:11242-64505 GCF_000341025.1 Nocardiopsis salina YIM 90010 | reverse complement strand
CGACCCCCGACGAACCACCACCCCCGAGGCAACACCACACAACACCCGCACTCCTGAGAACCGCGCCCTCAGACACCTCCCTCCCCCGGCTCCGGCTTTCGGGGCCGGGGTGGCGAGGGTGCGCAAGGCTGTCAGGACCCGTTCCAGGACACCACGGTCGACCCTCGCGACCGCACGCGGTCGGCGCTGGGCTGTGTCCTCGGGGTCTCCCCGCCGGGGCAGCTCGGGGCGCCGGGGTGGAGCAGAGGGCAGCTGGGCGGTGTGCGCCAGTGTGCGCAGCCCGCGCAGGGCCAGGGCGAGACTGCCTCGCCGGTCCATGCGTACGCGCAGGGCGAGGTCGGTACGGTGCACCGGGGCGAACAACAGGTGGTGGGCGCGGTCGGTGACGACGAGGTCCTCGACCACGCCCGCATGGCGCAAGGGCCCTTCGGTGACGGCTGTGAGGAGTGCCACGGCGTCGGCCGTACGGTCGGCCTCCCCGGCGGTGGTCAGGGTCTGCCCCGTTCCGCGGTCGACGAGGCAGACACTACGTACCCCCGGTGTCCGGAGCAGCTCCCGCATCTGCTGGTCGATGGCGGGCACGGATTCCCTCCATGAGCATGGACTGCGGTTGTGGACGGCCGACGGTCCGATGACCCCCGGCAGCTCCCACGGACACGAACGAGCGTAGAAGGGCGAATCGGAACTCGCAGGCTTTTCCCGAACGGGGTCACGTATTTCCAGGTCATCCCGGAAAAGAAAAAAGCAAGGAACGGGCGCACCCTGCGCAGAGTTTCTGTTTCCGGCACAGAAGAGGGCGATCACCCGTTCTGCCGGATGATCGCCCCGTCAGGCCCGTCACTGAGCGCCCGGCGGCCTCTGCGACGGAACGCCCGGTTCGGGACCGGGACGGTACTCCGGCCGGTCCCCCAACCACTCCACGCGGGAGCGCTTGATACTGAAGTGCGCGGGTTCGATACGCAGCTCGCCACTGTGCACGAGTTCGCGCAGCCCTGGCTCGTGCCTGAGCTGGTCGGCCACGTGCACGGTGTTGGCCCGCACGCACGCGTCCAGGAAGTCCCGGGAGCCGTCGTCGGGCACGTTCTCGATCGCGTCGAGGATCCCCTCGACCAGGAACCCCGTGTGCCCCTCCGGGATGCGTCCGGTGCTGAGTGCTGTCACTGCCTCGCGCACGGCCGAGCAGCGGGAATGACCCAGCACCACGAGGAGCGGCGTGGCCAGGTCGCGGACCCCGTGCACGAGGCTGCCCGCCACCGAGGAGTCCGGGACCTGGCCATAGGCGCGCACGGTGTACAGGTCCCCGAGGCCCCGGTCGAAGAGCATCTCCGGCGGGACACGGGAATCGGCGCAGCCCAGCACCGAGGCGTAGGGGTGTTCGGCGTCGGCCTCCCACAGGGCACGCCGCCGCCCGGAGTCCTGGTGCGGGTACCGGGGTGTGAACGTGCGCCACCGGGCGTTGCCCTCGTCCAGCAGGACCCGGACCCGGTCGGCGGTGTGTCCCTTCGTGAGCGCCGCCCGCTCGGGTGCGGCCCTCTGAGCGATCGCCATACTGCCTCCGTTGCGCTCGGGCACGTGGCGCCGACGACCGCGCCGCCGACGGTGCGACCGAAGCTACGCCTGGTGGGGGCCGCGGACAATCCAACGGCGGCAATGCTTGCACCAAGCGTGGCGTGGCCCGGACACCTGCGCCGGACCTCGGGCCCCGCCCCAGGACACCTCGGGGTGTACGCGGTACCACCCAATGGTGTATGAACTGACCGACCGCTCGTTCAGTTATCGGACCATGTCGAACGACACGTGCTCCGCTCCGGCGCGCGCGACTCGGCCCGCACCGCCAGAAGGTAGATTCGACAACCGTGGCTCGTACATCTCCTCCCCCAGAAAACACAGGAAAGCGCCGGTCGGGACGCCCCGGACACGATGCCGACTCCGTCCTCCGCATCGCCGCGCGGGTGTTCAACGAGCGCGGTTACGACGGCACCTCCATGGAGGACCTCGCACGCGCCCTGGGCGTGACCAAGTCGGCCATCTACCACCACGTGTCCGGCAAGACCGAACTCCTGCGCCAGTCCCTGGACCTGGCCCTGGACGCGCTCTTCGCCGTCACCAGGGAGGAGGGCGCCACCAGCGGCCCCGCGGCCGACCGCCTCGACCACGTCCTGCGCGGGAGCGTGCGCGTGCTGGTGGAGGAGCTGCCGCACGTGACCCTGCTCCTGCGGGTACGCGGAAACAGCGAGGTCGAGAAGCACGCGCTGGAACGCCGCCGCGAGTTCGACCACCACATCGCCGGCCTGGTCCGCGAGGGCATCGTGGACGGCGACATCCGCAGCGACATCGACCCCGCCGTCGCCTCCCGACTGCTGTTCGGCATGGTCAACTCGATCGTCGAGTGGTACAAGCCGGACCGCGGCCTCACCGCAGAAGAGGTCGCCGACGCTCTCAGCACGATCACGTTCCGGGGCATGCATTCCTGACCGCCGCCGGTGTCGGACACCCAGTGGACACAGGACCGAGGAAACACAAGAGTCCTTCTGCCCTTTCCCGTGTCCGGACCCGGACGATTGTCACGACGATTCTTCGGGCCAGCAATTCCTGGGCACTGTGGCCACATCAGGCCATCCGGATTCACGGTCCACCCCTGGATTCCCGACCGAAAAGGTCTCTACCATCCATTTCCAGGACCAATGTGAAACAAGTCGCCGGATGTGGATACTGTGCTCGACCTCTTCGGGCAGGGATGGACCACCCCTGCCCTCGCCTACCTCGTGTCGGTGATCGGCTCCTTTCTGGGCCTGTCGTTCGCAGCACGCGCCCGGGCCGCGTCCGGGCTCTTCCGGTGGCAGTGGTTGGTGCTGGCCGCCGTCGCACTCGGCGGTGTCGCCGTGTGGTCGATGCACTTCATCGCGATGATGGGCTTCTCGGTGCCCGGTACGGCGATCCGCTACGACACATTCCTGACCGTCGTCAGCGGCTTGACCGCGGTCGTGGTCATGGGTGTTGCGCTCGCCCTCACCCTTTTCAAGCCGAACACCGGCCGGCTCCTGCTGAGCGGCACGGTCGCCGGAGCAGGCGTGGTACTCATGCACTACACCGGCATGGCCTCGATGAACGTACACGGCCACATGCACCACGACCTGTTCTGGGTCCTCGCGGCGACGCTCATCGCGCCCGTTGCCACGACGGTGGCACTGTGGTGCGCCTCCCGACTGGACGGCCTGCCCGCCATCATGTCGGCGTCGCTGCTCATGGGGGCGGCCGTGAGCCTGATGCACTACACCGGCATGGTCGGCATGCACGTCGAGCAGGCCGAACACGCACCCCACAGCAGCCCGGACGGCGCCACCTCCCACGACCTGCTCCTGCCGCTCGTGGTGGGGCTCTTCGTCCTCATGCTCATCTGCAGCCTGTTCCTGCTGCTGGGAGAGTCCGACGACCGTCCCAGCCCCCGCGAGCAGGCCGCGCACGGGGCACCGGAACAGCGCGTGCACGCGGGCAGGGAGCCCTATCGACCCAGGTACGCACGCGACGACGCCCCAGCCGAGGACTTCTGGTCCCCGCGGCGGTGACCGCGGGCCCTCCGGCGCCGGAGCGTGTCAGGACCTCACACGCTGGGGAAGGCGAATGCGCGCCGGGCGTTGTCGGCCACGGCCTCGGCCAGCTCGTCCTCGCCCGTGCCCTTGGCCTCGGCCAGGGCCCGCAGCGTGTGGGGCACCAGGTAAGGAGCGTTGGGGCGGCCCCGGTACGGCTTCGGGGTGAGGAAGGGCGCGTCGGTCTCGATCAGGATCCGGTCGGCCGGTGCGGCCTTGGCCGCCTCGCGCAGCTGCTCGGCGCTGGCGAAGGTGACGTTGCCGGCGAAGCTCATGTAGTAGCCCTGCTCGGCGCAGAGCTTGGCCATGTCGGCGTCGCCGGAGAAGCAGTGGAAGACCACCGTCTCCGGTGCGCCCTCCTCCTCCAGGACCCGCAGGACGTCCTCGTGCGCCTCGCGGTCGTGGATCATGAGCGCCTTGCCGACGCGCTTGGCGATGGCGATGTGGCGGCGGAAGGACTCCTCCTGCGCCCGGTTGCCCTCCGGGCCGGTGCGGAAGGTGTCCATGCCGGTCTCACCGACGGCCACGACCTGGGGGAGCTCGGCCAGCTCTGCGATCTTCTCGATCTCGTGCTCCAGGCCCTCGACCCCCACGCCTGCGCGTGCCTTGCCGGCCCAGTCCGTGTCGTCGACCTCCACACCGTCGGCGCCGTCGCCGTGCACGATGCGCGGAGCCTCGTTGGGGTGCAGAGCCACGGCCGCCCACACCTGACCGGGGTGGGACTCTGCGATCTCGGCCGCCCACCGCGACGACGGCAGGTCCACGCCCACCTGGACGAGCGGGGTCACGCCCACGCCCGCAGCGGTGGCGATGATCTCCTCGACCCCGGGCGTCTGCATGTCCATGTGGGTGTGGCTGTCGGCCACCGGCACACGCAAGGGCTCGGGGACCGGCGGCGGCGTCTGTCTGTTGCGCTCGTCGACGGCCTTGCCGCTGCGCTTGCCCATGGTGTCTCGTCCCTCCACGAAGGGCGCCGGCGGGCGGTGCGCCGAGGCGCCCACCCACCGGCGCGAATCCGGTGATGCTGCTGGTCCGCTCAGTCGATCTCGCCGCGCAGACGCGCCAGTTCCTCGTCCACCACGGACTGGTCGAGCTTGGCGAAGAGCGGCTTGGGGCGCTCCAACGGGGTGCCCGGCTTGATCGGCTCCGAGTTCCAACGCGCGACGTCCTCGGCGTAGTCCCCGGTGATGACCGTGTAGTCCACGGCCTCTTCGGAACCGCCGATGGTGTCGTGGCCGGTCTCCAGGCGCGGCATGCCGCTCCACTGCCCCTCGCCGCCGAGCATGGCGTGCACCTTGTTGGCCGACTCCGGCAGGAACGGCGTGAGCAGGGTGTTGGCGTCCTTGACCAGCTGCAGGGCCACGTGCAGGACGGTGGCCATGCGCTCGGGGTCGGTCTTCTTGAGCGCCCACGGTGCCTGGTCGGAGATGTACTTGTTGGCCTCCGCGACGGTACGCATGGCCTCCTGGAGGGCGGCCTTGAACTGCGAACGCTCCAGACGCGTACCGACGGCGTCGAACGCGGCGCGGGAGGCGGCCAGGACCTGCTCGTCCTCCCCGGTGAGTTCGCCGGCCTCGGGCACATGCCCGATGTTCTTGGCAGCCATCGAGACGGAGCGGTTGACCAGGTTGCCCCAGGCGGCGACGAGCTCGTCGTTGTTGCGGCGGACAAACTCCGACCAGGTGAAATCGGTGTCCTGCGTCTCGGGCCCGGCGGCCATGATGTAGTACCGCAGCGCGTCGGCGGAGTAGCGCTGAAGGAAGTCGCGCACGTAGATGACGACGCGGCGCGAGGAGGAGAACTTCTGTCCCTCCATCGTGAGGAACTCGCTGGAGACGACCTCGGACGGCACGTCCAGCTCGCCCAGCGGGCCCGGGTCGCCGCCCCGGTCGCCCTCACCGCTCGCGCCCAGCAGGATCGCCGGCCAGATCACCGAGTGGAAGACGATGTTGTCCTTGCCCATGAAGTAGAAGGACTCGGCATCGCCGCCCTGCCACCACAGGCGCCAGGCCTCCGGGTCACCGGTGCGCTTGGCCCACTCGATGGAGGCCGACAGGTACCCGATGACCGCGTCGAACCACACGTACAGGCGCTTGTTGGGGTTCTCGTCCCAGCCGTCGAGCGGGATCGGAACACCCCAGTTGAGGTCGCGGGTGACCGCACGCGGCTGCAGGTCCTCCAACAGGTTCCTGGAGAACTTGAGCACGTTCGGGCGCCAGTCGCCCTCCTTGCCCTCCAGCCACCGGCCCATCACCTCGGCGAACGCGGGAAGGTCGAGCATGAAGTGCTCGGTGTCGATGAACTCGGGCGTCTCGCCGTTGATGCGCGAGCGCGGGCCGATCAGGTCGATCGGGTCGAGCTGGTTGCCGCAGTTGTCGCACTGGTCGCCGCGGGCGCCGTCGTAACCGCAGATCGGGCAGGTGCCCTCGATGTAGCGGTCGGGCAGTGTGCGACCGGTCGAGGGCGACACCGCGCCCTTGGTGGTGTGGGTGAAGACGTAGCCGTTGTCGTGGAGCGCGGTGAACAGCTGCTGGACGACGGCGTAGTGGTTGCCGGTGGTGGTGCGGGTGAACAGGTCGTAGGACAGCCCGAGCCCTACCAGGTCCTCGGCGATGACCTGGTTGTAACGGTCGGCGAGCTCCCGCGGGGTGACACCCTCCTGGTCGGCCAGGACCTGGATGGGGGTGCCGTGTTCGTCGGTGCCGCTGACCATCAGCACGTGGTTCCCCGACATTCGCTGGAAGCGGGAGAAGACGTCGGAGGGGACCCCGAAGCCGGACACGTGGCCGATGTGGCGCGGTCCGTTGGCGTAGGGCCAGGCGACCGCGGTCAGGATGTGGCGTTTCGACGACATGCCCCAAGACTAAAGGTGCCCGCACACGTCTCAGTACTCGCGGGCAGGGGCATCACCCCCGCTTGGAGGCCCCGTGCGGGCCCCGCACACGCACCTGCGCGCAGGTGCGCGCGGGACGAGTGGGACGGTGGTTCCTGTCCGGACGGGTGTTGCCCTTATGCTCGGCTGCACGACGGCACGTGCCGCCGGGGCGCGTGGCGTCACGACCATGGCAGCCCCGGCCCTTCACGCGAGGCGGTGGTCATCACGGTTACCCGTGCTGTGCCCCGTCCTGCCCGAAGCACCACTGCTCTGGTCGCGAGCGTGGTGCTGCTCGTCGTCCTGACCACGCCCACGGCCTCGTGGCTCCAGGTGCGTCCGGCGGAGGGGGCCGTCCCCTCCTACGGTGTGGCCAGTGTGCTGGACGACCCGCGCGACCGCGACGCGCAGATCGCGAAGGCCTCGGCCGACCGGGGTGAGGAGGCCGGCGAACGGTTCACGTTCACGCCGCCCACGTCGGTCTGCGATCCGCGTTCGGGCGTGCGCGACCTCCCTGACGCGCTCCCCAGTTGCGCTCTGCGGCTGGCGGTGTGGGACCAGCCCTGGTGGCCGCTCGAACCCCCGCGCGTCGACCCTGTTCCCGAACTGGGCGTCCCGGAGGATCTGCCGCCGACCCGGGGCCCGCCTCTCACCGCGTCCACCGCCACCTGACCATCCGGCCGCCTCCCCCACCCGGCTCCGTCCGGCGCGGGGGCGGCCCACCCGTACCCGCAGTGAGAGGTTCACCCCTTGTCC
Source organism: Nocardiopsis salina YIM 90010 (assembly GCF_000341025.1). Taxonomy (GTDB): domain Bacteria; phylum Actinomycetota; class Actinomycetes; order Streptosporangiales; family Streptosporangiaceae; genus Nocardiopsis; species Nocardiopsis salina. The sequence goes on along the minus strand of NZ_ANBF01000082.1, from coordinate 57,290 downwards.
AGTCAAACGGGATCGGGGGCGCGCTGGGCGCGTGCTCTCGTATCCCTACTCGTCATCGTCGTCGCGCTCGGCGCGGCGTGGTTCATCCCGCCACGGCTCGGGCTCGACCTGAGCGGTGGTACCCAGATCGTCCTGGAGACACAGGACGGGGCCGACGGCACCGAGGCCGACTCCGAGGCCACCGACCAGGTCATCGAGGTGCTGCGCCAGCGCATCGACCGCCTGGGTGTGGCCGAGGCCGAGATGTCGCGTTCCGGTGAGAACCGGATCATCGTCGAGCTCCCCGGTGTCCAGGACCCGGCCGAGGCCGCCGAGATCGTCGGCCAGACCGCCCAGCTGACCTTCCACCCCGTCCTCGGCGTGGGTGAGCAGGGCGGCCAGGGTGTCCAGCCGCCCGGTGGCGGCGAGATGCCCGAGGGCGGCGGCGGTATGCCCGGCGGCGGGGGCGACTTCGCCCAGGCGCCGGACGACCAGGCCGACGAGGCCCGCGCTCCCGCCGACGGCGGGGGCGATGCCCCGCCCGAAGGTGAGCTCCCCGAGGGCATGGAAGGCATGCCCGAGGACATGGGCGACATGGACCTCGAGGGCATGACGCCGCCCGGTGGCGGCGAAGGCGGACAGCCCGCCGAGAACCCCGAGGACGTCGTCACCACGCTCCCGGACGACGAGGGCACCCCGCTGCAGCTCGGCGAGGCCCAGATCCAGGGCGACCAGGTCTCCAGCGCAGAGGCCCTGCTCAACCCGGAGAACCGCCAGCAGTGGCAGGTCAACGTCGAGTTCCAGGGCGAGGGCCGCGACCAGTGGGCCGGCCTGACCGGTGAAGCCGCCTGCCACGGTGTCGGCGACCCGCAGCGCCGTGTCGCGATCGTTCTGGACGAACAGATCATCTCGGCACCGCAGGTCAACGAGGACATCGGCTGCGATGTCGGCATGCCCGGCGGGTCCACGACCATCACCAGCCAGGACTTCACCGCCGACACCGCGGAGGAGCTGGCGGTGCTGATCGAGGGCGGTTCACTGCCGCTGCCCGTCACCGAGGTCCAGCGCCAGACGGTCGGCCCGACCCTGGGTGCCGAGGCGATCAACGCCAGCGCGATCGCGGCCGTGCTGGGCATCGCCTTCACCGCCCTCTACATCACGGTCGTCTACCGCCTCGTCGGTTTCCTGGCGTCCGTGGCTCTGGCCTTCTACACCCTCATCGCCTACGGCATGCTCGTCGGGATCGGGGCGACGCTCACGCTGCCAGGTCTCGCAGGTTTCGTGTTGGCGATCGGTATGGCCATCGACGCCAACGTGCTGATCTTCGAACGAGCGCGTGAGGAGTATCAGCGACAACGCAACAACTACGAGGCCAACAAGTCGGCGGGGCTGAAGGACGCCACCGACGAGGAGGCCGAGGACGCCGAAGCAGGGGTCCTCAAGCGGCGCAGGCGACGCGCGATCCCACCCAACCTCGAGAAGGGCTTCGTCGAGGGCACCAAGAAGGCCTGGAGCGCGGTGGTGGACACCAACATCACCACGTTCCTGGCGGCGGGCCTGCTGTTCTTCTTCGCGTCCGGCACAGTCCAGGGCTTCGGTGTGACCCTGAGCATCGGCACCATCGCGTCGATGATCTCGGCCCTGGTCATCGCCCGGGTCTTCGTCGAGTTCGCGGTGCGCCGCGCCATCATCAAGAAGCACCCGTCGGTCACCGGTATCGACCGCATCGGCAAGGTGCGCGAGTGGCTGGTCCGAAAGAACCCGGACCTGATGAAATTCCGCAAGTACGGCCTGATCGTGGCCGCGCTCATCGTGGTCACCGCCCTGGCCGCCCCGCTGTTCCGCGACATCAACCTCGGTGTCGAGTTCACCGGCGGGCGCGTCATCGAGTACGACATCACCGGCGACCAGGAGATCAGCGTCGACGAAGCGCGCGACGTCGTCTCCTCGGTGGACTTCCCCGGTTCGGACACCGCCGTCGTGCAGGAGTCCGGTGACGCCGACCTGTCGGTGCGCACGGGCGACATCAACGACGACCAGATGGCCGACATCACCGACGCGTTGTCGGAGGAGACCGGCGGCGTCGAAGTGTCCACGGACGAGTTCATCGGCCCGAGCATGGGTGAGGAGCTGCGCAACCAGGCGCTCATCGCCCTGTGTCTGGCACTCCTCGCGCAGATGGCCTACCTGGCTTGGCGCTTCCGCTGGTCCTTCGGTGTGTCCACGATGGTCTCGCTCGGCNTGGCTGGGCAAGCCGATCGACGGGATCTTCCTCGCCGCGGCACTGAGCGTCATCGGGTTCACCGTCAACGACACGGTCGTGACCTTCGACCGTGTCAGGGACGAATGGGCCCGGGACGAGAAATCGAAGTTCTCGGTCATCGCGAACCGGGCGATCATCAACACCTTGCCGCGAACGGTGAACACCACGGTCGGCGCATTGATCATCCTGGGCTTCCTCACCTTCCTCGGTGGGTCCTCGCTCCAGGACTTCTCCATCGCCATGCTGGTCGGTCTGTCCACGGGTGTGGTCTCGACCGTCTTCGTGGCCGTGCCGTTGGCGATCTGGTTGCAGCGGTGGGACAAGACCGCCCCACCGCACGTGCTGCGAGAACGCAAGGCCAGGCAGCGCAACGCCGCCAAGGCCGCGCGCGACCAGGACGACGGCGCGGTGGTCTGACGCACCTCCGGCAGGTACACGGATGACGAAGGGCCCGGTCTCCCCGAGGGGAGGCCGGGCCCTGTGCTCGTCGGGCCTCGCTCCGCTTCGGCCCCCTGGGGTTGCTGGATCGGTCAGGCGTCGGGGGCGGAACCGCCGATGCCGTGCACGAGGTCGTACACATGCCGTTTGCGGACCCCGGTCTCCCTGGCGACCCGTGCGATGGCGTCCTTGCGGCGCACGCCCTCTTCCTCCAGATCCGCCACTGCGCTCGTCAGGTCCTCGTCGGTGGCCGCGGCCGCGGGGCTCCCGGCGCCCTCCACGACGACGGAGATCTCACCGCGCACCCCGTCCGCGGCCCACTCGGCGAGCTCGGCCAGGGTGCCGCGGCGCACCTGCTCGTAGGTCTTGGTGAGCTCCCGGCACACTGCGGCCCGCCGGCCGGCACCGAACGCCTCCGCCATCGCCCTGAGCGTCGTGGCGATACGGTGGGTGCTCTCGAAGAAGACCATCGTGCGGCGCTCGCCGGCCATCTCCCCCAGATACCGGCTCAGGCCCTTACGGGGCGGGAAGCCCTCGAAACAGAACCGGTCGGTGGGCAGCCCCGAGACGACCAGCGCAGTCGTCACGGCCGAGGGGCCCGGGATCGCGGTCACGGGGATCCCCTCCTCCGCACAGGCCGAGGCCAGGCGGTACCCCGGATCCGAGACGCCCGGCATGCCCGCGTCCGTCACGACGAGCACGTCACCGCCCTCCCGCAGACCATTCAGAAGTTCCGAGGTGCGCTTGGCTTCGTTGGCGTCGTAGTAGGACACAACCCGGGCACCCTCCTCCCCACCGATCCGGATGCCCGCCCGGTTCGCAAAAGCCTTCAGACGGCGTGTGTCCTCGGCCGCGACGACGGCCGCGGAGCCCAGCGCGTGCAGAAGCCGAGGTGGGGCGTCCTCCAGGTTCCCGATGGGCAACCCCGCGAGCGTGAGCGTACCGACGCGCCGCTCATCACCGACACCCTCAACCACTGTGATCCCCGTTCTGTCGCGCTACGGTTGGCTCTGTCACGCCACCCGAAACATGGTTTCGTGGTCCGTCCGGAACACGGACTCCCACCTCCGTCCCCAACCTACGAGCTGCGATGACCACCACCGCCACTTCATCCTCGTCCGACGCCGCCCCACCACCGCCCGACCGGGCCGGCTCGCTCCGCGCCCGGTTCCTCCCGGCCGACCCGGTCCCCCTCTGGCTCGGCTGGCTGGCCGCCGTCCTCGTGGCGGGCTTCGCGGGCGCCCTACGGTTCGTCAACCTCGGTGAGCCCGCGCGGATCTACTTCGACGAGACCTACTACGCCAAGGACGCCTACGGGCTCTGGTTCCACGGCTACGAGCACCAGACGGTCGAGCACGCCGACGAACTGCTCGCCCAGGGCCAGCGGGAGATCTTCACCGGCACCGGCGACTTCATCGTCCACCCGCCCGTGGGCAAGTGGGTGATCGCGCTCGGCGACTGGCTGTGGTCGCTCCTACCGTTCGGGACGGCGATGACTCCGGAGGGGTGGCGGTTCGCCGCGGCCCTGGCCGGGATGCTCTCGGTACTGATCCTGGTACGCCTGGCCACGCGCCTGACCCGCTCGCTGCTGCTCGGCAGCACCGCCGGCCTGCTCCTGGCGCTGGACGGCCTGCACTTCACACTGAGCCGCATNTGGGGAGCCTGGTCATCGACCGGGACAAGACCCGCGAACGGTGGGCCCGCCTCGCGGAGGCCGGGGTGGACGTGACCACCGTGGGCTGGCTCGGGATGCGCTGGTGGCGTGTGACCGCCGGCCTGTGCTTCGGTCTGGCGATCGGGACCAAGTGGTCGGCACTGTTCTTCGTCGCCGCTTTCGGTCTGCTCACCGTCGCCTGGGACTACGGTGCCCGTCGCAGCGTGGGCCAGCGCCGCCCCTTCGCCCGCTGGTTCGGCATCGACGCCGTACCTGCGTTCGTCCAGACGGTGGTGGTCGCCGGCGTGGTCTACCTCGTCTCCTGGTCGGGATGGCTGTTCAGCTCGGGCGGATACAACCGCGACCACGCGGTCGGCACGGCGCCGGACTGGATGCCCGGTCTTCTCGCCGCCCCCTACGAGGCGCTGGCCTCACTGGCCGACTACCACGACCGCATGATGGGCTTCCACAACGGCCTGAGCAGCGACCACTCCTACATCTCCGCCCCGTGGGAGTGGCTGGTCATGCGCACCCCGGTGATGTTCCACTACGACGGTGAGGCCGTGGGGTGCGGCACCGGCAACTGTGTGACCTCGGTGGTCTCCATCGGAACCCCGATCGTGTGGTGGCTCAGCCTCGTGGCGGTCGTGGCGATGATCGCCTGGTGGGTCACCCTTCGGGACTGGCGCGCCGGTGCCGTGCTGATCGGCGTGGCCGCCGGGTGGCTGCCGTGGCTCGCTTTCCCGGACCGCCCGATGTTCCTGTTCTACGCACTGCCGATCCTGCCGTTCCTGGTCCTGGCGATCGTGCTCATGCTCGGCCTGGTCATGGGCGCCGGGGAGGAGAGCCCGAGGTTCGCCCCCTACACACGTGCGTTCGGCGGCGTGGTCTTCGGTGTGGTGCTCCTGCTGGTACTGGCCAACTTCGCCTACCTCTACCCGGTTCTGTCCGCATATCCGATGGACGAGGGGCTCTGGCGCGAAAGGCTGTGGTTCGACGTCTGGATCTACGGGAGCGGCGGTTCCTGACACCGACCGGACTTCGGGGCGGCCAAACGGCCGCCCCGCTTCTTTCGCCTCAGGGCCTGGTTCGGCGAACACGCCGACCAGGCCTTACCCCCGGTAACGCCGGAAATCAACAGTTTCGCGTAGCCGAAACAGGACAATCCGGCCGGAGATCCGACGGAGAAAACCCTCGGCAAGTACACACCTGCCCTGATAGCGTCATGCATTGGTTGCTGTTGTTGTTTCCATGGATGCCCCAGGCGCCTCGCGGAACTTCACGCGGGCGCTTTGTCGGGGGATGACTCGTCGCTTCGGCGCCCGGCGACCCGGGACCAGCAAGGTGCGGTTCCGAAGCAGTCCCCAAGGGAGAGCAGCAGATGGCTCAGGGCACCGTGAAGTGGTTCAACTCTGAAAAGGGTTTCGGGTTCATCGCCGTCGAGGGCGGCCAGCCCGACGTGTTCGTCCACTACTCGGCGATCGCGGGCACCGGCTTCCGGAACCTGGAAGAGGACCAGAAGGTCGAGTTCGACATCATCCAGGGCCCCAAGGGCCCGCAGGCGGCCGACGTGCGCTCGGTCTGACCACACTTCGGCGTGAAGGAACCGGCCTCCTGCTCCGCGGAGCGGGAGGCCGGTTCTCGTGGGGCTCCCAGCGCCGAACCAGGGCACCGTCACCCAAGCCCCCCGATACCGGTTAACCTTCTTGGAGCGATCGGTAGACGAAGCGAGGAAGCACATGTTCGGGATCAGCGGGGGCGAGTTCGCCGCCCTCCTCCTGCTCGCGCTGCTCATCTTCGGACCCGACCAGCTCCCGAAGGCCGCTCAGCAGGTGGGCCGTGTCCTGCGCCAGCTGCGCAAGATGGCCAACAGCGCCTCGAACGACATCAAGGAGGGGCTGGGCCCGGAGTACAAGGACTTCGACGTCCAGGACCTCAACCCCAAGCGGTTCGTCCAGAAGCACTTCTGGGAGGACGAGGAGGACGAGAAGCCGAAGAAGGCCGCGGGCCTCAACGGCAAGCGTCCCCCCTTCGACGACGAGGCCACCTGAGGCCCGCCCCTGCACGCCCTCTGCGGCGCGTGGGTCAGCCGGCCAGCATCAGCACGAAGGCGACGAAGCCCAGCAGGATGAGGGAACCGGTGATGATGACCGGCGACCCCACCAGCAGCACCAGCACTTCCACCAACGCAGCACCCCCGAGGGCTGCCACGGCGTAGGGCCAGCGCGGCCTGGACTCCCACCCGTGCTTGCGTTCACGGGAGGCGGTGACCAGCATCGCCAGCACGATCAGCGACCAGAAGAGCACGTGGGCCGCGCCCCTGGCCCCGGCGTCCGCGTAGTCGGCCATGCCGCCCACGACCATGACGTAAGTGGTCGCACCGGCCAGCAGGCGCCAGTATCCGCCGCTGCGCCGCGCGGGGATGGGACGCAGCCGCGCAGGGGTGGTGCGCCGGAACCGTTCGGTGTCGAGCGGGGTGTGGTCCTGTTTCCGGTGGTCGTCGGTGGGTTCGGGGTCGGGCTCTCCTTCCGGCGGCAGATGGCCGCCCGGATACTGAGGGGGGTTGGACACGGGTGTACTCCGCCCCATCTCGGTGGGCCGCCTCGGGCCCGGAAAATGTCTGCGCCCCTCCCCTACCCCGGGAGCGGAATCCACAAAGCAGGCCCGCACGCGCACACGAAACGGCCCCGGCAGCGCGTCCGCCGCCGGGGCAGTCACCCCTGAGAGACCGTGGCCTCGGGGAAGAGCCGGACTAGTACCAGCTCCAACCGCTCTTGCGGGAAACGGCGCACTCGGTCATGGTTGCCACCTCTCGGGACGGTTCCGTTTCCTTCCACCACCAAAGATGGCGCACGGAAAGCGAGAAGACAAGGCGGGGAATCGAAGAACCTTCCCGAACCCCAGGCAACAAGAGGGTGACCTTCGAGAGAATCCCCAGGACACCGCCTGTCGCTGCAGCTCAGGACCGCCGAATTCGGTTACCCTTGCACGCCTTACGCAGTGAGCTGCAAGGACATCGGAACGGCACGAAAATTACTCACCGGGACGCCAACACGGAGCGCAACAGAAACGGGAATTCATCGGCGTTTACGGAGATACGACCCTCCATACGGCGCACGGCCGGACAGACCTTCCCGATCCCCCGTGCAGGTGGCGGACGCTCCTCACAAAACACCAAAACCGCCCGTTACGGTACCGAGGCCTCACCTCGCAGGCCGGTCGGCGTCACCGTCCGTGAGGGATATCCACACCCCTCCAGGGTCCACGTGCCCCTGTGGCCGCGCCCATGCCCCGTGTTCCGGACATCCCGGAACACGGGAATCCCTCACGTCCGATTGTCGACACCCCCTGCGGACACGGCCCGCCGGCCCCGGCCCCCTGTCGCATGGGGGGTCCTGGCGGTATCGTGTGGGCGAGCCCGGCGCGCCCCGACACAGGGGATGGACGCTTCGCCGGTGAGACTCGGGGCTCCGGTCCGGAGGACCTCCCGTCGCAGGGAACAACGTCCCCTCCTGGCCACCCCGCCGTGCACGCACGGCACCGAGGCCCGCTCCGCCCCGGGGCGGGCCTCGGTCATGGAGAGAGCCCCGGACGCCCGCGGAGGCCGCACGTGGACGAGCGGCGCCCCGGTAGACCCCGGAGGGGCGAGCAGAAGCCCCTGCGCAGGGATGGCCACGGAAAGACCCCTGGCGCACGACGAAGGGCCTGCCACCCATGGGTGGCAGGCCCTTGCGTTCTTCGGTGGAGCTGAGGGGATTTGAACCCCTGACCCTCTCGATGCGAACGAGATGCGCTACCGAACTGCGCCACAGCCCCGAAGACGTCTCCAAGACTAGCAGCCTTGCGGCGGTGCTCCGAACGCGTTCTTCCGGATCAGTCGCCGGCAGCCCTCAGACGGGCGTCCGCGTACTGGTCGTAGACCTGGCTGCGGCGCTCCCGGAACGCGATCACCTCGGCCTCGCGCTCGGCGTCGCGCCGACGCTCCTCGGCCTCACGCTCCGCCCTGAGCGCCGCGCGTCGGCGGGCCCGGCGGACGGCCTCCCTGCGTTCCGCATCGGCCTTTGCAGCCTCCCTCAGGAGCGCCAGGTGCCCCGCCAGCAACAGAACCGGCGGGGGGAGCACCCACCAGGGGCCCAGACCGAACGAGACCGCCGCGATCGTGCCGATGTTGAGCAGTGCGAGCCCGCTCGTGCGGCGGCGGCGGCGAGCGATGACACGGGCCCGGGGCTCACGCGGAACCGCCGGCTCCTCGGGCTCCCCCTCCTCGACGTCGGGCTCGGGGATCCCGTGGTCGCTCCGGCGGATGACCTGGGTCTCGGTGGCGTCCGGGTGCTCATCGGGGAGCTCCTCGTCGAGGTCCTCCTCGATCTCCTCGTCCTCACGCCGGGTGTCCTCGGCAGCGGCCTCGGCGATCGAGTCCTTGCGCAGGAGCATGGGCACGAGAACGATGAGCCACACGACCACGATGGCCAGGTACAGAGGAGAGCTGCTCATCACCCCTCCTCACGATGACGGCCGCTGGACGTTGCTCGACACCTCGTCGACACCGCGCGGCGTGGTTGTGGCCTTCCCCGGAGTACAGACGTCTCCGGTGGGGTCATCGTTCCTGGCCCCTGGACCGGGTGTGAATCTCCCGCCATATCCACGCGTTGCCCGCATCGTCAATGCGTCTATGTTCCGCACGGTACGACCCCGTGTCCATAAATGCGCCACATTCTGACCGGAGTGTCGCAAGATTGTGGACCCCTGGTTTCGGACACCTCGGAGACCCCAGCGAAAGCGCAGGCCACGGAGTCACCCCAGAGCGTAGCTCTAATTCAACACAAAGTAATGAACCAATGTTGACAAAGACAGGTTTAGAGTCCGGATTGGTGGACAGTACTCGCCGACTTCACCCTGATCCGTGATGGGGGTGGGCACGATCACGCGGATCTTCCCTGCTGTTCGGGTCTTGCGACCCCAAAGCGGAACCAGGGGACGAATCGTCCTTCCACCGGCGCAGCACCCCGCGGGGCACCTCCTCGGCCGTCAACGCGTAACAGATGTGGTCACGCCAGGCGCCGTCGATGTGCAACTGGCGTCGGCGCACCCCCTCGTCGCGGAACCCGAGCTTGGTCATGACCCGTCTGCTCGCGCGGTTCTCGGGGCGCACGTTGGCCTCGATGCGGTGGAGTCCGACACCGAAGAAGGAGTGGTCCACGGCGAGGGCCACGGCCGCGGGTGTGATGGAACGGCCTGCGTAGGCCCGGTCGATCCAGTACCCGACCTGCGCGGATCTGGAGGAGCCCCACACGATGGAGCCGACTGTGAGCTGACCTGCGAAGACGCCTTCGTAAGTGATCGCCCACGGCATGGACAGGCCCTGACGCGCCTCCCGCCGGATCGACTGGAGCATGGCCACGTACTGGGTGAGCCCGTCGGTGCGCAACGGCATGTCGGGGTAGGTCGGTTCCCACGGGCGCAGCCATGCCTCGTTGCGCGCTCGGGTGTCTCGGAGCAGGGCGGCGTCCCGCAGGCGCAGAGGGCGCAGTACGACGAGCCCGTCCTGCAGCGTGACGGGCCACCCTTGTCTGCGAATCACAGCCGCCCCTTCCGAACCTTCCGACACCACCGGACACGGACGACACGGCACTCGCGGACGCGCACCGCCGGTGGCGCCTTCCAGTATTCCACCCCGAAGACGCCCCGTGGCGGGCGTCACGAAGGTGGATCGCGAATCGGACGATTCTTAACCCCTGTACCTACGAACCGGAAAGGAAACCGCGGTCGAAGAATGGTCGACGCACCTCACCCGGGACCTGTGATTCCGGTCATGGGCCGCCGTCACTCGGGCCGGGGGTGGTCCCCGCCGCCGAGCTGGTCGATCGCGTGACCCAGGACCGGCGTGAGCACGTCCATGCCATCGGCGACGCCCCCGCGGGAACCCGGCAGGTTGACCACGAGCATGCGGTGACCGTCACGTTCGGCCACGCCCGCCAGCCCGCGCGAGAGGATCGCCGTGGGCACGCCCTTCTCACGCCCGGCGGCACGCAGGGCCTCGGCGATCCCGGGGATCTCGAAGGACAGCAGTTCGCGTGTGGCCTCGGGCGTGTGGTCGCCCGGGGTGAGACCGGTACCGCCGGTGGTCAGCGCGGCCGCGCAGCGTTCCTCCAGGGCCCGCTCGAGCGCCTCGGCGACAGGTTCACCGTCCGGGACGACCCACGGGCCCACCGCCTCGAAGCCCAGCGCGGTCAGGCGTTCGGTGATGACGGGGCCCGACCGGTCGGGGTAGACGCCGGCCGCGGCCCGGTTGGAGGCCGTGACGACGGCGACCCGGTGTCGGGGCTGCTCAGTCACCGCGCCTCCAGTCGCCCTTCTTTCCGCCGGTCTTCTCCTCCACGCGCACGCGCGTGACCTCGGCCTCGGGGTCGATCGCCTTGACCATGTCGACCAGGCCGAGCGCGGCGGTCATGACACAGGTCAGGGCCTCCATCTCGACACCCGTGCGGTCGGCGGTACGGACGGTGGCGCTGATGTCCACGCCGCCGTCGACCACCGTGAGGTCCACGTCGGCGCCATGGACGGCGATCGGGTGGCACAGCGGAACGAGGTCCGGGGTGCGCTTGGCCCCCTGGATCCCGGCGATGCGCGCCACGGCGAGGGCGTCGCCCTTGGGCACCCCGCCCTCCCGCAGAGCGGCCACGGTCTCCGCGGACAGCAGGACACGGCCCGTGGCGGTCGCGGTGCGCGCGCTGACACCCTTGGCGGACACATCGACCATGTGTGCTGCGCCGGAGGCGTCCAGATGGGTGAAACCGGAGGGGTGGCCGGACTCGTCCGGCCCTGGGGTGTGGCTCATCGTCGACACGTCCTGCGTTCGTGCTGGGGGCCGCGGCCGGTCGGCCGCGGGGCGGGATCCGAGACCCCGCCGGTCCGTTCAACCCGACCGTAAGGCACCGCGCGCCCGCCCCGGGCCGTCCTGCACCCTGATCAGGTGCCGGGGAGGAGGCGCACCTCTGCGTCGGTGCCGGGCGGGAGCTCAGTGGTGTCCTCGGGCACCACCACGAGAGCGTTCGACCCGGCCAGGACGGAGAGCTGGTGCGAACCCTGGCGGCGCACCGGGGTGACGGTGCGGCGACCGTCCGCGTCGGGGCTGCTCAGCTCCGCGCGCAGGTACGAGCGGCGTCCGGGCGGGGAGGTGACGGGGTCGGTCAGCCGTGCTCGGCGCTCAGGCAGCGGTTCCGGGGCCATGCCGCGGAGCTTGAGCAGGACCGGGCGCACGAACACCTGGAACGAGACGAACGCGCTCACCGGGTTCCCCGGCAGGGTGAGGATCGGCGTCTTGTCCGGGCCGATCGTGCCGAACCCCTGGGGTTTGCCCGGCTGCACCGCGACCTGTGTGAACTGCACACCCTCCCGGGACAGGACCTCCTTGACCACGTCGTGGGCGCCCATGCTCACCCCGCCGGTGGTGACCACGACGTCGGCCCGCAGCAGGAGGCCTTCCAGGGTCTCCATGACGGTCCTGGGGTCGTCGCCCACGAATCCGTGGCGGTACACCTCGCAGCCGGCATCGCGGGCGGCCGCGGCGATCATGAAGCTGTTGGACTCCCAGATCTGCCCGGGGCCCAGAGGCCGGCCGGGCTCGACCAGCTCCTCACCGGTCGAGAGCACCACGACGCGGGGCCTGGGGCGGGCCGGGACCGAACGGCGTCCCACGGCCGCCAGCACACCCATCTCTCCCGCGCCGATCCGGGAACCCGGTTCGAGCACGACCGTGCCCTCGGCGACGTCGTCCCCGGCACGACGCACCGCGTTGCCGGGGCGGGCGGGTCGGTCGATGGTCACCCGCACGGTGTCACCGTCGGTCCACTCCACCGGGACGACCGCGTCGGCCCCGTCGGGCATCGGCGCACCGGTCATGATCCGGGCACACATACCGGGCCGGACCGCGACCGGGGTGGGGTCACCCGCGGGGATGTCGGCGACCACCGCGAGCCGGACGGGGACCTCCGGCGAGGCCGCGGCGACGTCCTCCGCGCGCACCGCGTACCCGTCCATGGCGGAGTTGTCGAAGCCGGGCAGGGAGACCGGCGAGGCGACAGGCTCGGCCAGGACGGTGCCGTGGGCGTTGTTCAGGTCGATCTCGGTCGGCTGCTGTGCGGCGACGAGCCCGAGGCAGTCTTCGATGTGCTGTTCGACGCTCTTCACAGGGGCTCCTCCGGACGTGGGCAAGGGCGTGCAGGCCGAGCTTCTCACCTCCCACAGGAGATGGCACGTGCCCCGTCCCCGCCAGTGGACGTCGTCCTCAGAGACCGGCGTCGCCCCGATAGCGCTCCTGCACGAATTCGTGCAGCCACGGCAGGAGCTCGTCGCGCAGGTCGGGCCGACGGCAGGCGAACTCCACGACGGTCCGGATGTAGTCACCCTTGTCGCCGGTGTCGTAACGGCGCCCCCGGAACAGCACCCCGTAGACCGGCCCACCCAGGTCGCGGCCGCTGCCCGCCAGTTCCAGGAGAGCGTCGGTCAGCTGGATCTCGCCGCCGCGCCCCGGCGGGGTACGGCGCAGAACCGGGAACACCGCGGGGTCGCACACGTAGCGGCCGATGATCGCCCACCGGCTGGGCGCCTGGTCGGGCGAGGGCTTCTCGACCAGGTCGGTGACGGTGACGACGTCGTCCTCGTCAGTGGGCTCGATACCGGCGCACCCGTACCGTGACACCTGCTCGGGGTCGACCTCCATGAGCGCGACGACACTGCCCCCGCGCTGTTGGCGGACCTCGATCATGCGGCGCAGGAGTTCGGCGTCGTCGATGATGTCGTCGCCGAGCAACACGGCGAAGGGGTTGTCGCCGACGTGCGCCTCGGCGCAGAGCACCGCGTGGCCCAGGCCGCGGGGCTGGCCCTGGCGGACGTAGTGCACCTGGGCCAGGCCGTCGGGTTCCCGCACGGCCTTGAGGCGCTCGTGCTCCCCCTTGGCCTCGAGTGTCTCCTCGAGCTCGTGGGCCCGGTCGAAGTGGTCCTCGATGGAGCGCTTGTTGCGTCCGGTGATCATGAGGACGTCGTCGAGGCGCGCGGCGACGGCCTCCTCCACGACGTACTGGATCGCGGGCTTGTCCACGATCGGCAGCATCTCCTTGGGCGTGGCCTTGGTGGCCGGGAGGAAGCGCGTGCCGAGGCCGGCCGCGGGCACGACGGCCTTGGTGACAGGGGTCGAAGCGGGGTTGAGCCGTGTGTGCTCGGTGTCGGCGTTCATGTCGGCACTTTAGGACAGTCGCGGGAGCACCCGGGGCTCCCACACGGCCGCCCCCGCCAAGAAGTACGCACCGTTTCGGGGCCCGGACCCGTGCACGCCACCGGCTGTTCATCCGCCCGTTCCCCCTGCTGTGCCGGTGATACGCTCCCGGCGGAACCAGGGCGGAACCGACACCGGAGGCAACCGTGGGCGAGCTCGACCGGACCGGCAAACGAGGCCTGCGCGCGGGGTTCCTGGACCGGCGACGTGCGTCGACGGCCCCCGAACGCGAGCGCACCGGGCGGGCCCTGCGCGACACCCTGTGGGAGCAGCCGTGGATGTCGACCGCCGGGACCGTGGCCTGTTACTGGTCGGTGGGCGAGGAGCCCGACACCCGCCGCCTGGTGACCGCGTTGTGGAAGCGCGGGGTGTACGTGCTGCTCCCGGTGTTCCTGCCCGGTGGGGAGCTCGACTGGGCCGTCTACGAGGGCCCGGACTCCTTGGAGGAGGCGCGTTACGGGCTCCAGGAACCGACCGGGCACCGTCACGGCGTCGAGGCCCTCGCCCGGGTCGACCTCGTCGTGTGCCCGGCTCTGGCGGTGGACCGCCGGGGGGTCCGGCTCGGCAGGGGCGCCGGATGCTACGACCGCGCGCTGTCCCACAAGGGTCCGCACACCCCCGTCGTGGTTCCGCTGCACCGGGGTGAGCTGGTGGAGGAGCTCCCGTCGGAGGAGCACGACCTCCCGGTGGACGCCGTGGTCACCCCCGACGGGCTGCGGGTGTTCGATCCGGGGTCGCCGGTGTGGCCGGTGCCGCCGGTCCCGGGAGAGGCGCGGGATTAACCCCCTGGTGCCCCGGCGTTGTGGGTGGCGTCCGTGCGCGGGGCCGATGCTCCGCGCCGCGCCCGTGTCTGCCGCGTTCCGGTGAGGTGCTGTCACCGCCTCCGTCGGCGAACGCGTACTATTTGGCAGTCAACGGGCGAGAGTGCCAGCAAGGAGGACCCGAACCGTGCCTACGTACCAGTACGCGTGCACCGAGTGCGACGCCCAGATGGAGGTCGTGCAGAAGTTCAGCGACGATTCCCTCACCGTCTGCCCCGAGTGCGAGGGACGCCTGCGCAAGGTGTACTCAGCGGTGGGCATCGTCTTCAAGGGCTCGGGCTTCTACAAGACCGACAGCGGCTCCTCCAGCAACAGCTCGGTACTCTCGGGCTCCGGCAAGGAGAACGGCAAGGACTCCGGCTCCTCGGAGAGCTCCTCTTCCTCCTCCGACTCCTCGGCCTCGTCCTCCTCGGGCTCGGACTCCTCCGGCTCGAGCAGCAGCGACTCCGGTTCCAAGAGCACGAGCAGCACCAGCAGCTCCTGAGTCCGCCCGCCGTTGACCGCCGCGTTCCGGATGCGCCGCCGCCCCTCGGCCGGCGGCGCATCGTCATACCCTGACCGGCCACATCGGCCTCTGGCCGCCGAGCGCTCCGTGCTCCTCTGCCGCGGACACCGTCCGCACACATCCGGCCTGTGGACAACCCTCCGCGGTGCCCCCGGCCGGTCTACCGTCGGAGCATGGCCGAAGCATTACCCCCGTACCGGCACCGCCGCGCTGTGCACCGGTTCCTCGACCGCCACCGGCGCCCCCTGACCGCTCTGCTCGCGGCCTGCGCGCTGCTGAGCGCGGTCCTGGTCCTGCGTCCCCCGCCCGAACCCGGGCGTGAGGTGCTCGTTGCCGCGCGCGACCTGGACGCCTCCTCCCCGCTCGGCGAGGCCGACCTCGCCCCGCGGCGCGTGCCCGAATCCGTCCTGCCCGAGGGGGCGATGGCCACCCACACCGACACGTCCGGGCGCAGACTCAGCGGCCCCGTGCGCGAGGGCGAGGTCCTCACCGACGCCCGCCTGGCCGACCCTCCGGCGCGCCCCTACGGGCCGGGGCTGGTCGCCGCACCCGTGCGGGTGGCCGATGCCGGTTCGGTCTCCCTGATCACCCCTGGCGACCGGGTCGACGTCCTGGCGGCATCGGGCAGCGACGATCCGACCGTTGCGCATTCCGGGCCGGCCGTGGAGGTGGTCTCCGACCGCCCGGTCCTGGCGGTGCCGGACGACGACTCGCGCGGCGGCGAGGGCGGTGCCCTGCTGGTCGTGGCGGCCGACCCGGAGGAGGCACGGTCTCTGGCCGGGGCCGCGGCCGACTCGCGACTCTCTGTGTCGATCCGGAACTGAGCCGCACGACATATTGGTACTCGGTGTCACATTCAGCGTTTGACCGCCCACTCCGAGGTGCGGAAAGCTGTCCCGGCGCCCCTGGCCGCCCCCGGCGACACCCACCCCCGGTGGCCGCCCAGGGGGCCGTTCGACGCAGGCAAGCACGATCACTTAGGGCTGTTCCATGGAAGGCTTCAAGAAGTTCCTGCTCCAGGGGAACCTGGTGCAGTTGGCGGTCGCGGTCGTGATCGGGGCGGTCTTCTCCAACCTGATCACCGCGTTCACCGAAGGTTTCATCACTCCGCTGCTCGGCATCTTCGGTGGGGTGCCCGAGTTCGGGGAGCTGTACTTCGAGATCAACGACAGCCGGTTCATGTACGGCCAGTTCGTCGACGCGGTGATCTCGTTCCTGCTCACCGCGGCGATCCTGTACTTCTTCGTCGTCCTTCCCATCAGCAAGCTGCTGGAGAAGATCGTCAAGGCGGAGGAGGCCACCACACGCGAGTGCCCCTACTGCTACAGCGAGATCGACAAGAAGGCCAGCCGGTGCGCGAACTGCACCAGCGAAGTCACCCCCGAGATCCTCCCGGAATCGCCCGAGGAGCCGGACGAGAAGAGCGCCGCGAAGGAGACCTCGGAGCTCCCTCCCTCCTGAACCCCGGGACACAGGACGAGGGCGCCGCCACCGGCTGTCGGTGGCGGCGCCCTCGTGCTGTCATCGCGGGCCGATCACGGCTCGTACTCCCAGTGCCAGGGTTCGAACGGGTTGCTCTTGGCCCAGTCCGGATGGATCCAGTCGTAACGGGCGCCGTTCTCCTCCATCCAGTTCCACCGCTCTGAGCGGAAGTTCTCGATGCCGCACCCGAGGTCGATGGCCTGCCCCAGACCGTGGTTACTGGTACCCGGGGTGGCGGCGAACCCGGGCGGCTGCTCGGCGTAGACGCGGTGCTGGTTCGGCAGATCGCGGTAGGCGCTGGTGATACACATGTTCTCGCCGAACTCCTCGACGTACTCCATGTTGAGCTCGAGGAAGGCCTCCGCCGCGTCGGCCCTGAGGTAATGGTCCTCGTCGTAGAGCTGGCACAGTGCATCATCGGGGAGCAGACCGTTGGGGAAGTCGTCGCTCCCGCTGGCCGCGGAGCCGTCACAGTCGGCGGCCGCCTGGAAGGTACCCGGGTCGAGACCGCGGTCCTCCAGCTCCGAGGTGAGGCGTTCGGTGCTCTCCTCCGACTGGTCGCGCAGCTCCTCGACCTCCGCGGCCAGCTCGGCCTGCTCCAGCTGGGTGTCGGTCTGCATCTGCTGCGCGTCGACCGCCAGCGAAGCCTGCTCCTCGCGCAGGTCGGTGGCGTCCTGGATGAGGGCCTGGTTGTCCTCGGACAGCTTGGCCGCGTAGGACTGCACCCGGAGGTCGTCGTCGAGCGACCCGTCGACCAGGATCTGGAGCATGCCGCCGTCGGGCTGGCGGTACAGGGTGTTGGCCAGGCGGGCGAGCGGTTCACGCATCTCACCAAGTTCGACCTCGGTCTGCTGCAGCTCGTGGAGCGTGCCGACGAGCTCCTCCTGCGCGCCCTCGAGCTCGCCCTGGCGCTCCACGTGCCGGTCCGTGGCCTCTTCGAGCTCGGTGGCGGCCTGTTCGGCCTGCTCGCGCAGCTCCTCCAGGTCGTCGGCATAGGCGGTGGCCGGCATCGGGGCGACCATCAGAGCGGTGGTGAGGACCAGCACGAGCGCCTGCGCCATGCGCCCCCGGAAACCGTGCGGCGCCGTGAGGACCGGCGTCTCCCCGCTACCCGGAACGCGGGACCTGCGCCGCGCCTGCTCAGATTCGAACGGCACGAATGATCCTCCGGCTGATTTTCCTCGAACACGTACCCGCGGCCGCAAGGCAACGTACTACTCCATGTCCGCTTGCGGACACACAGGACCGATCCGCCCGACATGGGCATCGGGGCGGGCCACCTGCGACCGGGTACGACCCGGACGGTCGGACCTCGACATCATCCCTGGTCACGGTTGACCGATCGGCCGCCGTGGCCCGGTCTCCACAGTGACCGGGGCTCAGATGGGGCCATAATGCGACACGCTCGGTGAACAACATCACACTGCCACCAGGACAACCAATCGTAGGTCAGCGTACTGCGCGCTGCACGCAGAGTGCCCCCAGGGTGCCCCCTCCCGAACGGCACGACACCCCGAGCACGCCCATCCTGAGTTAGGCTTGGCCTCGTGACGGGGTAACGCATACCTTCCCCACACTGGCTCCGTAGCTCAGGGGATAGAGCACCGCTCTCCTAAAGCGGGTGCCGCAGGTTCGAATCCTGCCGGAGCCGCCACTCTGACCTGGGGTTTTTCCATTTTGGGGAACCCCGGTCAGACCGTCTAGTCTCAGTTCTAGTCTCATTTCGCGGATCAGCTCCACAGTGCTTCCCCCATGCGGTCGACTGCACCCCGGGTCAGGGCGTCGCTGGCGTGGATGTAGCGGGCCGTCTGCGACATCTGGGAGTGCCCCAGAATCTGCTGGACGGTCTTGGGGTCGATGCCCAACTGCGCCAGGAGCGTTCCGGCCGTGTGGCGCCCGTCGTGCACACGCACGTCGCGCACGCCAGCGGCACGGAGCACGTTCTTCCAGTCGGCCCAATCGGCGCGTTTGCCCAACGGCCCCCCGTCGGGGCGGCAGAAGACCAGATCCCACCTGTCGTCCCACCCCGACCCGGCTCTCGTTTTCTCCCGTTGTTGGCTGTGCCAGTGGTGGCGGAGCTCGTGCACGACCGGCTTCGGCAGAGGCAGCACGAACTGTTCGGACTCGACCTCGTCCTCCACGCCCTTGCGCGGGGCGAAGTAGTAGTCGCCTCCGACGCGCTGCGGGCATTCTCGCGCGTGGCCCCGGCAGTCGCGCGGGCAAGGCCGTCTGACTTCTGGGCACTGATGCGACTTGGTCTTGCACCCGGTCTTGCACCAGCTCTGGTGGTGACCAGAGCAGCTCGCGGGGCAGGGGCGTAGGTGGCGGCCCTGTGTGCAGGATTCAGCGTCGGCACAGCCGTGCCGGAAGGGGCGGTGTTTGAGCTGCCAGCCGGTCTGCATCTCATAGCGGAGCGCTCCGCGGCAGGAGTTGCACCCCGTCGTCTCGCCCGCAAAAAGCTCGGCCACCGGATGGTACAT
Source organism: Nocardiopsis salina YIM 90010 (assembly GCF_000341025.1). GTDB lineage: Bacteria > Actinomycetota > Actinomycetes > Streptosporangiales > Streptosporangiaceae > Nocardiopsis > Nocardiopsis salina. The sequence goes on along the minus strand of NZ_ANBF01000082.1, from coordinate 38,394 downwards.
ACGGCAGTTGTCACAGATGCCTTTGATCAGGGACCATCGGAGCCCCAAAGCTTCGGCCTGGCGCACTCCCAGGGCTAGGCACTGTTTTTTGGAAGTGGGAGCGGAGCAGGGTCTGCCCTGGCAGGGTGAGTAAACGTGCCCGGACGTCATGAACTCACCGATGCCGAGTGGGCCCTGCTCGCCCCGCTCCTGCCTGCGGATGCCCCCAAGGGCAAGAAGTGGGCCGACCACCGCAAAGTCATCAACGCGATCCTGTTCCGCGCCCGCACCGGGATCGGCTGGCGGGACCTGCCCGAGCGCTACGGCCCCTGGGAGACCGCGGCCGGGCGCCACCGCCGCTGGTGCCTGGACGGCACCTGGCAACGGATCGCCGACCGGCTGCGCATCGACGCCAACAGCGGCGAAGAGCTCATCGCGAGTATCGACTCCACCTCCGTGCGGGCCCATCAGCACGCCGCCGGGGCCGCGAAAAAGGGGACACTGCCCGGGACGAATCGGACGGCCGCGAAGCGCTCGGACGCTCCAGGGGCGGACTGACCACCAAGATCCACCTGCTCGCCGATCAGCACAGGCCTCCCCTGGTACTGGCCACGACCCCGGGCCAGCGCGGGGACAGCCCCATGTTCGAGCCCTTGATGGGGGCTCTGCGGCTGGCACGCGGCACCGGAAGGCCGCGCACCCGCCCCGACCGGCTCCTGGGTGACAAGGCCTACTCCAGCCGCGCCAATCGGGAGCACTTGAGGCGCCGCAAGATCAAAGCGACCATCGACCAACCCCGCGACCAGCGCGAGCACCGCCAACGTCAAGGGTCGGCGGGCGGCAGGCCCCCGGCCTTCGACCGGGTGGCCTACCGCGACCGCAACACCGTGGAGCGGGCGATCAATCTGCTCAAGCAGAACCGGGCGGTCGCGACCCGCTATGACAAGCGGGCCGCGATCTACGACGGGACCGTGCAGGTGGCCTCGATCCGGATCTGGCTCCGCGACCTGACCCGTTCAAAAAACACCGCCTAGGGGCCCTCACATCTTCTGCCGAAGGACTCCATGGCGATGCCCTGCCTCGGCCGATCGGTAGGCAGGGCGCCGGATCCACGAGCAACGGGGGCGGTGTCCTCGTCGCACACCGCCCCCGTCCCGATCGCCTGGGGTGACCCACGGTTCAGAGCGGTACCCGCCCCCGGAGGGCCGAGGCCAGGCGGGCGGCGGAGGTGCCGAGGCCCGTGGGGCCCCAGGCGTGGTCGGCGGGGACCCCCTCGCCCAAGGGCTCGGGCGTGCGCAGGCGGCGCTGTTCAGCATCGGTGTAACGCACGCATTTGCGGTGCCACTCGAGGATCCCGGCCATCCACTCCTTCATCCCGTCGGCGTCACGGAGCAGGGCCTCGCGTGCCGCCTCGTCCAGGTCGAAATCCTCGAAGAGGCGGGGCAGGTCGTCGGCGAGGATGTGCTCGAACTGCTCCATGCGGGCCCGCATGAGGTCGGCGACGACGTCGCGGGCGGCGTGGCGGTCCAGGCCCAGGAAGTTCTCGGTGACGAGGACGAGGTTGTGCACCTCCCCCTCGAACTCGACCTCCTTCTGGTACGAGAACAGGTCGTTGAGGAAGCAGGCGTAGTCCTGCGCCGCGGTCTCCAGTTCCCGCATGGTGCGGGTCTGGAAGATCTCGCTCGGGACATCGGCCGAGCGGGTCAGCTTGGCCAGGCTCCGGGTCATGTCGGAACCGAAGGTCTGCCGGCGCATCTCCATGTAGTCGACGGGGTCGGGGACCCGGTGGTGGGTCTGGTTGTCGAGCTCCCACAGCCAGCTCGTGGTCATGTCCTCGACGGCCCTGCGGAACTCGGCACGGGCGGCCGGATCCATGGGCGCGGCGGTGCGCCGCCACAGGTCGGCGAGGCTTCGCTCCATCGGGTTGGTCGGCTCCGGGGTGGGGCCGAGGTCCAACGGCATGAAGGCCGGGAACCGTTCGTTGCAGAGCTTGGCCGCAGCGGTGTTCCGGGTGGTACCGAAGACCACGGGGAAGAAGTCGTCGCCGTAGGTGCCCCACGCCAGCCAGTCCGAGGAGATGCACAGCTCCTCGAAGCCGGCGTCGGCGTGGATCATGGAGGCGCAGTGGGCGAGGTCGAGGCCGATGAACTGGCGCTCGTCCCACACGCCCCCGGCTTCCACACCGGGCACGGAGTCGAAGAAACCCATGCGCCGCGCCCAGCCCACCGCGTAGCTCCGAGCCTCGTCGATGAGGGGGTTGGTGCGGATCGAGAAAGGCATGTACAGGTCGGGCAGTTCCAGGTGGCCAACCGGCCGGAACAGGGTGTGGGCGCGCTGCTGAGCCCGCCGCCGCACCCCGGGCGCGAGCGGGGAGAAGGCCGGGCGCGCCGACGACGTCCCCAGTCCGGTGGGGCCGGCGAGCTCCCCGGCCGGACGCTGGGCGGCGCCCTCGTTCATGTAGCGGTTGGAGCGCGCGTGCCACTCGTGCCCACCGGCCTGCCAGTCCTGCAGCCCCTTGACATAGGCGGCCACGCCGGAGTGTTCGTGCGGGGCCAGGCCGTGCTCGGTGAGCAGGGCGGGCACCTCGGTCAGGGCGGTGTCCTCGAACTGCACGAGCCGGGAGGTCAGCAGGTCGTTGACGAGCTCGGCCGCCTCCTGGGTGGGCCGGTCGAAGAACCGCTCGAAGACCAGCACGGCGTTGGAGTTCTCGCCCTCCTCCTGGACCTCGCGCTGGTACGAGAACAGGTCGTTGCGCAGGTGCACAGCATCGGAGAACGTGTCGGCCAGCACCCGCAGCGGACGCGACTCCGCCAGGCCCTCCGGGAGCTCTGCGCCCACGGCGACCTCGACGAGGTTGGCCGACCATGGAGCTCCCCCCACCCGGCGCCGCATCTGGATGTACTCGATGGGGTTGGCGACCCGGTCGAGCTCGATGTTGTCCAGCTCCCACATCGACTCGACCATGAGGTTGTGGGTGCTGGTGATGAACCGCCGCCGCCAGTCGGCCGACATCGACGGGACGGTACGCCGCCACAGGTCGGCCAGGCCCGCTTCGGCCGGGTTCTCGGGCTCGCGCGGGAGGCTGCCGTCGGCGGTCATGAACTCCTCGAGGCGGTCGAGGAAGGTCTGCGCCCCGGCGAAGTCCCGGGAGTACTTGTACTGCTCCAGGAAGTGGTCGTCGAAGAAGAACACCCACACGTACCAGTCGGTGATCAGGTCCAGGGTCGGTCCGTCGCAGTCGGGGTGGGTGTAGGCGCACATGAGCGCGTAGTCCATCCCGGCGAGGGCGGCCTCGTCCCAGACGAGACCGCCGCCGGGGGCCGGGGTGTCGAGCATGCCCATCCGGCGGGCCCACCCGCTGCTGTGCTCGCGGGTGCGTTCCAGGTTCGGGTTGAGCCGGGCCGGATGCGGCAGGTAGAAGACGGGCAGGGTGAACGCTTCCATCGGGAGGCCTGTTCTGGTCGGGCGGCGGTCGTGTGTGCGGCTGTGGTGGGTGCGGGCGAGCGCGTGCGCGCGGAGGCGGGCGTCAGGGGCTGCGGACCGGAACGGGCAGGCTGAAGTGCACCGTCTCGCGGGCGGTCTCCCGTTCGGTGACGGTGACCGGGCCCAGCCCCGCCAACGCGTCGATCACCTCCTCCACCAGGTGGGGCGGTGCCGAGGCGCCCGCGGTCAGGCCGATCGTGCCGGCACCGCGCACCCAGTCGGGGCGGATGTCGCGGGCGTCGTCGACCAGGCGTGCGGGAGTTCCGCACCGTTCGGCGAGCTCCACCAGGCGCAGCGAGTTCGAGGAGTTGTCCGATCCCACGACCAGCATGAGGTCGGAGCTCTCGGCTATGGCCCGGACCGCGTCCTGGCGGTTGGTCGTGGCGTAACAGATGTCGTCGGAACCGGGGCCGCGCAATTTCGGGAAACGTGCGCGCAGGGCGTCCACGACCTCCTCGGTCTCGTCCACGGCCAGGGTGGTCTGCGTCAGGTAGGAGACCTGGTCGGGGTCCTGGACCTCGAGCCGCGAGGCCTCCTCCGGGGTCTCCACCAGCACCGTGCGGCCGGGGGCCTCACCGAGCGTTCCCTCGACCTCCTCGTGCCCGGCGTGGCCCACGAGCACGACGGTGTCTCCCCGGTCGGCGAACCGGCGTGCCTCGGTGTGGACCTTGGTGACCAGCGGGCAGGTCGCGTCGATCACGTCGAGCCCTCGCCGGTCCGCCTCCTCGCGCACCGCCGGCGAGACACCGTGTGCGGAGAAGACGACCGTGGCCCCGTCGGGCACGGCGTCGAGCTCGTCGACGAAGACTGCGCCCCGTTCCTCGAGCTCGGCGACCACGTGGCTGTTGTGCACGATCTGTTTGCGCACGTGGACAGGGGCGCCCCGCTGGTCCAGGGCGCGTTCGACGATCTCGATTGCTCGCTCCACCCCCGCGCAGAACGAGCGCGGCGCCGCGAGCAGTACCGTTCGGGGCCCGGCGGCCGCGGACCAGGCATCCACGGCCGCGCGGGCCGCGGCCAGACCGTGTTCGTCGACGCCGGCGACCGCGAGCCCGGCCTCTCCCCCGGCAACGGGTACGAGGTCGGCCGGGCCCGAGCCGGGGGTGAGGGCCTCGGGGCCGGGCGCCCCCGAAAGCAGGGTTCCGCGGTCGGTGGTGACGCCGTGCCGCCGCGCCTCGCCCTCGACGAGGACGGCGGCCGGGCAGGGCACCCGGGTCCCGTCACCGTGCAGCAGTGCGTCGGCCACCCGCACGGTCCCGGGGTCGAGGGGGCCGCAGGTGTGTGCGGTGTCGATGTGGGACGTGGTGCTCATGAGGCCCTCCGGGTCAGTGGGTGCGGTGGACTGCGAACCGGGCCAGAGCGCCGAGCTCCTCGACGGGCCGCGGGGCCAGGTCGGCCGAGCGCAGGGCGCCCAGGGCCCGGTCGAGGAGAGCGTCTGCCTGCTCCTCGCTCCACCGGCGCCCGCCCGCGGTCTCTACCAGGTGGGCGGCGCGTGCGATCTCGGGGTCGGAGAGCTCCCGGTCACCGAGATACAGGTCGGCCAGTTCGTCCCCCGCGGGGGTACCGGATCTCAGCGCTGCCACCACGGGCAGTGTCTTCTTGCGGCTGCGCAGGTCGGAATAGACCGGTTTGCCGGTGGCGTCCGGGCGGCCCCAGATCCCGAGCAGGTCGTCGACATGCTGGAACGCGGTTCCGAAGGAGCTGCCGAAGTCCCGCAGCGCCCCGACCCGGTCACCCCCGCCTCCGTAGGCGGCGCCGATCGCGCAGGCGCACCCGAGCAGCGCGCTGGTCTTGCCCTCGGCCATGCGCACGCACTCATCGAGGCCGACGTCGCGGCGTTCCTCGAAGTCGAGGTCTGCGCGTTGGCCGTTGATGAGTTCGAGCACCGCGGCGCTGAGCGTCCGGAGCGCGTCCTGGGCGGCCTCTCCGCGGCTCGCGGCGAGCACGTCCAGGGCGAGGGTGAGCAGGGCGTCGCCGGCGAGGATCGCGGTGTTGCTCCCGAACACCGTCCAGGCGGTGGGCCGGTGGCGCCGGGTGGTGTCCCCGTCCATGACGTCGTCGTGGAGAAGGGAGAAGTTGTGCACCAGCTCGACGGCGACAGCTGCGGGCACGGCCGCGGCGGGTGGCGCCCCCACGGCCTCAGCGGCCAGCAGGGCCAGGGTCGGCCGGATCGCCTTGCCGGAGTCGGCGTGCGAGGGGTTGCCGTCCTGGTCGACCCAACCGAAGTGGTAGGCGGCGACAGGGCGCACGGCCGGCGACAGGCTGTCGATGGCTGCGCGCAGGGCGGGTTCGAAGAGGGCTCGGTTGCGGGCCAGGACCGCGTCGGTGCCGCGGTCCTGTGCGGTGTCCTCGGTGACGGACATGGGACTCCTCCTCAGCGCGTGATGTCGACGTTCTCGAGGACCCCCAGCGCGTCGGGCACGAGGACGGCGGCGGAGAAATAGGTACTGACCAGGTAGGAGGCGGCGGCCCGGGCGCTGGTGCCCATGAAGCGGACGTTGAGGCCGGGCTCGTACTCGTCGGGGATACCGGTCTGGTGCAGGCCGACCACACCGTGGGCCTCCTCGCCGGTGCGCATGGCGATGACGGACGTGGTGCGCTGCGGGGTGACGGGGATCTTGTCGCAGGGCAGCAGCGGCACGCCCCGCCACGCGGTGGTCGGCCGCCCCTCCACCTCGACGGGGTCGGGGTAGAGGCCTCGCCGGTTGCACTCGCGTCCGAACGCGGCGATGGCTCGCGGGTGGGCCAGCAGGAGCTGGGTCTTGCGCCTCCGGGACAGGAGTTCGTCGAGCTCGTCGGGGCCGGGTGCTCCGGTACGGCTGTGGAGGCGCTGGCTAAGGTCGGCGTTGTGGAGCAGCCCGAAGTCGCGGTTGTTGACCATCTCGTGCTCCTGGCGCTCGCGCAAGGCCTCCACGGTCAACTTCAGCTGCTGCTCGACCTGGTCCATCGGCTCGTTGTAGAGGTCGGCGACCCGGGTGTGGATGCGCAGCACGGTCTGGGCGACGCTCAGTTCGTACTGGCGGGGCTCGCGTTCGTAGTCGACGAACGTGCCGCCGAGCGCGGGTTCGCCGGTGTGTCCGGAGGCCAGCCCGATGTCGGCCTCACCGTGTTTGTTGTGCGGGGCCGGTTCGGCGAGTCGGCTCCGCACGTGGGCTCCGAGAGCCGGGGAGTCGCGGACCGCGCGTTCGGCGGCCTCGCGCGGCAAGGTCATGACGATGCAGGGTGTGCGGGCCCTGAGTGTGGAGTCCCAGGTCCCGGGGGCCTCACCGAAGACGCCGGATCCGACGTACTCCCCGTCGGCCAGGACGTCGAGGACCACGGGGTCGCCGTACTTTCCGCGCCCGACCCGGTCGGCCTTGCCGTGTGCGAGGACGTGCACGCCGTCGATCTCGCGGCCGGCCTCGACGATGGCGTCACCGGGTCGGAACTCGCGCTGCTCGAACCGCGATGCCAGCGCCTCCAGCACGCTGTCGTCGCCGAAACCCCGCAGAGCCGGGAGTTCCTGCAGTTCCGCAGACACCACGCTCACGTCCGCGCCGGTGTTCACACAGGTCACCCGGCCGTCGCCGATGGTGCAGACCAGGCGGCGGTTCACCCGGTAGGTACTGCCGCGCGCCTCGATCCACGGCAGCATCCGCAGCAGCCAGCGCGGACTGATCGCCTGCATCTGCGGGGCGGACTTGGTCGTCGTGGCCAGGTTCCGGGCGGCCTCGGTCCCCAGGGCGAGCGGGGCGGGCGGGTTCTGCGTGCCGGTCGACGGGGTCCCGGTGTCGGTCACTGTCATGGCAGGAGCCACCAATCGTGCTGTGTGTGCGGGCCGAGGGGCGGTTCCGGGTCTCGGCCCGGGGTCGCGGGGCCGGGCCGCCGCTGCGTTCCCGGCCCCGCCGTTCGTCCGACGGTCCTACTCAGTCCTCTCGGCCGAGTTCGACGTCCTCGAGCACCCCGAGTGCGTCGGGGACGAGGACGGCCGCCGAGTAGTAGGTGCTGACCAGGTAGGAGATGATCGCCTGCTCGTTGATGCCCATGAACCGCACAGAGAGGCCCGGCTGGTACTCGTCGGGCAGCCCGGTCTGGTGCAGGCCGATGACACCCCGGTTCTCCTCGCCGGTACGCATGAGCAGGATCGAGCTCGTGCGCGCCTTGGTGACAGGGATCTTGTTGCAGGGCAGCATCGGCACACCCCGCCAGGAGGGGACCTGGTGCCCGGAGACGTCGACGCTCTGAGGGTAGATGCCGCGGCGGCTGCACTCGCGTCCGAACGCGGCGATGGTGCGCGGGTGGGCCAGCAGGAACCCGGGGTCCTTCCACACCGTGGACAGGAGCTGGTCGAGGTCGTCGGGGGTGGGGGGACCGCTGCGGGGCTGGATGCGCTGGTCGAGAGAGGCGTTGTGGAGCAGCCCGAAGTCGCGGTTGTTGACCATCTCGTGCTCCTGGCGCTCGCGCAGGGCCTCGATGGTGAGCTTGAGCTGCTGCTCGACCTGGTTCATCGGCTCGTTGTAGAGGTCGGCCACGCGGCTGTGCACCCGCAGGACCGTCTGGGCCACGCTGAGCTCGTACTCGCGGGGTGCGCGCTCGTAGTCGACGAAGGTGCCCGGGAGGGTGGGCTCGCCCGAGTGCCCGGAGGACAGGTCGATGGCGGACTCGCCAGTTCCGGCCTCGGGGTCGTGCAGGCGGGCCCGGACGTTACGGGCGTGCTCGCGGAGGGCATCCCCCTGTCCGTTGAGCTCGCCCAGCGCCCGGTACGGGAGGGTGAGCACGGTGCAGCGGGTGACGGCCTTGGCGGTGAAGTCCCAGGGTTCGTCGGACCCGGAAAGGACCTCGTCGCCGAAGTGGGCGCCGCCGGCGAGCACGTCGAGGACCACCGGATCGCCGTACTTGCCGCGCCCGATCCGGTTCACCTTGCCGTGCGCGAGGATGTGGACACCGTCGCGGGGGCGTCCGGACTCGACGATGATCTCGCCGGGTTCGAACTCGCGCTGCTCGAACCGGGACGCCAGCGCCTCCAGCACGGAGTCGTCCGCGAAGTCCCGCAGGGTGGGCAGCTCGCGCAGTTCGCCCGGGACCACGCTCACGTCCGCGCCGGTGTTCACACAGGTCACCCGGCCGTCGCCCACCGTGTAGACCAGGCGCCGGTTCACCCGGTAGGTACCGCCGCGCGCCTGGACCCACGGCACCATCCGCAGCAGCCAGCGCGACGTGATCCCCTGCATCTGGGGAGAGGACTTCGTCGTGGTCGCGAGGTTGCGCGCCGCCGACGTGTCCAGGCTCATCTGCTGCTGGGCTTCCTGCTGCGCAGGGTTGGACTCGACCGTCTCCGTCACCGAGAACACCACCATTTTCGAATGCGATTCGTGCATGGGTACAACGACACCGAAAAGGACGAAGGTCACATAACTCCCCCGGCCTTCGGCCCTCACCAAAGCGACCACAGCCATCGGGAGCCCGCAACGAAAATGGATTTTCTCCGAAAGCGGCGCGGTTCTGGATATTCGTGCAGGCGTACCCGCGCCTCACGCAGCCACACGAGCCGGATCGCCGACCCGGACACGCAAGGCAGAGCACGCGAGTCACCCGAACCACGACAGAGCATGACGAGCCGCCGGAACACTCATTCGAATGGCAGACGCATTGGACAGAAATGTCGCATTCGAGAAGTCTCGCTCCGGTTTCTCCCGGAACTCGATCCCGCTCTTACGGACATACCGGAAGCCCCGAGATGTCCGGCCTGCAACCCGAACGCCGTTCCGGGCAGCGGGAGCCCTGCTGCGCCTCGGTTCCGAGGGTTCGGCTGCCCCGCCTCGCACGGGCGGGCTACTGTGCAGCCATGGTCATGTGGGCATCGGACACCAGGGGCGCGCGGGTACGCGAGGGCCTCACACTGCTGTTGAGCCAGGGGGTCATCGACGACTTCGAGATCCGCCACGAGGACGAACACCCCTACCGGGTGACCCTGCCGGCAGGCGTGGTCCCCCTCGACGAGCACCAGGCCGCGCACTTCGTCCTCGGTGCGGTCTCGGCCCGCTTCGGCCCGCTGAGCCGCGAGAGCCCGCAGGCCTGAGCCCCGACCCCACGGCGTGCGGTGTCACACCCCGCTCGGCGCCGTGTCGCGGTGACAACTCCCCCGCCTGCGCAGGATCATGGGAAAGCGCAGGTCAAGCAGGAGGGGGAGACCATGGCGGACGAAAGCTGGCAGGAAGGTGGGACCGGCGACAACAACCGTGCGCGGCCCAAGGGCGGGGCGTCGCCGTCCGCGATCGCCGGCGCGCTGAGCCGAACCCCGCATCCCGGACCGCAGCACTGGGGCGGGCCCCGTCCGCGCAAGGCCCCGCGTGAACAGCTGTTCTCCGGCAAACTGACCCCGCCACCGGGCGCCCGCCGGCCCCGCCTCGACCCGGGGCGCTGAGGCCCGCACGGGTTCCTCGATCCAGAGGCCCCGCACGGAGCGAGCGGCCTCCCTCAGAGGATCCCCCGCCAGGGAGCGAGCACGATCTCGCTGAACTTCGCCGCGAACGGACGACCCGCCCACTCGGCCCCGGTGAGCTCGCGCGCGTTCGTCAGGTCGTTGTCGAAGACGGCCTCGAGGTGCTTGGCCACACCCTCGTCGAAGATCTCCGCGTTGATCTCGTAGTTGCCGGTGAGGCTGAGACGGTCCATGTTCGCCGTGCCGATGGTGCTCCAGCGCCCGTCGACGGTCGCGGTCTTGGCGTGCACCATGGCGTCCTGGTACAGCCACAGGCGCACGCCCCCGTGAAGCAGGTGCGTGTACTGCCCGCGGGCCAGCCAATCCGCGATGATGTGGTTGGAGCGCTCGGGCACCAGCACGTTGACGTCCACCCCTCGCTGGGCGGCGGTGACCAGTGCGTTGACGAGCTCCCGGTCGGGGATGAAGTAGGCCTGCGTGATGAGGATGCGTTCCTTGGCGCGGTCGATCGCCTCCAGGAACATCGCCCTGATCGGGTAGATGATCAGCTCGGGCACGTTGCGGTGCACACGGAACCGGGCGTCCCACTCCGCATCGCCGAGGTTGTCGAGTTCGGGGCGTTCGGCGGCGCGGTTCATGTTCCAGAAGTCGACGAAGGCGTTCTCGAGCTCCCACACGGCCGGGCCGGAGACCTTGAGGTGGGTGTCGCGCCACTCGGTCGCGTACATGAGCCCGACGTTGTACCCGCCGACGAAACCGACCTCGCCGTCGACGGTGAGGATCTTGCGGTGGTCGCGCCCGGACTTGCGGATGTTGAACAGCAGCACCCCCGGCCGGAAGGCCGGGTAACGCAGCACGTGCACGCTCGAGGGGAAGTCGAAGAAGGAGCGCGGCACGACGAGGTTGGCGAAACCGTCGTAGATGACGTAGACCTCGACCCCGCGTTCGGCTGCGTCGATGAGTGCGCGCTTGAACTCGTGGCCGACCCGGTCGTCCTTGATGATGTAGGACTCGAAGAGCACCCGGTGGCGCGCGCCCCGGATCGCGGCGAGCATGTCGTCGTAGAGGTCGACGCCGTAGGTGTAGACCATCGCCTCGTTGTCGCCGACCGGCAGCCCTTCGGCGGGCGTTCGCGGGAAGACGCCCCGCTGCGGCCGCACGCGCCTGCGCCAGCGGTTGATGCCCATGAGCGTGGCGGCCACGGCCACCTGCGTGGCCAGTACACCGGCCAGGCCCCACTTGGCGACCCTGGCGACGGTGGAGCGTCGCGGCCTCGAGCGTGGTGGCAAGGTCCCTCCCAGACGTCCGCCGCCCGGAAGGGACAGGCCCCCACAACCCTGACTTCCGGGGCAACTCGGACGACAACCGTACCGTGACGACGGTCGGCGCCCCTCGTGTTTTTCCTCGTGTTGGTCGAGCAGTTCCCTCGCGATGGGCCTCCTTCAGGCCCGCAGTCGGCACAGGAGCAGCTCCGTCGTGGGGCTCTCGCGCCGACCCTTCACCAGGCGGCGTTCCAGAGGGTAGAGGGAGGCGCCGGCCAGCCACCCGGTCTGTTCGGTGACGGTCGCGGCCCGCAGCGCACCGCCCCACACCTTGCGCCAGGGCATCGGCGCGTCCACCTGGGCGTTCATGAGCATGAGCATCGGCACGCGGCGCAGCACGTCGAACCCGGCCTTGTCGACGGCCGCGGTGATCCACTCCAGGGTGCGGTCGACCTGGTACTCGCTGCGCCGCTCGGGGCGCTGGAGGCAGTTCTCCGAGACCACGAGCAGACCACCCGGGCGCAGGACGCGCGCGAACTCGGCGAGGGCCTGCTCGTACCGCTCGTCGTCAGTGATGTGGAACAGCATGTCCATGCACGAGACGGCGTCGAAGGCGCCGGCGTCGATCCCGTTCAGGTCGGCGGCGTCCCGGCGCAGGAACCGGTGCCCGGGGAACCGCTCGGCCAGCCGCTGCACGGCGGCGCCGGTGACGTCGCACCCGGTGACGGCGGAGGCACCGAGGCGTTCCCACTGGCGCACGTAGAACCCGGTCCCGCAGCCCACGTCGAGGACCGAGCAACCCCGGGTGGCCACCTGGGACAGCTCACGCAGGAAGACCTCCTGACGCACCCGGTACATCCATGTGTTGAACGACCGTCCGAGCGCCCGGTGACCGACCCCGCTCGCGGTCCAGTCACCCTCGAGCCGACGCTCCCAGAAGTCCCTGTTCTCACTGTGCGTCGCCATGGGACCACTGTCACACCGCCGCCCCCGGCCGCCGCGCTTTGCCGCCGGTGTTTCGCCCGCCCCCAGGCCTTCCCCGTGACCGGAGGAGGCGACATAATCCGACACATGCCCCTTCCCCGTGTCATCGCCACAGACCTGGACGGCACCCTCCTCGACACCGAGGGGCGCATCAGCGCCCGCAACCTCCACGCCCTGCACACTGCAGCCGCCGCCGGCGTGCGGGTGGTCGTGGTGACCGCACGCCCACTGCGCACCGCCATCGACTACGCGGGAGAATTCCCCTGCTCGGCCGTGGTGTGCGGCAACGGTTCCTACACCCGGGTCGAGGGCCGCCCCGAGCCGCTGGTGCGTGCGCTGGACCGCTCCACCGGGTCAGAGATCGTGGAACGGCTGCGCACGGCCCTGCCCTCGGTGGGGTTCGGCGTCGAGACCGGCAGCGACTTCTTCCGCGAGCGCGCTTACGAACTGGAGCCGTGGATGGACCCCTCGTTCGTGCGCGGTGTCCTGGACGACCCCGACGCGCTGCTCGCGCACGCCGATCCCGTGGCCAAACTCTTCGCACGCTCCACACAGGTCACCGTGGACGACATGTACCGCACCGCTGTGGAGGCGGCCGGCGACCTCGCCGAGATCACCTTCGCCGGTCAGGACGCCCTGCTGCACCTGAACGCCACCGGGGTGAACAAGGGCAGCACGCTGGCGCTGCTCTGCAAGGAATGGGGCGTGGACGCCGAGGACGTCGTCGCCTTCGGGGACATGCCCAACGACCTGTCCTCCCTGACCTGGGCGGGTTCTGGCTACGCGATGGCCAACGCCCACCCCGCCCTGGCCGATCCGGCGGCCGGGCTCCTGCGGGCGCCGTCGCACGCCGAGGACGGTGTGGGCCGGGTGGTAGAGGCGATCCTCGACCGTGCCTGATCCCGGCCGCACCGGGCAGATCTGGTGTTCGGTGACGGTGGCAGGGTCGGCGTACACCCGGTCGGCTGTCCTGGTTCAGGGGTGTCGTGGTGTTGCCTCAGGGTCCTCCGACCCTTCCAAGACCGAATCCCCGCACGTCCACGACGGTCCGACGGGACCCGGCTCCGGGATAACGTGGGTCACCACGAACGGAGCACGCTGCGCACGGGACGGTGGTGTCGGTGGGACGGGTCACGGTGCGGCAGAAGGTGCTGCGCATCAGGGACGGCGCGGTCGACGAGCGGCCCGACACCCTGGTGGTCGAGGAGCCCCTGGAGATCCGGCTCGACGGGTCCCCCCTGACGGTCACCATGCGCACTCCGGGTCACGATTTCGACATGGCCGCCGGGTTCCTGGTGAGCGAGGGCGTGATCACCGCGACCGAGGACGTGCTGGCGACGCGTTACTGCGCCGGGGCCGACGAGGACGGCCGCAACACCTTCAACGTCGTCGACGTGACCCTCGCCGCGCACGTGCCGGCGCCGGACACCTCGCTGGAGCGCAACTTCTACACGACGTCCTCGTGCGGGCTGTGCGGCAAGGCCAGCCTGGATGCGGTGCGCACGCGCGCACAGTGGCCGGTGGACGGCGACCCGGTCGAAGTGGCTCCGTCCCTGCTGTCCTCCCTGCCCGACCGGCTGCGCGAGTCCCAGCGGGTCTTCGACCGCACAGGCGGGCTGCACGCGGCCGGGCTCTTCGATTCCGAGGGCCGGGCCCTCGTCGTGCGCGAGGACGTCGGACGGCACAACGCGGTCGACAAGGTGCTCGGCTGGGCCCAGCGCACGGGCGCACTCCCGTTGAGCGGAACGGTGCTGGCGCTGTCGGGCCGGGCCTCCTTCGAGCTCGTGCAGAAGGCGTGGATGGCGGGGATCCCGGTGGTGACCGCGGTCTCGGCGCCCTCGTCCCTCGCGGTGGAACTGGCGCGGGAGGCCGGCATCACGCTGGTGGGCTTCCTGCGCGGGTCGTCGATGAACGTGTACGCGGGCACGCACCGGGTGCAGGTCGACGCGGGGCTCAGCTCAGGATCTTGAGCCCGGCCACGCCCGAGACGATCAGGACCACGCACAGCATCTTGGGCAGGCTGAAGCCCTCACCGAGAACGAACATGCCCAGTAGCGCGGTGCCGATGACGCCGATCGAGACCCAGATCGCGTACCCCGTGCCGAGCGGGATGCTGCGCAGCGCATAGGCGAGTCCGCCCATGCTCAGCGCCAGGGTGACGGCGAAGGTGATGGACGGCCACAGACGGCTGAAGCCCTGCGAGGCGTTGAGCGCGGCGGCCCACGCGACCTCCAGCAGTCCCGAGACGACAAGAACGACCCAGGCCATGACGACCTCCAAGACGGTGTGCGGATCACGGTCCGCGCCGTCTTGTCGTGACCGGGTACGGCGCACCTCGTCCGGGGGCTGTTGCCTCCGTTCGCAACCTACAACGGCCCCCGGAACGCGGGACTTCCGGGGCTGGTGGTGACCTCGACCACCGGCCGCCCGTTCGTCGCACGAGGCGACCGTTCACCGCACGCCCGGCGTTCGTTCGCCGCTTCCCACCAGCGTTCGGCGCGTGCGCCCACCCCACCCCTGCTCCGACCCGGTGTCGCTCCTTACAGTGCCGAGTAACTCAGATCACATATCTGTCGCAACGGACTCACCCACCCAGTCCCCCGGAGGAATCACCATGTCGGAGAACAGGCCCACCAACGGGTCCGGGTCTCCACCGGCCCCCGAGCCCCAGGGCGACGAACCGATCGCGGACTCGGCCTACATCGCCATGCACAGCGACCCCCGGTTCGTCTCGCTCAAGAAACGGCTCTACACGTTCATCTTCCCCATGAGCGTCGCCTTTCTGGCGTGGTACGTCCTGTACGTGTTCATGTCCGGGTTCGGCCGGGACATCATGAGCACGGTGCTGTTCGGCAACGTCAACGTCGCGCTGGTGTTCGGCCTGCTCCAGTTCGTCTCGACCTTCGGCATCGCGATCCTCTACACGCGGTACGCCCGTAAGTCGCTCGACAAGGACGCGGTCGAACTGCGTGACGAGCTCCAGAACGGACACGGCGGAGGTGGCCGATGATCCTGGCACAGGAGGCTGTCAGCGAGAGCAGCCGATTCGTCACCATCGCGCTGTTCGTGCTCATGGTCGCGGCGACCCTGGGCATCACCGTGTGGGCCAGCCGCAACACCCGGTCGGCGACGGACTTCCATTCGGGCGGGCGCTCGTTCTCCCCCATGCAGAACGGGTTGGCCATCGGCAGTGACTACATGTCCGCCGCGTCCTTCCTGGGGATCGCCGGCACCATCGCACTGTTCGGCTACGACGGGTTCCTCTACTCCATCGGATTCCTCGTGGCCTGGCTGGTCGCGCTGCTCCTGGTCGCCGAGCTCCTGCGGAACTCGGGCCGGTACACCATGGGGGACGTCCTCTCCTACCGGATGAACCAGCGTCCGGTACGGACGGCCGCCGCGGTCTCCACCGTGGTGGTCTCCATCTTCTACCTGCTGGCACAGATGGTCGGCGCCGGCGCCCTGATCGCTCTGCTCCTGGGGATCCAACCAGGAGAGACCTTCCTGGGCATGGACGCCGACACGGCCAAGATCGTCGGCATCGTCGTCATCGGTCTCCTCATGACGGTCTACGTCGCTTTCGGCGGCATGAAGGGCACCACCTGGGTCCAGATCGTCAAGGCCGTGATCCTCCTGGGCGGGGCCGCGCTGCTCACGCTGCTGACCCTGGCGCTGTACGGCTTCAATTTCGGCGCGCTCATGGAGGACGCGGCACGAGCGAGCGGCGAAGGCAAGGCGTTCCTCGAGCCCGGCCTCATGTACGGCGTCGAGGTCGCCGGGGACCCGCTGCAGACCCTGTGGAACAAGCTGGACCTCATCAGCCTCGGGATGGCGCTCGTGCTCGGCACCGCGGGCCTGCCCCACATCCTCATCCGCTTCTACACCGTCCCCGACTCCCAGAGCGCGCGGAAGTCCGTCAACTGGGGAATCGGGCTCATCGGCGTCTTCTACCTGCTCACCCTGGTCCTGGGCTTCGGCGCGGCAGCTCTGGTGGGACACGAGGCGATCAGCAATCAGGACGCCGCCGGAAACACTGCCGCCCCCCAGCTCGCTCAGACGGTGGGGACCAACATCGGCGGCGAGATGGTCGGGGCGGTGCTCCTCGCAGTCATCGCCTCCGCCGCCTTCGCAGCGATCCTGTCCACCGTGGCAGGCCTGGTCATCGCTTCGTCCTCCTCTCTGGCGCACGACTTCTACAACTCAGTACTGCGCCGCGGGAAGGCCACTGGCGCCGAGGAGGTGCGGTTCGCCAAGATCGCTGCGTTCGGCGTCGGTATCAGCGCCATCGTGCTCGCGGTCTTCGCTCAGAACCTCAACGTGGCGTTCCTGGTCTCCCTGGCCTTCGCCATGGCGGCCTCGGCCAACCTGCCGACCCTGTTGCTGAGCCTCTTCTGGAATCGGTTCAACACGGCCGGCGCTCTCGCGGGCATCTACGGCGGTCTCATCAGCGCGGTCGGCCTGGTGTTCTTCTCACCGGTGGTCTCCGGCTCCGAGACGGCACTGTTCCCCGAAGCGGACTTCGCCTGGTTCCCGCTGCCGAACCCGGCCCTGGTGTCGGTGCCGATCAGCCTCCTGTGCGCCGTGGTCGGCACCTGCATGTCCAAGGAGCGCGATTTCGACAAGTTCGCGATGCTCCAGGTCCGCGCCCTCACCGGTGCGGGCGCGGAGAAGGCCCCCGACCACTAGAACCCGAGTAGGGCCAGGAGGGGCCGGGGGCCACCGTCCGGCCGCCGCCGGTGCCCGTTCCCGCCGGGCCCGCCGTCCCTGCCGCTGGGGGCGCGCGGGCCCGGCCGCGTTCCCGGTCGCGGGAGGCCCCTGCCCACGGTCCGAACCGAAAGGTGATCCACGCGTGATCGGCGACACACACCGCTGGGATAGGGTCGTTTCGTGTCGAATCGGTGGCTGTCGCGGATCCTCCCCGCCCGGCGCCCGGCCTCTTCCGACCTGCGGGCGAGTGCCGAGTTGATGCGCCAGGTGCACGCGCTCGGGCTCGACCTCCGCGACGGGCTGCACGGCCGAGGCGTGGGGACCGCCGCCAAGCGCCTGCGCCGGATGCTCGGCGTGGACGGCATCGTGCTCGCCGACCTCGACGGCAGTGTCTCCTCCCACGGGCGCAAGCTCTCCGCCGACGAGGTGCAGGCGGTGCTCTCGCAGGTCTTCGAATACGGCGGCTGCGCCCGGACCCGGCTCTCCGACGGCGCCGAGCTCTACGCGTGCCCCCTCACCGTGGCCGACGAACTCTCCGGTGCGCTCCTGGCCACCGGCGATCCCGCCGAGGCCGACGTGGAGGCCGCCGCGTCGCTGGTCTCGGACTGCCTCGACCACGCTGCCCTGCGACGGGCCCGCGCCCGCATCGCCTCTGCCAATCTGCGGACCCTGCGCGCGCAGATCTCGCCCCACTTCGTGCACAATGCGCTCGCGGTCATCTCCGCCCTGGTGCGTACCGACCCGGACCGCGCCCGCCACCTGCTGTCGGACTTCGCCGATTACCTGCGGTACGGGTTCTCGGAGAAGGGCGACTACGCCACGGTCGCCGACGAGCTCGAGGCCGTGCAGACCTACCTGGAGCTGCAGCGCGCCCGGTTCCACGACCGTCTCGACATCACCGTGCGCATGGCGCCGGAGGTACTGCCGGTCGCGATCCCGTTCCTGGTCGTCCAACCCATCGTGGAGAACGCGGTCCGGCACGGTCTGGAACGCAAGGAGGGCCGAGGCCACATCGGGGTCTCCGGGTTCGGTGAGGGACCGCTGTGTGTCATCGAGATCGAGGACGACGGTGTCGGCATGCACCCCGACCTGGCGCGTTCGCTGCTCGCCGGCACCGGACCCGAGGCGCAGGGCGTGGGACTGGCCAACGTGGACCAGCGTCTCCGTGCCGTGTACGGGCCGGAGTACGGTCTGGTGATCGAGACGGGCCTCGGCGAAGGGACCAAGGTGACCGTGCGGATTCCCAGATTCATGCGGGGAGTGGTGGCCCAGTGAGTGGAGATCTCCGAGTTCTGGTCGTGGAGGACGAGTCGTCGACCCGCGCGGAGATGGCCGCGCTGCTGTCGGACATGCCCGAGGTGGCCGAGGTGCACTCGGTCGGCACCGGGGCCGAGGCGGTGCGGCTTCTCGGCACGACCACCATCGACGCGGCCTTCCTCGACATCCTCATGCCCGGCCTGGACGGCATGGACGTGGCACGGGTGCTGAGCGTGCTGTCCGAACCGCCCTCCATCGTGTTCGTGACCGCCTCCGAGTCGCACGCGGTGGAGGCCTTCGGCATCGGCGCCGTCGACTACCTGCTCAAACCCATCCGCCCCGAGCGCCTGGCGGAGTCGGTGGGGCGCATCGCACAGCTGCGGCGTCCGGAGAACGGCGGCTCCCCCGCCGAGGACCTGCACGTGGTGCAGATCGAAACCGGGCGGCGCACGGTCTTCGTCAAGCGCGACGAGGTGCAGTTCGTGGAGGCCCAGGGCGACTACGTGCGGCTGCACACCGCCGAGGGCGGGCATCTGATCCGCCTCCCGCTGTCGTACCTGGAGGAGGTGTGGTCCTCGGCCGGGTTCGTACGGGTGCACCGGGGGTTTCTCGTCGCCATCCCCTGGGTGCGGGACCTACGTGTGACCTCGTCCTCCGGGCTGGTCGCAGGAACCCCGGCCGGTGACGTCCCGGTGAGCCGGCGCCACGGCCGCCACCTGCGCCAACAGCTCCTGGAGGCGGCCAAACAGGACCAGCTGGGCCGCGCGGCCAGGCCCAGGGACGGTGAGCACGACCCGCGGCAGGCCTCATGAGCCCGCGCCGGGAGAAGCTCACCAGCCCGCAGACCCGTGTCGCGCTGGCGCGGGGGAACCGGCCCGCCCAGCACCTGTTGCCGATCCCGGAGCCGGTGGACGCCGAGGCGGCGCGGCGCCTGTTCCGGGCTCAGCGGCGCAGGGCGGTGCGCACGATCGTACTGCTGTCGGTGGTGCTGTTCGGGGTGAGCGGGGCGTTCGCGGCCTTCCCCCAGATCAGTGAGGTGCGGGTGGCGCAGGTGCCGCTGTCCTGGCTGCTGTTGACGGCAGGGCTGTACCCGCCGCTGTTCGGGCTCGCACTCTGGCACATGCGTTCGGCGGAACGCGTGGAGGAACGCGCCGAACGCGACCGGGGCACCGGGGTCGGCGTCGCGGGGCCGGACCGGGGCGAGGGACCGTGACCTCGGTGGTGGCGATAGGGCTGCTGCTGCTCATCAGCCTCGTCATCGGGATCTACGGCGTGCGCGCAGCACGGTCGGCCTCGGACTTCCTGGTCGCCTCTCGCCGGGTCTCCCCCAACTGGAACGCGCTGGCCATTGCGGGCGAGTACCTCTCGGCCGCGTCCGTGCTGGGGCTGGCCGGGCTGCTGCTCAAGAACGGCCTTGGGACCATCTGGTACGCGGTCGGGTTCACCGCCGGGTACGTCGCGGTGGTGGCGCTCGTGGCCGGCCCGATGCGGCGTTCCGGCGCCTACACCGTCCCCGATTTCGCCGAGTACCGGCTGGGCGCGCCCCGCCTGCGCAAACTGTGCGGGTGCGTGGTGCTGGTGATCATGCTGTTGTACCTGGTGCCGCAGTTCAAGGGCGCCGGGGTCGTGCTGAGCCTGGTCAGCGGAACCCCGTACTGGGTGGGTGTGGTGCTCGCCGGGCTGGTCGTCAGCGGATCGATCGCCGCCGGGGGGATGCGCTCGGCCACCTACGTGCAGGCCTTCCACTACGTGGTCAAGCTGCTCTTCATCGCTGTGCCCGCGGTCTACCTGATCGCGCACGCCGGCGCCGACACCCGCGCCGAGGTGCTGCACCCCGAGTGGGGGACCCACTTCCCCGACACGATCCCGGTGGAGTTCGCCGTCGACACCCGGTTCACCCTGGACGAGCCGGTCACCGTCACCGACACCTCCGGGGAGGAGGTCGTCCTGGGCGAGGGATCGCACACCGTTTCCGAGGGGACCGAGTACGTCTTCCCCGAGGGTGCGCAGGTGCCGCGGCCGGAGGGCCTGCCCGAGCTGGGCGGGGAACGGTGGAGCGCACCCCTGCTCAGCCAGGGGGGGTACCCGCTGTTCGAGACGTGGTCGACGCTGCTGGCCATCACATTCGGGTGCATGGGGCTGCCGCACGTCATCATGCGGTTCCACACGAGCCCGACCGCACGGGTGGCGCGCAGGGTCGCGGTCGGGGTGATCGCGCTCCTGGGGCTGTTCTACCTGTTCCCGACGGTGTACGGGCTGCTCGGGCGGGTGCTGACCCCGGAGCTCGTGCTGTTGCAGGGCACCGACACCGTCGCCGTGGTGCTGCCCGACCACACGGTGTCGGGGTCGTTGGGGACCTTCCTGACGGCGCTGGTGGCGGCCGGCGCGTTCGGGGCGTTCCTGTCGACGTCGTCGGGGCTGCTGCTGGCGCTGGCCGGGGGCCTTTCGCACGACCTGTTCCGCAGCAGTGTGCCCCGCCTGCGCCTGGGTGTGGCCGTGGGCGCCTGTGTGGCGGTGCTGCTGGCACTGCCCGCGCAGATGACCGACATCAACGTGCTCGTGGTGTGGGCGTTCACGGTGGCGGCCTCGACGTTCTGCCCGCTGCTGGTGCTGGGCATCTGGTGGCGGCGTCTGACTCTTCCCGGCGCGGCCACCGGGTTGATCGTGGGGGCCGTGACCGCGACCGGTGCCGTCGGGTGGTCGGTGCTGCTGCCCACCCCCGGCGGTTGGTTCGACGTGCTGCTGGCCCAGCCCGCAGCGTGGACGATCCCGTTGGCGTTCGCGACGATGATCGCGGTCTCGCGCCTGGCAAGTCCACCGGAGTGGGCCGAACACGCTGTCCTACGCCTGCACGCCCCCTGACCCCGGTCAGGTCGGTGTGGGAGCGGTGCCCCACGTGCAGCACACGGACGATCCCGGCGTCGCCCACGAGAGCTGGTACCGAACGCCGAGGGTTGCACACCAGGCTTCCCGGACACGACGAAGGGGCGCGGGCACCGCGGTGCCCGCGCCCCCTGTCGCGGGGCCGGTCCGTTGCGCGGAAGGTGGACCGGCCCGGGAAACCTCTACTGACCGCTACTTGCCGAGCCGGTCGAGCAGGGCGTGGTACTCGTCCCAGAGCTCGTCGGGCAGGTGGTCGCCGAAGGTCTTGAAGAACTCGGGGACCAGGGCGGCCTCCTGCTTCCAGACCTCGCGGTCCACGTCCAGGACGAACTCCATCTCCTCCGCGGAGAAGTCCAGCCCCTCGGTGTCGATGCCGTCGGCGGTCGGGACCCGGCCGATGGGGGTCTCGACGGTTTCGGCCCGGCCCTCGAGGCGCTCGACGATCCACTTGATGACGCGGCTGTTCTCACCGAAGCCGGGCCAGACGATACGGCCGTCGTCGTCCTTCTTGAACCAGTTGACGTAGTAGATCGTCGGGAGCTTGGCGGCGTCGGCCTTCCGCCCGAGGCTCACCCAGTGGGCGAAGTAGTCGCCCATGTTGTAGCCGCAGAAGGGCAGCATCGCGAAGGGGTCGCGGCGCAGTTCGCCGACCGAACCCTCCTGGGCGGCGGTCTTCTCGGAGGAGACGTTGGCGCCCAGGTAGACGCCCTGCTGCCAGTCGAAGGACTCGGTCACCAGCGGCACGGCTGTGGCGCGGCGTCCGCCGAAGAGGATCGCGGAGATCGGGACGCCCGCGGGGTCCTCCCACTCGGGGGCGATGGTCGGTGCCTGCCCGGCCGGGGTGGTGAAGCGCGAGTTCGGGTGGGCGGCGGGCTCACCGGACTCCGGCGTCCAGGGGCGGCCCTTCCAGTCGGTCAGACCGGCCGGGGGCTCCTCGGTGAGGCCCTCCCACCACACGTCGCCGTCGTCGGTTAGGGCGACGTTGGTGAAGATGCTGTTGCCCCAGAGGGTCTCCACCGCGTTGGCGTTGGTCTTCGCCCCGGTGCCGGGCGCGACACCGAAGAATCCGGCCTCGGGGTTGATCGCACGCAGCTGGCCCTCGTCGTCGAACCGCATCCAGGCGATGTCGTCACCGACGGTCTCGACCTTCCAACCCGGGATGGTGGGCTGGAGCATCGCGAGGTTGGTCTTGCCGCAGGCGCTCGGGAACGCGGCGGCGATGTAGTGCGACTTGCCCTCGGGCGAGGTGACCTTGAGGATCAGCATGTGCTCGGCGAGCCAGCCCTCGTCGCGGGCCATCACCGAGGCGATGCGCAGCGCGTAGCATTTCTTGCCGAGCAGGGCGTTGCCGCCGTAGCCGGAACCGTAGGACCAGATCTCACGGGTCTCGGGGAAGTGCGAGATGTACTTGGTGGGGTTGCAGGGCCACGGCACGTCCTGCTGGCCGGGCTCGAGCGGGGCACCGACGGAGTGCACGGCCTTGACGAAGTCGCCGCGCTCCTCGATCAGGCGCAGCGCCTCCGAACCCATGCGCGCCATGATGCGCATGGAGACCACGACGTAGGGCGAGTCGGTGATCTCGACACCGAGCTGCGAGATGTCGCCGCCCAGGGGACCCATGCAGAAGGGGACGACGTACATCGTCCGGCCGCGCATGGCGCCCTTGAAGACCTCGCCGAAGGTGTCGCGCATCTCGCCCGGGGCGACCCAGTTGTTCGTCGGGCCGGCGTCCTGCTCCCGCTCGGAGCAGATGAAGGTGCGGTCCTCCACCCGGGCGACGTCGGTCGGGTCCGACATGGCGTAGAAGCTGTTGGGGCGCTTGTCCGGGTTCAGGCGTTTGAAGGTCCCCTGCTCGACCAGGAGGTCGGTCAGCCGGGTCCACTCCTCCTCGGAGCCGTCGCACCACACGACCTCGTCGGGCTGGGTGAGTTCGGTGATCTCACGAACCCACGAAACGAGTTCTTCGTGTTCGGTCGGGGCGGCGCCCACGTCGGTCCCCACGTCAGCAGTCACAGCGGCTCCTCTTTGAATGACGAGATCTCTCGCATCATGAACGACGATCGGGCACAGTGACCAATTGGTATAGGCCAGTGGTCTAAAACAGTCCAGTCGACGCGCCGGAAACCCCTGCACAGCAAGGGGATCCAGGTGCCGAGTGGGACTCCGGAACACGTTTTCACAGGAGTCGCTCCGGAACTGCTGAGGACCGGTTTCCCCTGCACTGCGGGCAACCGCCTCACCAGCACCGGAGTCCCGTGCTGTTGATCACACGACAGTCACGGGCGGGGTGGCGGACGGACTAGACCTCTGCGCGCCGACCCCGGCGACGGCCTGGAACGACGGCGTGGCAGGACTTCCGGTCAGCGCAGGATCGCCACGGGGCCACGGGCGCCGTGCAGGACGGAGTGGCTCACCGAGCCCAGCAAGAGGCCCCGGAAGCCCCCGCGGCCCCGGGACCCGACCACCACGAGGTCCGCCGGGGTGGCCTCCTCCAACAGCGCGACGACCGGGTGTGAACGCACCACACGACGTGACACCGACACACCGGGGTGGGCCAGGGAGGGTTCGTGGAGCTCCTCCTCCAGGGCCTGGCGCGCCGCCTCGGCCGCGGTGGCGTCGTCGAAGAGCTCCGGCGGGATCGGCCCGGTGGCGGCCGCGAACGCCACCAGGGGCTGCCAGGCACTCACCGCGACGAGCTCCGCTCCGGCGAACTCGGCCTGGTCGAAAGCGAAGGAGAGCGCACGCCGGCTGGGTTCCGAACCGTCCACGCCGACGATCACACGGCTGCGGACCCCGTGCGCGGCCGCGTGCTGGTGCGGCAGGACCACCACCGGGATGGGCGAACGCGCCGCGAGCTCGATACCCACCGATCCCACGAACGCCGCCACGACCGCGCTCAGACCGCGGGAACCGATGACGACCACGGCCGCACCCTCGACACCGGTCTCGGCGAGCAGGGCCTCGACAGGGCGCTCGTGCGACAGGGTCGTGCGGACCTCGAGTTCGGGGAAGAGGCGGCCGACCCAGTCGGCGGCGTAGTCGAGGAGGCGGTCAGCGCCGCCGACCTCCTCCTGCTCGTCCGACCAGGGTTCGGCGCGGGTGTTGCGTCCGAAGACCCCGACCGACGCCAGGGGCCCGGACGCAGCGACGATGCGGATGCCCAGACCGCGCAACGAGGCCTGGTGCGCCGACCACTCCAGGGCGTGACGGCTGGAATCGCTGCCGTCCACCCCCACGATCACCCAGCGCGTCGGGCTTGCGCCGTCCATCGTGTGCCTTTCTGGTCGGTTCCTCGTGTGCCCGGGCGTCCGCGGGCCGCCACACGATCATGCCGTGCGAACACACACCCGTGGATAACAGTGGTGACGCGAGTCGGTGCACAGGGGTTCCCGTCCGGCCGGTCGGATCCGGGACCGCGTCCGTCCGGGGGACGCAGGCGGCACTGGTGTAGGACGGACCGGGGGACTCCGGGGGCGCTGAGGGCGTCGGCACGGGAACCAGGCGGCCCGGGACGCCGTCCTATCCCCACAAGGGAACCGTGGACACTGGGGGCGCGGATGCCGAACACCGGCCGGCTTCACTGGGACTACCGAGACGGGCGGGCCGCCGCCCTGGCCGCGGCCATCGCCTACAGCTTCTGGGTGCTGGAGATCGCCCTTCCGGGCGGGGCCGCCGCACAGGGCGCACTGGCCGCCCCCGGTTCCACCCTCGAGGCCGTGTTGGAGAGCGCGCACCGGACCGCGGCGATCCTCGTGCTGGTCGCGGCGGTGCTGGGCCTGACCCTGGGCGCACACGGACACGGGCGCGCGCTGACCGTCTCGTGGGTGGCGATGGCCGTGTTCGGGCTGGCCTCGCTGGCCACGACCCTGTTCACCGGCCCGTGTGTGGTCTCCACGGACGTGTCGTGTGTGAGCGAGGCGCTGGCCGAGGGTATGGCCGGTGCGAGCCTGACGCAGGCACTGGTGGCCGTCGTGGCCGTGCTCGCGGCACTGGTCGCAGTCGTGGCTCTGGCTGTGGACCGCTGGATCTCCGGCGACCACGCGCGCGGTTTCGTGGTGGCCGTCGCGGTCCTACAGGTCGCCGCTGCCAAGATCGTCCTGGTGGCGGCGTCGGTCGTGTTCACAGCATCCGGCGACGGCACGCCCGGCGTGGCCCTGGGGGTGCTGGAGCGCGCCCACCTGGTGACGGTCGCCCTGTGGCTGGTCACCGCCGGTGTGCTCCCCGGCCCGTGGAAGCGCACCGCGGGACACACCCACACCGCCGCGCGCTGACCGGATCTGCAGGCGAGCCCCGCCGCCCCGCAGGGCTCTTCCCTGCGCCTCCACTCGGCCCACGCAGCGCCCCCGTGGCGGTGGGGTCAGGTGAGTTCGCCGGGCAGGGGGCGCGCGTGCACCACGTGCAGGGTGCTCACAGCGCGGGTCAGCACCACGTACAGGCGGTTGCGACCGCGCGCCTCGGCGTCGACGATCGCGGCGGGTTCGGCGACCACGACCGCATCGAACTCCAAGCCCTTGGCCAGGTTCGCGGGCACCGCGATCAGGCGCGCGGAGTCCGGACCCGTGTCCCCCTCGCCGAGCACCGGGATCTCCAGCCCCCGGTCGGCGAGAGCCGCGCACAGCCCGGGAAGGTCGGCGTCGGCCGCGATCAGGCCCACGGAACCCTGCCCTTCCAACGCGGCGCGGCAGGCCTCGGCGACGGCCCCGGCGAGCGCGTCATGGCCTGCGGGACCACCGGGGCCCTCGGGAACCGGCGTCACCCGCAGTGCACCCGGCGCCCGGCGCACCGCCACGGGAGCGCCCAACCCGGGCGCGATGGTGGGCAGCAGGCGCGCCGCGAAGTCGATGATCTGCGCCGGCACGCGGTACCCCCGTTCGAGCACGCTCAGGTGGCCGGTCGGCCTGTCCAGATGTTCCAGGAGCGTGGACCAGTTCCGCGTCGCCCCCGGCGAGGTCCCCTGCGCGACGTCGCCGAGCACGGTGAACGACCCGCCGGCTCCCCTGCGCCCGACGGCACGGCACTGCATCGGGCTCAGGTCCTGGGCCTCGTCCACGACGATGTGTCCCATCCCACCGGTGCGTTCCACCAGCGCCGCCGCCTCGTCGACCAGCACCAGGTCCTCGCGCGACCACCGGGCGGACTTGGGCCCGCGCGGCTTCCCGGGCAGCGGGAGCAGCGCCTGTTCCTCCGGGTCGAGTATCCCCTCCGCAGCCCGCGCCAGCCGCTCGGGATCGGTGAGCAGTCCCAGGACCAGCTTGAGCGGGTCGACCTTGGGCCACACAGCGGTCACGGCACGGCGCACGGCCGGCTCGCGCCGCACCCGCTCGTGCGTGCGGTCGTCGCAGGCGTGCCCCTCCGACTCCATCAGAGACAGGATCGCGTGTGCGATGCGGTGCGCCAGCAGGTCGCGCCCGGCCCCGTAGGAGACCCCGCGCCCGGCGAGCTCGTCCAGCAGCGGCCGCATGTCCTCCGGGTACAGGCGCCAACGCCGGGACCCCTCCTGCACCACGAGGGCCTCCTGCGGAGGGCTCAGGTGCGACCACAGATCCCGGCGCAGAACCTCGGCCATGCGGGCGTCGCCCTTGATCAGGGCAGCCTCCGGGCTCTCCGTGCGCCGCACCCATCCGGCCCTCGGGCGGGAACGCTCAGGCAGCCCGGCCTCCACCATCTCCTCGACCGTGGTCTGCCCGACGTCCACCTCGCCGAGAGCGGGCAGCACGTTGCGGATGTAGGACAGGAACGACCGGTTCGGGCCCACGATCGACACACCGCTGCGCGACAGGCGCTCACGTTCGGTGTACAGCAGGAATGCGACGCGGTGCAGTCCGACCGCGGTCTTCCCGGTTCCGGGCGCCCCTTGCACGCACAGGGTCGTGGACAGCGGCGCGCGCACGAGGTCGTCCTGCTCGGGCTGGATGGTGGCCACGATGTCGCGCATCGGGCCGGAACGGGGGCGTTCGATCTCGGCTGCGAGGAGTTCGCCGGTGCGCTCCTCCGCCTCCTCCTCGCTGACCGTGAGCGGTTCGTCCTCGTACGCGGTGAGAACGGCCTCCGACGTGTCGGGCCCGGTCGCAACGTTGGTGAACCCGTACCGCCGCCGCGACAGCACCCGCATCCGGTCGCTCGGTGCGGCCCGGTAGTAGGCGACGCTGATGGGCGCACGCCAGTCCAGGACCATG
>NZ_ANBF01000082.1:0-11236 GCF_000341025.1 Nocardiopsis salina YIM 90010 | reverse complement strand
GGCGGCCGACGTGCACCCGATCGGGGCCCTCACCGGAGGGATCGCCCGCCGTTGCCGCGCCCTCGCCGCCCTCCTCGTCGTCCAGGAAGACGGTGCCGGGCTCGAAGTCCATGCGCCCGAAGAACAGGGGCGCGTCGGGGATGTCCGCGAGTTCGGAGAGGCGGCGCAGCCGGTTCCGGAACACCGCCTCGTCGTTGAACTCGTCCTTGGCGTCGCCGCTCATCACGAGCGTCGTGGCGGCCACGCCCTCGTACATCGTGCGCAGCGCCTGACGGGCCCGTGCCAGGTGGGCCCGCTCGAGGAGGACCTCGGGGTCGGCCGGCGGTGCTGCACCAGCCGTGGACGGTTCCTCCCCGGCCCCGGGTGCTCCACCGGGATCGGGCGTGCGGGCGGGATCGGTCGTGCTCATGGCGGCCTCGAAGGGGTAGGCGGGACGGTGGACGCGCCGGCTCGCGCGCGGGTCCCGCCCCGGTCGCCGCAGGGGCCCGGTTCGTTCCGATCGTCAGAGCGCACTGCACCCGGGTCAGGGGTGGCCGGAAGAGCCACCCACCCTACCCGCGGACGGTCACCTCCGGCAGCCCCTTTCCCGGGAACTCAGGTCTTGCGCAACCGCACCCTGCGCACCCGGTGGTCGTCGCCCTTGTAGAGCACGAGGGTCGCCCGCCCCCGGGTGGGTTGGATGTTCTCGACCAGGTTCACCTCGTTGATGGTGCGCCAGGTGTTCGCGGCGAACTCCAGCGCCTCTTCCTCCCGCGTGGTCGTGGCCATGTGGTGGAAGTACGAGCGCGGGTCGGAGAAGGCCGTGCGCCGCAGTTCCCGGAACCGGTCGAGGTACCAGTTCCGGATGTTGCCGACCTTGGCGTCGACGTAGATGGAGAAGTCGAAGAAGTCGGCCACGGCCAGGCGCCCGGCGGTGGCGGGCTGCAGCACGTTGATGCCCTCGACGACGAGGATGTCGGGGCGCCTGACGGTCTGCCGCTCCCCCTGGACGATGTCGTAGTGCAGGTGCGAGTAGACCGGGATCTCGAGCTGTTCGGCCCCGGCCTTCATCTCCGAGACGAACCGGACGAGGGAACGCCGGTCGTAGCTCTCGGGGAACCCCTTGCGGCGCATGAGCCCTCGCGCCTCGAGCACGGCGTTGGAGTGGAGGAAGTTGTCGGTACTGACGAGTTCGACGTGGGGATGGTTGGGCCATTGGGCCAGCAGTGAGCGCAGCAGTCGGGCGGTCGTGGACTTGCCGACGGCGACGCTGCCGGCCACACCGATGACGAACGGCGCCGGACGGTCGGCCTCGCCCAGGAAGGCGCGCACGGCGGCGTGCCGCTGCTGGGTGGCGCCGACGTACAGATTGAGCAGACGCGACAGCGGCAGGTAGATGTCGCGCACGTCCTCCAGTGATGTGGGGTCGGACGTCCCCCGCAGCTCGGCGAGGTCGGCCTCGGTCAGGGACAGCGGCGTGGAGGCGCGGAGGGCAGCCCAGGCCTCCCGGTCCAGTTCCACGTACGGCGAGGAGACGCCGTTCTTCGTCGCTTGAGACACGGTCGACAACCCTAGACGAGCACCCTCACCGGACTCGGCGCCCGGCCCCCGGAAGAGCCACGACTCCGAGGTAACGTGTTCGAAACCACAGGTCCATTCGGTGCTCGGAGAAAGTTTTTTCGTCGCGGGGCAGAGGGCCCGGAACAACCGCACTCCACACCTGCCCACGCTTCCCACCTGCGCGGCCTATTCTCCATGCACCAAATGGTCTATACCGCCACCAGGGAAAATGGCGAGTGGTATGCAGCACTGGTTGGTCGATTCAGCGTCCGTTCTCGCCTACGCTGGCGCCCATGTGCGGAATCGTTGGCTACGTCGGGCCGCAACCGGCGCTCGAGGTCGTCGTGGACGGCCTCGCAAGGTTGGAGTACCGCGGATATGACTCCGCGGGTGTGGCTGTGCTGGACGACGGCACACTGCGCACCGAGAAGCGGGCCGGAAAGCTCGCCAACCTGCGCCAGGCCCTGGAGGACCACCCCATCGGGGGCGAGGGTGCCGGAATCGGCCACACGCGTTGGGCCACCCATGGTGCCCCCAACGACGTCAATGCCCACCCCCACGTCGACAACGACCGGCGTGTCGCGGTGGTCCACAACGGCATCATCGAGAACTTCTCCGCCCTCCGCAACGAGCTGGAGGAGCAGGGCTGCAAGTTCCTGTCCGAGACCGACACCGAGATCGCCTCGCACCTGTTGAACAAGGTGCTCGAGGAGCGCGGTGACGGCGACCTCACCGGTGCCATGCGCCAGGCCTGCAAGCGCCTGGAGGGCGCATTCACCCTGGTCGCGGTCTCCGTGGACGACCCCGAGCTCGTCGTGGCCGCGCGCCGCAACTCCCCGCTGGTCGTGGGCCGCGGACAGGGCGAGAACTTCCTCGCCAGCGACGTCGCCGCCTTCATCGCGCACACCCGTGACGCCGTCGAGCTGGGCCAGGACCAGGTCGTGGAACTGCGCGCCGACTCCGTCGCGGTCACCGACTACGACGGCAACCCGGCCGAGGTCAACGAGTACCACGTCGACTGGGACGCCTCCGCCGCCGAGAAGGGCGGCTACGAGTACTTCATGCTCAAGGAGATCGTCGAGCAGCCCCGCGCGGTCGCCGACACACTCCTGGGCCGCGTCACCACCGACGGAGAACTCCACCTCGACGAGATGCGTCTGACACCGGCCGAGCTGCGCACGGTCGAGAAGATCGTCATCATCGCGTGCGGCACGTCGTACCACGCGGGCCTGATCGCCAAGTACGCGATCGAGCACTGGTGCCGCGTGCCCTGCGAGGTCGAGGTCGCCAGCGAGTTCCGGTACCGGGACCCGATCCTGGACCAGCAGACCCTGGTCATCGCCATCTCGCAGTCCGGCGAGAGCATGGACACCCTGATGGCGGTGCGCTACGCCCGTGAGCAGCGCGCCAAGGTCCTGGCGATCTGCAACGTCAACGGGTCCACGATCCCGCGCGAGTCCGACGGTGTTCTGTACACCCACGCCGGCCCCGAGGTGGGCGTGGCCGCCACGAAGACCTTCCTGACACAGCTGGCCGCCTGCTACCTCATCGGCCTGTACCTGGCTCAGGTGCGGGGCCTGAAGTACGGCGACGAGATCAATGCGGTCATCGCCCAGCTGGCCACCATGCCCGACCGGGTCGAGCAGGTGCTGGAGACCGTCGAGCCGGTCCGGCAGCTGGCGCACTCGCTGGCCGACGCGAACACCGTGCTGTTCCTGGGCCGCCACGTCGGTTATCCGGTGGCACTGGAGGGTGCGCTCAAGCTCAAGGAGCTGGCGTACATGCACGCGGAGGCGTTCGCGGCCGGCGAGCTCAAGCACGGCCCGATCGCGCTCATCGAGGAGGGCCTCCCCGTCGTCGTGGTGGTCCCCTCGCCCGAGGGCCGCAGCGTGCTGCACGACAAGATCGTGTCCAACATCCAGGAGGTGCGCGCCCGCGGTGCCCGCACCATCGTGATCGCCGAGAAGGGCGACGAGGCCGTGCGCCCGTACTCGGACGTGCTCATCGAGATCCCGGCGGTCCCCACGCTTCTGCAGCCGATCGTGTCGACGATCCCGATGCAGGTGTTCGCGTGCGAGCTGGCCCTGGCCAAGGGCAACGACGTCGACCAGCCCCGCAACCTCGCCAAGAGCGTGACCGTGGAATAGCGCGGCGCCGACGACCGACACCGACGGGGTGCGCCTGCGGGCGCACCCCGTTCGTCGTGTCCGGGTCTCGGCCGCCCGCCCCGTGGGCATTCGTCGTGTGCGGGTCAGACCGCCTGCGGGGGCACGCGCCCGTGCGCGTGCTTCGCGCGCGTGTGGGCGTCGCACGCGGCCCCGGCGGTGGGGTAGGTGGGCAGTACCTCGTGCAGCCTCAGCACGTCGAGGATGCGGGAGAGCTGCCGGGGCGGTGCGGCCAGAAGCAGGTGTCTGCCCTCGCGGGCGGCGTCACGCATGGCTCCGACCAGTGCGTTGACCCCGGAGGCGTCGATGAACGAGACCGCCGCCAGGTCGGCCACCACACAACCGTGGGCGGCCCGTTCGGCCAGGCGTGCGTGCACATCGCGCGCGGTCGCGATGTCGATCTCACCTTCGAGGCCCACGACGGAGATACCGCCGCAGGCGAACTGCTCCTGCTCCGTGTCCAGCACGTCACGCCTCACTCCCGGGTCGAGCACAGGAATCCACTGTCGGGACGCGATCGGTCAAATGCCGACATGATTGGCCAGCCTACTCGGCCCGGCCGACACATCCCGGCCCACCGGGCACACCTGTGGAGGACCATCGGCCCTGTGCGGTGCGGGAGCGGACGTGGGGGCGCTCCTCAGGCGTCGCCGGCGTCGGTGCAGAGCACCCAGACGACCTTGCCGCCCCCGCGGATCGGACTCCAGCCCCATTCGGCCCCGAAGGCGGCGACGAGCCCGAGACCGCGGCCGCACTCGGCGAACTGGTGGGCGTCGACCCGGTGGGGGGCGGTGTCGGTGTCGTCGGCGACCATGCACACCACGGAGTCCGCCCCGACCCGGCGGAGCTGCACCACGACAGCGGAACGCGCGGGGTCCGCGGCTTCGGGAACGGCGTGGCGGCAGGCGTTGCCGACGAGTTCGGAGACGACCAGGCGCAGATCCTCCTCGAGCCCGGGCAGGCCCCACCCGCGGGCGGTGTCGGCCGCGAACTCGCGTGCGTGGCCCACCGAGCGGGCGGTGGAGTCGAGGGAGCGCGCGGCGAGGTCGGGGGTGCGCGAAGTGCCGCCGATGCCGAGTCGGCCGGAGGGCGGGTCCCACCAGCCGGACAGGCGGCTGTCGAGGTCCCGCACCTGGGAGGGGCGGCTCGGGGATGCCTCGGTACCGGTCTCCGAAGGCATCAGCTCTGCGTTCATCACGTTCCTCACGATGTGATGTCGGGTCGCTCGGCCTGCTCTGACGGGGGTGCGTGGCTTACATCTGTAAGACACGTCTGCACGTGCAGCATGATGTCCGGGCAAGACTATAGGACGAACTGCACCTATTGGTAGGCCCGGCACCGATAATTCGCGCACCGCACCGGCAATGACACCCGCAACAGAACAGGGCAGACGTCGCCTAACCGGCATCCCGGAAGCCCTGTCCACAATGGAAACTCATCGTTATACTGGGCGATCGCTCGCTCAGAAGCCGCCACAGGAGGGCGTCGTGATCACCGACCAAGCACAGGATTTGCAGGTCACCGAGGATTTCCTCGCCAATTCGAGCGGCGGCCCGACCGTACTGCGCATTCTTCTGGGCACCCAGCTGCGACGCTTGCGCAAGAACAAGGGAATTTCCCGCCACGACGCCGGGTACGCGATCCGTGCCTCCCACGCCAAGATCAGCCGGATGGAGCTCGGACAGGTGAGTTTCAAGCGTCGGGACGTCGACGACCTGCTGAAGCTGTACGGGGTGGACGACCCCGAGCAGCGCGAGGCGCTCCTCGGGCTCATCTCCAGCGCCAACGCGCAGGGTTGGTGGCACAAGTACGGCGACGTGCTCCCCCAGTGGTTCGGTGTGTACGTGGGCCTGGAGGAGGCCGCGTCGATGATCCGCACCTTCGAGGTGCAGTTCGTCCCGGGCCTGCTGCAGACCGACGACTACGCGCGCGGTGATCAACCTGTCGAGCACCACCCGCTCGGAGGAGGACGTCACCAGCCGCGTGGACATGCGTATGCACAGGCAGATGCGGCTGCACGAGCCCGAGGCGCCGCGCCTGTGGGCGGTGATCGACGAGGGTGTCCTGCACCGGCCGTACGGCGACCGGGAGACGATGCGCGGGCAGATCGAGCACCTCATCGAGATGAACCGCCGCCCCAACATCACGGTCCAGATCGCCACCTTCGACATCGGAGGGCACCCGGCGGCCGGCGGCCCGTTCAGCATCCTGCGCTTCCCCACGCCGCAGCTTCCGGACGTGGTCTACCTCGAGCAGTTGAGCAGCGCGCTCTACTTCGACAAGTACGAGGACACCCACCGGTACGCGCAGACGATGGACCACCTGGCCACACAGGCGCCGACGCCGGACCGTACCGAGGAGATCCTCCGGCCGTTCCTGGAGCGCTACTCCGACTGAGGCGCCCGCCGCACCACCCCCGCACGCACCGGACCGCTCCCGGCGCCCCGTGCACCCTCTCCCCCCACCCACACCCAGGCCCACTACACAGGGTGACCTCGCGTCGAGAGCAGACACTCTGAGTGTGTACACGACCACCACAGGTCGACCCCAGATCTCCGGAATGTCCGTCTTCGGCCACGGGTGAGAAACGATCCTGGAACCGGGCACCGACCACGCCCCGTGTGCGTCGGCTGTGACATGGGGATCCGCAACCGCATCACCCGGGGTCCACGTGTGTGTGCTTACAGACGTAATCACGGATGCACGTGCATCGACTACGCTGTGGCGAACGCCGTGGTCTCCGACCGGGTGTGCCCCGTGCCCCCAGGGCTCCGGGGGTATCCCGGGTCGATCCCGGTGACCGAACGACGGGCGCGGCGGGCTCCCTGCCGCGTGTGGACACCCCGCTCACCAGTCCACCGATGTTCCAGGAGGATGAGATGCAGATCAGCAACGGCGTTCCCGCGGACAGTCTGCCGATGGTCGTCTGGACCAAGAGCAGTTGGAGCAACCCGGACGGGAACTGCGTTGAGGTCGCGACCCTTCCCGGCGGTGACATCGCCGTCCGCAACTCCCGTGACCCCCGTGGACCGGCACTGGTCTACACACCCGACGAGATCAAGGCCTTCGTGCGCGGCGCCAAGACGGGTGACTTCGACGAACTGCTGACCTGACCCCGTCCGCCCCGCGGCCCCCGAACCACCACCGGAAGAAGGTGTCCGCCGATGGCCCCCGCGACCCGCCCACGGTCGCGGAGCGGGCCAGATCCGTCCTCGGCCGGACACACGACGGAGCCCGGCACCCCGAAGGGTGCCGGGCTCCGCTGCCTCCGGGGCGCCCCCGTGATCCCGGGAGCGCCCGGGGCCGAGGCCCTAGGGGCTGTTCGACGAACACCGATTACCGGCTGCGCGGCGCCCCAGCGGCACTCTCGCTGCGTTCTCATCAGTCAACGGCACATCCGGGCCGACCCCTTCTTCGGCCTTGCGACAGCACCACTGGCTGCGCCGCTCGCAACGGAAGGCGTCCACCAAACAGACCCTAGAGGCGGGTCGGGTCGATCAGCCCGTTGGAGCCCCCGCCCTCCGGCGGCACCTCCCACGGGAAGTGGGTGGCGCCCAGGGCGGGTTTGAGGTCGAACAGCCAGGCGGCCTTCTCGTCGTACTTGGCGAAGAAGGGACGGCCCACCAGCTCCGGGTCGCGCGCCTGGATGAAGTGCAGTACGAACACCTTCTCGCCGGCGATCTCGGTGACCCCGTCGACGCACACCTTGCCGGGTGTGGCCGACATCGAGGGCCCGCGGACCGTCCGGGCCAGGCCCGAGACGTTCTGGTAGGCGGTGCGGAAGATGTCGTAGGCCTCGGCGAGCGGCACCGCGAAGTAGTCCTGCGGGCCGGTGTCGCGCTCGACGAACATGTAGTACGGCACCATGCCGTGGCGCAGGTGCGTACGCCACATGCTCTCCCACGTGGCGGCGTCGTCGTTGATCGTGCGGATCATCGGCGCCTGCGTACGGATGACCGCGCCGGTGTTGCGGACGCGGCGGACCGCTTCCTGAACCAGCTCCGGGGCCATCTCGTTCGGATGCGAGAAGTGGGCCATGAACGCGAGGTTCTTGCCCGACTCCACGACCTTCTCGAACAGGCGCAGGGTGTCGTCGGCGTCCGGGTCGGTGACGAAACGCTGCGGCCAGTACCCCAGCGCCTTGGTCCCGATGCGGATGGCCTCCAGGTGATCGATCTCCAGCAGCGGCTCGATGTACTTGGAGATCACACCCTCGCCCATGATCATCGGGTCGCCACCGGTGAAGAGCACACTGGTGACCTCGGGGTGCGAGCGCACGTACTCGACCATCTGGTCGATCTCGCTGGAGGCGAACTTCAGGTCGGCGTCGCCCACGAACTGCGCCCAGCGGAAGCAGTAGGTGCAGTAGGCGTGGCACGTCTGGCCCTGCTTCGGGAAGAAGAGGACCGTCTCATTGTACTTGTGCTGGATCCCGGGGATCGGTTCCTCGTTCCCCTTGGTCGGCACGTTGAGATCCATCTGTCCCGCCGGGTGCGGGTTCAGCGTGGCACGGACCTGGTTGGCGGCCTGGTTGAGCTCCTTGCGGTCGGCCCCTGCGCTCAGCAGATCGGCGATCCGGGAGACGTCCTCCTGTGGCAGCATGTCGGCCTGCGGGAAGACGAGCTTGTAGATCGGATCGTCGGGCGCGGCATCCCAGTCGATCAGCTCGTCGACGACGTAGCTGTTGACCCGGAACGGCAGCACAGTGGCCACCGCCCGCACTGCGAGCCGTTCGTCTGCTGCGAGGCCGGCTCGCGCCGTGAGCTCGTCAAGGTGTTTCGTCGTGTAGGCACGAAACCGACGTCCGGCGGACGGGGACTGTGCCGCGTCAGGCGTAACGCTCACGCCTCTCCTCTCCTGATCGCTTAGGCCCGGGCCACCCCGGCGAAGGTCATCCGGGCAGCCCAGATCCGGTGATCATGCGCAGTACGGGCCACGCTGACCACCGGTGCGGTTCATTCCGTTGTCACATGGCCCCGGGGATCTTCACCCCCCGGCAACCAACGGGCGGGCATACCCCAGCTAGAGGCTTTGTACCCATTCGCGCGAAAACACAGCTTCTAACTGGACATACCGGAAGTATCCTCGCAGAAGACCCCACCACCCAGGGCACGCCGGTGTCCGAGAGCCACTCGCGCCACTGCCCTCCCGAGCCCGATACCGTGTCGGCGCGGCCCCGGAGGCGCACCCGAACCCGTGGAGGACAGACCCCGTTGAGCGCCACTACGAGCGGCACACCCGAACCGGAGCCCACCGGCCGGAGCGCCACACCGCCGGTCATCGCCGTGGACGCCATGGGCGGCGACCACGGGCCCGAGGCGATCGTGCACGGCGCCGTCCGGGCGGTGCGCGAACTCGGGTTGCGGATCCTGCTCGTGGGCCGCCGCACCGTGGTCGCGTCCCTGCTCGCCGAGCACGACGCCCTCCGCGAGGTCCCGGTCGTGCACGCCGAGGACGAACTGGAGATGCACGAGGGCGCCCTGGCCAGCTGGCGCCGCCCCCGTTCGAGCGTCGCCGTCGCCTGCCACCTGATCCGCCGCGGCGATGCCCACGCCCTGGTCTCGGCCGGGTCCACCGGCGGGGTCGTGGCCACCTCGACGGTGCGCCTGCGGACCCTCACCGGCGTCATGCGCCCGGCGCTTGCCGTGCCCCTGCCCACCGGGGACCGGCCCACGATCCTCGTCGACGCCGGGGCCAACGCCGACGCCAAACCCGAGATGCTCGTGCAGTTCGCGCACCTGGGCAGCGCCTACGCACGGACGGCGTTCGGGGTGCAGCGGCCGACCGTCGGTCTGCTGAGCATCGGGAGCGAACCCGGCAAGGGCAACAAGCTGACACGCAAGGCCGGGGAGATGCTCACGGCCGCCGGGGAGTCCGGGGCCCTCGACTTCCACGGCAACATCGAGGGCCACGACCTGCTCACCCGTGCGGTCGACGTCGTGGTCGCCGACGGCCACACCGGCAACGTCGCCCTCAAGACCGTCGAGGGCACGGCCTCCTTCGCGATGTCGGCGGTGCAGGAGGCCCTGACCTCGACCCCGCTCGCCAAGGCCGGCGCGCTCCTCCAACGCCGCTCCCTGCGTGAGCTGCGCGGCCGCCTGGACAGCGAGACCTACGGCGGCGCCGCGCTGCTGGGCCTCAACGGAACCGTGGTCATCGCACACGGGGCCAGCCGCGACACCGGCATCACACACGCCTGCCGCCTCGCCCACGACCTGATCTCGGGGCGCATGGACGAACAGATGCGTCGGCGCGTACCGCACCGGCAGGGGCACTGGTTCAACCGGTTCGGACAGCACGAGGAACGCTGACCCCTGACGGCGGTCCCCGCCGACCCGCGACCTGCATTGTGGGGCACCCCACAGCCGTCGGGAAGGCCCCGTCCGGTCGGTACTCTGGAAGGCATGGCCGACCCGCAGGAAGTACTCTCGCGACGGGTCCAGTCCGCGCTCGGCGCCGCCTTCGGCCCCGAGTTCGCCGACACCGACCCCGTCATCCGTCCGTCCCAGTTCGCCGACTACCAGGCGAACGCCGCGCTCGCGCTCGCCAAGCGTCTGGGCCGAAAGCCGCGCGAGGTGTCCGCGGCGATCATGGAGCACCTCGACGTCTCCGACGTGTGCCGCGAGGTCGAGGTCAGCGGGCCCGGTTTCATCAACCTGACCCTGCGCGAGGACTGGATCGCCGCGCAGGCGCAGGCCCTGCTCGACGACGCCCGGCTGGGCGTGCCCGAGCAACCCCCGAAGAACGTCCCGATCGACTACTCCGCGCCCAACGTGGCCAAGGAGATGCACGTCGGACACCTGCGCACGACCGTGGTCGGCGACTCCCTGGCCCGGACCCTGGAGCTCCTGGGCCACAACGTCATCCGCCAGAACCACATCGGCGACTGGGGCACCCCCTTCGGCATGCTCATCGAGCACCTCCTCGAGGTGGGCGAGGACTCCGACCGGGCCCAGCTGCTGATCACCGACCCCAACGCCTTCTACCAGGGGGCGCGCACGAAGTTCGACGAGTCGGGCCCCGAGGCCGACGACTTCGCCGCACGGGCCCGCGGGCGCGTGGTGCAGCTGCAGAGCGGCGACGAGGAGACGCTGCGCCTGTGGCGCAAGCTCGTCGGGTTCTCGAGGACCTACTTCAACAAGGTCTACGGCAAGCTGGGCGTCACCCTCACCGACGACGACCTGGCCGGCGAGAGCACCTACAACGACATGCTCGACGCGGTGTGCGAGGACCTCGAGTCACAGGGCATCGCCACAATGAGCGACGGCGCCCTGTGTGTGTTCCTCGAGGGCTTCACCGGCCGCGAGAAAAAGCCGGTGCCGCTGATCGTGCGCAAGAGCGACGGCGGTTACGGCTACGCCACCACCGACCTGGCGACCGTCCGGTACCGGGTGGACGCCCTCAAGGCCGACCGCATCCTGTACGTGGTGGGCGCCCCGCAGGCCATGCACTTCAAGATGGTCTGGGCGACCGCGCGCGAGGCCGGGTGGCTGCCGCAGGACGTCGAGACCACGCACGTGCAGATCGGCAAC
>NZ_ANBF01000081.1 GCF_000341025.1 Nocardiopsis salina YIM 90010 | reverse complement strand
GGGGGGGAGCCGGTACGGCTCGTGCAGCTGCTGGACGAGGCGGTCGAGCGTGCGGCCGCGGTCGTCGCCGAGACCCGCCCCGACCTGGACCAGGAGGACCGCGCGGAGATCGCCCGCAAGGTGGGCATCGGCGCGGTCAAGTACGCCGACCTGTCGGTGGCGCACGACACCGAGTACACCTTCGACTTCGACCGGATGCTGGCGCTGACCGGCAACACCGG
This sequence comes from Nocardiopsis salina YIM 90010, assembly GCF_000341025.1. Classification (GTDB taxonomy): domain Bacteria; phylum Actinomycetota; class Actinomycetes; order Streptosporangiales; family Streptosporangiaceae; genus Nocardiopsis; species Nocardiopsis salina. The sequence goes on along the minus strand of NZ_ANBF01000081.1, from coordinate 5,227 downwards.
TCCCTATCTGCAGTACGCGCAGGCCCGGATCCGCTCCATCTTCCGCAAGGGCGGTGTGGATCCGGAGCAGGCCCGCGGGCAGATCACGGTCGCCGCGGACGCCGAGCGGGCCCTGGCCCTGAAGCTGCTGGGCTTCGGCCCGACGGTCGCCCAAGTCGGTGACCTGCTGCAGCCGCACCGGCTCTCCACCTACCTGTTCGAGCTGGCGCAGTCCCTGACGGCGTTCTACGAGCACTGCCCGGTGCTGACCGCCGACAGCGACGCCGAGCGCGAGTCGCGTCTGGCGCTGGTCGCGGTGGCGCTGCAGGTGCTGGTGCAGGGCCTGGACCTGCTCGGTGTGGAGTCGCCCGAGCACATGTGAGCCCCGTGTGCGGGAGGCCCTCGGACCGCGGCCGAGGGCCTCCCTTTTTCTGGAACTCGGTTCCTGGAACGCCTCTGGCCTGCGAGATCGAGTCGAATATCTCGCCCGACTCGGCCCGAAGGGACTCCCACATCTTGCGGTGGCGACCTATCGTGTGGGCAAACCCCGCAATCCAGACATACGGGAGTCTTGTCCATGTCGCCCACGACCGAACGCGTCGGGCCCGCACCGGGTACCTGGCACCTCGACCCGCTGCACTCCAGCCTGATCTTCGTGGCCCGCTACCTCAGCTTCGGCCGGGTCCAGGGCACCTTCGGCCAGGCCCGCGGCATCGTCGAGGTCGCCGAGGACCCGGTCGAGTCCACCGTCGCCGTGACCGTGGAGACCTCCAGCGTCAACACCGGTGTGGCCGCCCGCGACGCGCACCTGCGCTCGTCGGACTTCCTGGACAGCGACACCTACCCGGAGCTGCACTTCCGCTCCACCGCGGTGGTGCCCAACCGCCGTAAGGAGAACGCCTTCACCCTCCACGGCGAGCTGACCGTGCACGGCAAGACCAACCCGGTCTCCATGCCCGCCCAGTGGGTCGGCGAGGCGCCCGACCTGTCCAACCCGGACCACATCTACGGGCACTTCTTCTCCGCCAACACCCAGATCTCCCTATCGGACTTCGGTGTCGACGACGGCGGCCCCCTGTCCTGGGGCGGGCGCCTGGTCGGCGACACCGTCGACGTGGTTCTCGAGGTGCGCCTGCAGGACACCGACCCGACCGGCTTCCTGCGCGAGGTCGGCCACATCGACTGACGGCCTCGGGCAGGCCCTGGGGCCGGCCGCGGGGGCCGGCCCTCCGTCGTACGGTTCAGCCCTGCAACAGGGCCTCGACCTCGTCCCGACCGGCCATCGAGGAACTCGCCCCGTGGCGCTGCACCGACAGGGAGGCCGCGGCGGCCGCGAACCGCATCGCGTCCTCGGGGGAGCGCCCTTCCGCACGGGCGACCGCGAAGGAACCGCAGAACGTGTCTCCGGCGGCCGTGGTGTCCACCACCGTGACCGGGCGCGCGGGCACCCGCACCGGATCGGCCCCGCGGGCCCCGTACAGCGAACCCTCCGACCCGAGGGTGACGAGCACCTCCGGAACCAGTTCCAGCAGCGCGGCCAGCGCCTTGTCGGGGTCGCTCTCCCCCGTGATCGCTGCGGCCTCGTGCTCGTTCGGCACCAGCACGTCCACGTTCTCCAGCAGCTCCGGCGGCAACTCGCGCGCGGGCGCGGGCGTCAGGTGCACCGGAACGCCCAGTTNCCGGGGAGACGCCAGCCGGCATCGGCAGCTCCAACTGCAGCAGCAGCGCGTCGGCGCCCTGGACGAGCTCGGCGTCGGCCTCGCTGGCGCCCTCCACGGTGCCGTTGGCTCCCGGCACGACGATGATCGAGTTGGCGCCGCGACCGTCGACGACGATGTGCGCGACACCCGAGACCCCGGGGACGGTGCGCAGCCCGCGCACGTCGATCCCGGACTCGTCCAGGCCCCGGCGCAGGAGCGCGCCGAAGGGATCGTCACCGACCGCGCCCAGGAACGACGTGTCCGCCCCGGCTCGCGCCGCGGCCACGGCCTGGTTGGCGCCCTTGCCGCCGGGCACCTGGCGGAAGTCGGTCCCGGTGACGGTCTCACCGGAGGCAGGCACCTGGTCGGTGTAGGCGACCAGATCCATGTTGACGCTGCCCAGGACAGCGATGCGCGGGGTACTCATTTGCCGGCCTCCTTCGGCTTCTCGGCGGGCTCGCCGCCGGCGCCGTCCAACCCGACGATGACGGGGGCGTGGTCGGAGGCGCCCTTGCCCTTGCGTTCCTCACGGTCGATTCCGGCACCGCTGACCCGGGCGCGGAGTGCCGGTGAAGCCAGGACGAAGTCGATGCGCATCCCCTTGCGCTTGGGGAAGGACAGACCCTTGTAGTCCCAGTAGGTGTAGACGCCGGGCCCGGGTGTGTAGGGACGTGCGACGTCGGAGAAGCCGGCCTCGACCAGTTCGGAGAAGGCGGCGCGTTCGGGCGGGGTGACGTGGGTGAGCCCGTCGAAGGCCTCCATGTCCCACACGTCGTCGTCCTGCGGGGCGATGTTGAAGTCGCCGACGTAGGCGATCTGGGCGTCGGGGTCCTCGGCCAGGCGTGCGGTGCCGGCCTCGCGCAGGGCCTCCAGCCACCGGAGCTTGTACGAGTAGTGGGGGTGGTCGATCTCGCGGCCGTTGGGCACGTAGAGGCTCCACACCTGTACACCGTCGCAGTCGGCGCCGATGGCGCGGGCCTCGGCCTCCTCGGGGTCGCCGTATCCGGGCTGTCCCGGAAAGCCGATCCGCACGTCCTCGAGCCCGACGCGGGAGGCGATCGCGACGCCGTTCCACTGGGAGAGGCCGTGGTGGGCCACCTGGTAGCCGCGGTCGGTGAAGACGGACTCGGGGAACTGGTGGTCCCGGGACTTGGTCTCCTGCATGGCGAGGACGTCGATGTCACTCCGGTCGAGCCAGGCACCGATGCGTTCGGCCCGGGCCCTGGCACTGTTCACATTCCATGTCGCGATACGCACAGGGAAAAGGCTAGAGCACACTGCTCCCCGCCGTGGTTCGTCCTGCCGCGTGGGGAAGCGCATGCGCCCCGGTACGGCCGTCCTCCGTACCGGGGCGTCGCGACGCCGGCATGCGCTCGGGGTGTGTCGCACTGGGTTGGACGGCCTGGGGCCCGGCAGGGTTCGCATCGGGCCAAAGGTTTTTCCGGAGAATCCGGGCGTGCGGCCACCGAGGGTGAAACCCGCAGGTCCCGGGAGGGCGCCGCAGGCACCGGTTTTCCAGGCGCGGGCAGCTACGGGCGTCGGACGGGACACTGGAGGGTAGGGAATGTGAGGCAGCACACACCCCTTCTCCCGACGAGGTGAGCGCCATGGTCGAGCACCGCACCACCACCGACAACGGACCCGAGGTGGACGAGAAGCAAGCGCGGGCCGTCGCCGAACAGGCCCGCGAGAGCACGTGGGAGCTGCCGAGCTTCAGCAAGGAGCTGTACCTGGGCCGGCTCCGGCTCGACCTCGTCCACCCCTTCCCGCAGCCTGGGGAGGAGGCCCAGCAGCGCGGCAAGGCGTTCATGGCGGAGCTGCGGTCGTTCTGCGAGGGCATCGACGCCGCCCGCATCGAACGCGAGGAACGCGTGCCCGACGAGGTCATCGACGGGCTGCGCCGCATCGGGGCCTTCGGGATGAAGATCCCGGCCGAGTACGGCGGCCTCGGGCTCAGCCAGGTCTACTACAACCGGGCCCTGACGCTCGTCGGGTCGGTGTGCCCGGCGATCGGGGCGCTGCTGTCGGCACACCAGTCCATCGGCGTGCCGCAGCCGGTGAAGATGTTCGGCACCGAAGAGCAGAAGAAGGCGTTCCTGCCGCGCTGCGCGGGGGGCGACATCAGCGCGTTCCTGCTCACCGAGCCCGACGTCGGAAGCGACCCGGCCCGCCTGCATGCGACCGCCACGCCCACCGAGGACGGGTCGGCCTACCTCCTGGACGGCGTGAAGCTGTGGACGACCAACGGTGTGGTCGCCGACCTGCTCGTGGTGATGGCCCGGGTGCCCGAGAGCCCGGGACACCGCGGCGGGGTGAGCGCGTTCGTGGTGGAGGGCGACAGCCCCGGCATCACCGTGGAACGACGCAACCGCTTCATGGGCCTGCGCGGGATCGAGAACGGCCTCACCCGGCTGCACCAGGTGCGGGTCCCGGCCGAGAACCGGCTCGGCAAGGAGGGCCACGGGCTGCGCATCGCACTGTCCACGCTCAACACCGGCCGTCTGTCCCTGCCCGCCCTGTGCGTGGGTGCAGGGAAGTGGTCGACCAGGATCGCCCGCGAGTGGTCTCGCGAACGGGTGCAGTGGGGGCGTCCCGTCGGCAAGCACGAGGAGGTCGCCAAGAAGATCTCCTACATCGCCGCGACCACCTACGCGATGGAGGCGATGCTCGAGCTGGCCGGGCAGATGGCGGACGAGGGCCGCAACGACATCCGCATCGAGGCGGCCATCGCCAAACTGTGGGCCTCCGAGCACGCGTGGACCATCGCCGACGAGCTCGTGCAGATCCGGGGCGGGCGCGGGTACGAGACCGCCGAGTCCCTGGCGGCCCGCGGCGAACGGGGTGTGCCGGCCGAGCAGATGCTGCGGGACCTGCGCATCAACCGGATCTTCGAGGGCGCGACCGAGATCATGCACCTGCTCATCGCCCGCGAGGCCGTGGACGCGCACCTGTCGGTCGCCGGCGACATCATCGACCCCGACGCCGAGACCGCCGACAAGGCCGGAGCCGTGGCCCGGGCGAGCGGGTTCTACGCCAAGTGGCTGCCCACGCTCGCCGTCGGGCAGGGTCAGGTGCCGTCGGCGTTCGTGGAGTTCGGCCCACTTGCCCAGCACCTGCGGTACGTGGAACGCACCAGCCGCAAGCTGGCCCGGTCCACGTTCTACGGGATGTCGGTCTGGCAGGGGAAGATGGAGACCAAGCAGGCCTTCCTCGCCCGGCTCGTGGACATCGGCGCGGAGCTCTTCGCGATGAGCGCGGCCGTGGTGCGGGCCCGACACGACGTCGACCACCACCCCGAGCGCGGGTCCGGGCCCTTCGAGCTCGCCGACGTCTTCTGCCGCCAGGCCCGTCTCCGGGTGGCCACGCTCTTCGAGGGGCTGTGGTCCAACACCGACGACGTCGACGGCAAGCTCTCCCGGAGGCTGCTCGGCGATTCCTACACGTGGTTGGAGGAGGGAGTGGCCGACCCGTCGCTTCCGGGGCCGCTCATCGGCGGTTCCGAGACGGGCCCCTCCCTGGAGGAGGACCTGCACCGGCGGATGGGCAGC
>NZ_ANBF01000080.1 GCF_000341025.1 Nocardiopsis salina YIM 90010 | reverse complement strand
CCCGCCCCCCCCGCCGCGACTCCGTGCTCTCGCTCTCCCAGGCGCGACGGATCTCCATCGCCGCGCAAGGGCTCACCGACCCGCGCCCGAAGGGGACCCCGACCCTCGCCCACCTGGGCCGGGTGGTGCGCCGCACGGGCCTGCTCCAGATCGACAGCGTGAACGTTCTCGCCCGCAGCCAGTACCTGCCGGTGTTCGCGCGCATGGGTTCCTACGACCCGGCACTGCTGGACCGGGCTGCGACCACCGCCGCGGGCTCGGGGCGGGCCCGCCTGGTCGAGGCATGGGCGCACGAGGCGAGCCTGGTACC
>NZ_ANBF01000079.1:18097-54163 GCF_000341025.1 Nocardiopsis salina YIM 90010 | reverse complement strand
GGACGCCAACCGCCATCGGCAGGACGGCTGGGTCTCCCCCATCCGCGAGCGGCGCCCCGACCTGGTCGAGGCGGCCCGGGAGGAGGTCGAGCGCATCGGCCCCGCCACGGCGCGCGAGGTCGAAGCGGCGCTGGCCCACGACGCGCCCCGCGCCAAGGAGCACTGGGGATGGAACTGGTCCGAGGTCAAGAAGTGCCTGGAGTACGCGTTCTGGGTCGGCGACGTGATGACCGACGGCCGCACCGCCCAGTTCGAGCGCCGCTACGACCTCACCGAACGGGTACTGCCGCCCGAGCACCTGAACGCCCCGCAGCTGGGGCCGGAGGACTCCGCACGCGAGCTCGTCGCGATCGCCGCACGCGCCCACGGGGTGGCGACCGAGCCGTGCCTGCGCGACTACTTCCGGCTACGCCCGGGCCTTTCCCGCCGGGCCGTGGCCGACCTCGTGGACTCGGGTGAGCTGCTGCCGGTCACGGTGCAGGGCTGGGACCGCCCCGCGTACCTGCACCGCGACGCCCGAGTCCCGCGCTCGGTCGACACCCGCGCGCTGCTGAGCCCTTTCGACCCGCTCGTGTGGACCCGCGACCGCGCCGAGGAGCTCTTCGGGTTCCGGTACAGGTTGGAGATCTACGTGCCCGCCGAGAAGCGGGTGCACGGGTACTACGTGTTGCCGTTCCTGCTCGGCGAGGACCTCGTGGCCCGCGTCGACCTCAAGGCCGACCGCCGCGCAGGCGTGCTGCTGGCCCACCGCATCACCCTCGAGCCCGGCGCACGCGACGACGCCCTGCCCGAGCTGCACGAGCAGCTCGTCGAGACGGCGGCCTGGCTCGGCCTGGAACACGGTGTCTCCGGCGCGGGACTGCACTCCCCCGTCACCCCCGACCCCGCCTGAACGCGGACGCTCATCGGCTCCGCGTGAGATCCGGGGGCTCGGAGCAGGCCCGTAGGCCGTGGACCGCGCGAACGCACGCCCGCACTCGAGAGCAGGTAACCGGGCACGACGAAGGGCCGTGCCGCCGACGGGCGGGCACGGCCCCGGGAGCGCGGAGTGTCAGGCGCGCTCGATGATGGTGACGTTGGCCTGTCCGCCGCCCTCGCACATGGTCTGCAGGCCGTAACGGCCGCCGGAACGCTGCAGTTCGCCCACGAGCTTGGTCATGAGGACCGCGCCGGTGGCACCCAGCGGGTGGCCCAGGGCGATGGCGCCGCCGTTGGGGTTGACCTTGGCCGGGTCGGCGCCCAGCTCGTCGGTCCAGGCCATCGGCACGGGCGCGAAGGCCTCGTTGATCTCGGTGACGTCGATGTCGTCGATGCTCAGGCCGGCCTTCTCCAGCGCGATGCGGGTCGCGGGGATCGGGGCGGTGAGCATGTAGACCGGGTCGTCGCCCACGAGGGAGAGCTGCACGACCCGGGCCAGCGGCGTCAGGTTGTGCTTCTTGACCGCCGCCTCGGAGGCGATCAGCACGGCACCGGCACCGACGGAGACCTGGCTGGCGACGGCCGGGGTGAGCTCCCAGCCCTCGCGCAGGGCGTTGAGGCCGGCCATCTTCTCCAGGGTGGTGTCGGCGCGGACGCCCTCGTCCTGGTTCACGCCCGCGAGGGGGGCGATCTGGTCGTCGAAGTAGCCGCCCTCGAGGGCCTCGGCGGCGCGCTGGTGGCTCTCGAGGGAGAACTGCTCGAGCTGCTCCCGCTTGTAGCCCCACTTCTCGCACATGAGCTGAGCACCGCGGAACTGCGAGATCTCCTGCATGCCGTAGCGCTCGAACCAGCCGTCGCCGTACAGGCCGATGCCGTTGTCGATGGCGAACTGGACGTTGGAGCCCATCGGGACCATGCCCATGTTCTCCACGCCGGAGGCCACGACGAGGTCCTGTGTGCCGGACATGACGCCCTGGGCCGCGAAGTGCAGGGCCTGCTGGGAGGAGCCGCATTGGCGGTCGATGGTGACGCCGGGGACGCTCTCGGGCAGCCCGGCCGACAGCCACGAGGTGCGGGCCAGGTCCAGGGCCTGAGGGCCGACCTGGCTCACACAGCCCATGATGACGTCCTCGACGGCTTCTGCGTCGACACTGGTGCGTTCGACGAGCTCCTTGAGCACGTGCGCTCCCAGGTCGGACGGGTGCACGCCGGCGAGGGCGCCCTTCTTCGTACCGACGGGGGTGCGGACTGCGCCGACGATGTAGGCCTCGGCCACGGGGTCCTCCAAGGGGCGTGGAATGGTGACGGTTCTGAACCGAACTGTATTCGGTTTGCCTCGCGTTGCAAGAGGCCGCCCCCCGTTAATGTGGTCCCGCCCACCCTCAGGGGCTGCGGTCCTCCCGGCCGAGCGAGCCGGCGTCCCCCTCGTCACCCAGGGTGTCGGCTGTCATCCGGTTGAGCGCAGCCACGATCTCCGGGTGCTCGTCCGGGGAGTAGTCCGACAAGAGCGACATCAGGGCTGTGCGCTGGGCCTCGAACAGGCGGCGGGCCGCGTCGGCACCGCGCAGGTTCAGCTCCCACGGTTCGTCGGCCGAGACGAGGTATCCCGCGTCGAGCAGCTCGCGGTGGGTCTCCTCCCAACCCTCCTCGCCCAGACCGGACATGCGCACCAGCTCCTCGCGGCGCAGCGGCCCCGTCACCCCCAGGTGGCTCAGCGACCAGCAGGCCCGGGGTGAGAGCTCGAGCCCGGCAGCCTCGCGCAGGCGTTCGTACATGTGCCCGGCGCCCTCGCGCCCGCACGCACGCATGACCTCGTACTCCACGTGCGCCATGGGGGCGCGGCTGCCCGCCGGGACCGGAGACACCGACTCGTCGAGGTCGGGGGTGCCCACGGTCGTGCGCAGCGGGATCTCCTTGAGGAACAGCGCGAGCACGAACCCGGCCAAGGCCAGCGGCACCGCCGACAGGAAGACGACGTCGACCGCCTCGGCGTAGGCCTCCAGGAACGACGCCTGGGCCTGCGGGGACAGCTGGTCGAGCGCGCGCGGATCGCTCTCCAGGGTTCCCACGTCGATGCCGGCCGGGAGGTCGATCTCCCCGGCCCGGGCGGCGATGTTGCCCGCCAGCTGAGCGGCGAAGATCGCCCCGAACACCGCGGTGCCGAACGAGCCGCCCACCGAGCGGAAGAAGGTTCCCGCCGAGGTGGCCACACCGAGGTCGCGGTAGGGGGCCGCGTTCTGGATGACCACGACCACGACCTGCATGACCAGGCCGATCCCCACACCCAGCGTGAAGAAGTACAGGCTCATGAGCGGCACGGGGGTGTCCGGACCCATGAGCGAGAGCAGGAACAGCCCCAGCGAGGTGATCGCCATCCCGGCGACGGGGAACGGTTTGTAGCGACCGGTGTGGGTGACCAGGCGGCCGCTGCCCAGCGAGGTCGCGAACAGGCCGACCACCATGGGCAACAGGTGCAGGCCAGAAGCGGTCGGCGACATCCCGTGCACGACCTGCAGGAACAGCGGCAGGAACGCCATCGATCCCATCATCGCGAAGCCGACGCAGAAACTGATCGCCATGCCGACGACGATGATGCGGTTGCCGAACAGGCTCAGCGGCAGCACCGGCTCCTCGGCCCGCCGCGCGGTGAGCCACCACAGGAAGCCGAACAGGACCGCGGCCGCCCCCAGCCCCAGCACCGGCGCCGACGTCCACGGGTGGACGCTGCCGCCCCACGAGGCCACCAGCGTCACACACACGGCGGTGGCGGCGATGAACACGATCCCCGCGTAGTCGACACGTCCGCGCCCGGTCGGCACGTTGCGGGGCAGCACCGACAGCACGGTCAGGAAGGCAACGATCCCGAGCGGCAGGTTGATGTAGAAGACCCAGCGCCAGGACAGGTGGTCCACGAAGAGTCCGCCCAGGACGGGGCCGGCGACGCTGGAGACACCGAATACCGCACCGAACAACCCCTGGTACTTGCCGCGCTCGCGGGGTGAGACGACGTCGCCGATGATCGCGGAGGCCAGCACCATGAGCCCGCCCCCGCCGAGCCCCTGCACGGCGCGGAAGAGGATGAGCTGCAGCATGTTCTGCGCCAGTCCGCACAGCATCGATCCGACCAGGAAGATGACGATGCAGGTCAGGAACAGGGGTTTGCGCCCGAACTGGTCCCCGAGCTTGCCCCACAGCGGGGTCACTGCGGTGACTGCGAGCAGGTAGGCGGTGATGACCCAGGACAGGTGGTTGAGGCCACCGAGGTCCGAGACGATCGTGGGCAGTGCGGTGGAGACGATGGTCTGGTCCAGCGCGGCGAGCAGCACGGTCAGCATGAGCGCCGACATGATGAGCGCGATGCGTCCTCCGTCGTGTTCCCGCCGGTCCCGTCGACCGGCCTGCTCCTGCGCCATGCGTTCCCCTCACGCCCGTCCGCGTCTTGTGCCCCGCACCCTAGGAACCTGCCGACCGGGGAGGTCCGGGAACCGCCGCACGGCCGGGAACTTTGCTGCGCCTTGGCCGGACCCCTTCTAAACCGAATCGGATTCGGTTACTGTGAAGTCACATCCAACGTGATCCCCAACACCCGGAGAGCAGCACATGAAGCGGGAACTGTTCGACTCCGACCACGACCTCTTCCGCGAGACGGTCGCGGAGTTCCTCAAGCGCGAGGTCTCCCCCTTCCACGCCGAATGGGAGAAGGAGGGGATCGTCCCCCGCGAGGTGTGGGCCAAGGCCGGCCGGGTCGGGTTGCTCGGCCACGGGGTCCCGGAGGAGTACGGCGGCACCGGGCTGAACGACTTCCGGTACAACACCGTGGTCAACGAGGAGGTCTGCAAGGCCCACGCCAGCGGGTTCGGCGTCACCCTCCAGAACGACATCATGGCGCCCTACCTGGTCGGGCTCACCGACGACGAGCAGAAGGAGCGCTGGCTCCCCGGCTTCGCGAGCGGCGAGCTCATCACCGCGATCGGCATGACCGAGCCCGGCACCGGCAGCGACCTGCAGAGCGTCAAGACCACTGCGGTCCGCGACGGCGACGAGTTCGTCCTCAATGGGCAGAAGACCTTCATCACCAACGGCATCAACGCCGACCTGGTCGTGGTGGTCTGCCAGACCGACCCCGAGGCCGGCGCCCAGGGCTTCTCCCTGCTGGCCGTCGAGCGCGGCATGCCCGGGTTCGAGCGCGGGCGCAATCTCGACAAGATCGGGATGAAGGCTCAGGACACCGCCGAGCTGTTCTTCGACGACGTGCGTGTGCCCGTCGGCAACATCATCGGCACCGAGGGCCTGGGCTTCATCCACCTGATGGAGAACCTGCCCCAGGAGCGGCTGTCCATCGCCACCTGCGCGGTCGCCTCCGCCGACTTCATGCTCCAGCACACCATCGAGTACTGCCGCGAGCGCACCGCGTTCGGTCGGCCTATCGGTCGTTTCCAGAACAGCCGTTTCGCCCTGGCTGAAATGGCGACCGAGGTGGACCTGGCCCGCACCTACGTGGACCGGGGCGTCGAGCTCCTGAACAGGGGAGAGCTCACGGTCGAGGACGCCGCGAAGGCCAAGTGGTGGACCACCGAGATGTGCAACCGGGTCATGGACCGCTGCCTCCAGCTTCACGGCGGGTACGGCTACATGATGGAATACCCCGTGGCGCGGGCCTGGCAGGACGCACGCATCCAGACGATCTACGGCGGCACGACCGAGATCATGAAGGAGATCGTCGGACGCGGCCTGGGCCTGTAGCCACAGAGCGCGCAGCAAGAAGGGTCGGAGCGGTAATGACCGGTTCGTGGGACGGCCTCATCGTGATGGGCCTGCTGGTGGTCCTGCTCGTGATCGGTGTGCGCTGGCTCCGGCCCAAGGTCCACGTCCCCTGGAGCACCAAGGGCATCGTGGTCTTCTTCGTGTTCCTGTGTCTGCTGCTGTGGGCGTGGTCCTGGCGGTAACCTGCGGGGGGCCGCGGACGAGTGCCGCTCCCACGCGGAACCTCAACCCTCGTCGGGGCCGTGCTCACCGAACATCGGCATCTCGAACCACACGGCCTTGCCGTCCGGGGTCGGCCGAGAACCCCACCGGGTCGCCAGCTGTTCCACCAGGTACAGCCCCCTGCCGCCCTCGTCGTCGGCGGCGGCGCTGCGGATCCGCGGCAGGCGCAGGTCGTGGTCGAAGACCTCCACCCACACGGTTTCGGCGCCGCTGCGCAGCCGGAGCAGGAACTCCTTCTCCGCGGGGTCCTCGGAGGCCTCGTCCTCCTCGGCGGCCGCCTCCAGCAGGTCGGTCCAGTCCTCGTCGAACTCGTCGTCACCGCCTTCGAGCGGGCTCTCGGAGTCGAACACCCCGCCACCGGCGAACTCGCGGTGCACAGGACGCGGGGTGGCGTGGATGACGACGTTCGTGACGATCTCCGACACGAGCAGACAGGCCAGCTCCGCCTGGTCGCGGTCCATGCCCCACGCCTTGAACGTCTGGGCGGCCAGGTGGCGCGCCTCCCCCACGGTCGAGGCATCGGAGCGGAACCAGCCCTCTGTCAGGGCGAGCTGATCGGAGTTGGTGCGCACCACCAACAGCGCGGTGTCGTCGTCGAGCTGGCCCGGGACGCTGTTCACCGCGGCCTCGGCGATCTGTTCGACGTCCTTGTCGGCGACCTCTGCGACCCGCTCGGTCATGCGCGCGAGCGCACGCTCGGGGTCGGGGCGCCCGCCCGCGGGGTGGCGGTCCACGAGACCGTCGGTGTACATGACCAGGGTCGCGCCGGTGGGCAGGCGCAGGTCGGCCTGGTGGTAGACGATGTCCTCGCCCGAGCCGCTCTTGGCGCGCACACCGAGCATGCGGTCGGGCAGCGCGAGCTCCAGGGGTTCGACCGAATCGGAGGTGACCAGCAGCGGAGGAGCATGCCCGGCGTTGGCGTAGGACAACTCGCGCGACCAGGCGTCGTAGACCATGTACAGGCAGCTGACGCTGGGGATCCACGTGCCGCCGTTGCCGTCGGGCTGGCCGAGCTGGCGCACCCACTCGTCGAGTTCGCGGAGGATGTCGGCCGGCTCGCGGTCGGCCTGGGCGAAGGCGCGAAGGGCGGCGCGCAGCTGCCCCATGACGGCGGCGGCGTGCGGGCCGTGCCCCTCGACGTCGCCGATGACCAGGCCCACGCGTCCGGCCGAGAGCGGGATCGCGTCGTAGAAATCGCCGCCGACCTGGGTCTGGACCCCGTACCCGTCCGCCTGGAACGGCCCGGCCGGCAGGTACCGGTGCGCAACGGTGAGCCCGTCGAGCTGGGGGAACCCGCGCGGCAGGAGGCTGTGCTGGAACGCAAGCGCCGTGCTGCGCTCGTCCTCGAACAGGCGCGCGTTGTCGATGGCCAAAGCCACCCGGGAGGCGATCGCGCCCACGAGGTCGCGGTCGAACCCGCCGTAGGTGTTCTTCTGGCGCGGGGACAGCCCCGAGAGGGCCAGGGTGAGCACGCCCAGCACCTCGCCGCGCGCCCGAAGCGGGGCGGCGATCGCGGAGGTGACGCCGACCTGGCGCGAGACCCGGTCGGAGCGGTCGTTGGGCGAGTTCGAGAAGAGGTGGTCGCTGCTCACGACCGTCTCGAGACGGCGCAGCGCCTGGGTGACGAAGTGGCGTTCGGGGTAGCGGACCTCTTCGCCGGGCTCGACCCAGCTGCGCGGCGGGGGCGTCCACCCCTCGGCGTGCACCGACACCTGTCTGATGAGCCGGTCGTCGTCGTAGAGGTCGATGAAGCAGTGGTCGGCGAACTGCGGGACGAGGATCCCGGCCACGCCCTTGACCGTGGAATCGAACTCCAGCGAACCGGCCAGCCGGCTGCCGATGCGTTCCAGCAGGCCGTACTGCTCCTCCACGCGCCCGCTGCGCAGGGCCTCGCGGGCGATGAGTGTGATGCCGTCGATCTCCCCGGTCTCGTCGTCGCGCACCGGGACGGCCTGGGCGCGCACGTGGATCCACGTGCCGTCACCGCGCAGGACCGCGAACGTGCCTTCCCAGGGCTCCCCCCGCAGGACACGGCGGGCGAGCTGGACGGCGTGCTCGCGGTCGGACTCGTGGATACCGATGTCGAGCAGGGAGAGGCCGACGTGGTCGCGCCCGTCGACGAAGCCGAAGAGTTCGCGGGCGAAGGGGTTCCAGTAGCGCAGGTTGCTGTGCCGGTCGATGACGACGACGGCGATCTGCGCCTGTTCGACCACGGCGGCCGTGGTGAGAGCGTCGCTCTCCCGGGAGGGCTCACCCCACCGTGTCATCTAGCCGCCACCTCGCCGTCATGAGCTGCATTCCTGCCCGCTCCGGGTACCCCGAACGACCGCACCTACGGGTGAGCGTAGCAACACCGTCAACGCTTCCGCAGGCATTGTCACAATCCTGATGAGCAGTCACCGTTCCTGGTGAGGTCTCAAGGTTTGGCGACGAAGATGTGTCCGGCGACGTCGCCGGACAACTCCGTGCCACCGTCCTCGTCGATGACCCGGACCCCGCCGTCGGACGCCCGCATCACGACGTCCTGACCCGGTCGTACCCCGGCCAGGCGCAGACTGCGCATGATGTCGGCGTCCGATTGGATCTGCTCGCTGATGCGCCGCACCGTCACCGTGGACTCGCTGCCCGAGGCCGCGTCGACCATGGGGACGATGGAGTCGTCGGTGAAGGGTTCCGGCGCGTAGTCGGCCAGGCCCAGCTCGTCCAACCCGGGGATGGGGTTGCCGTGCGGGCAGACCGACGGTGCGTTCATGAGGGAGACCAGTCGCTCCTCGACCGCTTCGGAGATCACGTGCTCCCAGCGGCAGGCCTCGATGTGCACGTCCTCCCAGGGCAGCCCGATGACGTCGACGAGCAGACGCTCGGCGAGCCGGTGCTTGCGCATGACGTGCGTGGCCAGACGGCGTCCTTCGCCGGTCATGACCAGGTGGCGGTCGTTCTCGACCCGCAGCAGGCCGTCGCGCTCCATGCGTGCGACGGTCTGGCTCACCGTCGGTCCGCTCTGGTGCAGACGCTCGGCGATGCGCGCGCGGAGCGGGACGATGCCCTCCTCCTCAAGCTCGAAGACCGTGCGGAGGTACATCTCCGTCGTGTCGATCAGCCCGTGTGCGGTCACGTCTCCCCTCCCAAGGCTTTGTGCCCGGCGCGCGTTGACGGCGGACACGGCAGGTCTCTCACAACACAGGCCAGGACGGCGTGATTCCCAGTGGCCGGCGGGGACCGGGGCGTCCGCAGGGCCGCTGGAGCGACCACCGTTGACTCCAGCATATCGCGGTGCGGGCGTCGTGCATTTCGCACGGACTCACGATGCGGACACGGTTCCGTCGTGTGAGCCCCTGTGGCGCAAGGGTCCTCTGCCCTTGTTCCACGGTCCGGGGTGACGAAGGCGGAGGTGTCCGAGGGTCCGCACCCCGGTGCGCAGTGTGCTCGGTGGCGCTCCGAACGGGCGTGCGGAGCGACGAAAATCACCATCATCGGGGCTTTCGGAGGTTCGCCGGGAGGTGTTGGGGAGCTGCCGCGGGGTTCAGGGGGCCAGGCGCTCGATCGTCCAGGCGTCCCCGACGGCAGCGCCCGGGTCGGCGCCGACTCGCAGGTACCGGAAACGGTCGTGCATCCGGTCTACCCCGCCCTGCCAGAACTCGGCCTCCTCCGGGACGAGCCGGAACCCGCCCCAGTAGTCCGGCCGGGGGATGTCCCGGCCCGGCTCCCACACACTGTCGAACTGGGTGTAGAGGCTCTCGAGCTCGGTGCGGTCGGCCACCGGGGCGGACTGGCGCTCGCTGGCCCAGGCCCCGATGCGCGAGCCGCGAGGGCGGGAGGCGAAGTAGCGGTCGTTCTCCTCGTCGTCGAGGCGTTCCACCCGGCCGGCCATGAGGACCTGGCGGCGGATCGGGTGCCAGGGGAAGACCACGCACGCGCGGGGGTCGGCCTCCAGAGCGCGCCCCTTGCGGGAGGTGTAGTTGGTGAAGAACCGGATCCCGGCGCTGTCGTAGCCCTTCATGAGTACGGTGCGCCCGCGGGGCATGCCGGACGGTTCGACCGACGACAGCACCATCGCGTTCGGTTCGGGCAGGCCGATGTCGTAGGCCTCCTCGAACCAGAGGTGGAACTGGGTCATGGGGTGGCCGGCCATCGCGGAACGGTACAGGGGACGGCCGTGGTAGGCCCTCCGCAGACCGGCGGGGTTCGGGTGCTCCACGCGCTCATCCTCTCGCGCGCGGCCTCGGCCGCGTCAACCAGCCCGCCGGAACCGGGCCCCGGCGGGCGTTGGCGGGAACACGGCCCGGACCGCCCGAGGTCAGGGCTCCCGATCGAGGTCGGAGGCGCCGGTGTCGATACACCCGTCGTCCTCGAGCATCTCGTCGGAGGCGGTCATGCCGCAGCTCTCGACCACGTGCTGGAACCCGCCGCCGATCTCCTCGCCCACGAACACGAGCTGTACCAAGCGGTGCGGGTTCCAGTTGCCCGGGCCCAGGCCCTCCAAACCCAGGTAGCCGCTGTTGCCGCTGATCCCGCTCGTCCCGCTGATCCCGGTGTAGACGGTCTCCCGGGTCTCCTCGTAGTCCTCCTCCTGGGCGAGGAAGCGGGCGGGCGCTCCCTCGACCATGTTCTGGTCCAGGGACCGGTCGATGACCCGCATCGCGTCGTAGGCCGTGGCGGCGTGGGAGACCGAGGGGAGCTCCTCGTCCTCGTTCTTGTCGTAGAGGTCGTCGATCAGTTCCTGCACGTCGACGTAGAAGGTCGTCGCGTGTGCCTCGGCCGCGGTGTCCTCCCAGGGGGCGCTGGGCACCAGCGGCGTGTAGAAGATCTGCGGCGGCGAACGCTCGGCGAGGTTCTCCTCCTCGTCGGCGGCGTACTTGCTGATGTCGTCGGCTGCCAGGACGGTGGTCTCCCCTCCCCGGCAGGCGCTGGTGCCCCCGCCCTCGACCACGCTCAGGAACTCGCCGAACTCCTCGGCCCGGCCCGCGTAGTAGAAGAGGTCGGGCGGGTCCTCCTTGCAGACCTCCTCGACCTGGTCCTGGACGGTCGGGAGGTCCCCGTAGCCCGTCTCGTCGTAGAAGAGGATCCCGCTGCCCTGGTCCCCGGGCAGGTCCCGGCCATCGGGGGGCGCCCACGGTCGGCCGCCCCCGGTCCCGAACTCCTCCATGAAGCGTTGGGCGAGGTCGGGTCCGTACTGTTCGAGGTCCCCGCCGTCGCTCGCCGCCCCGGCGTTGGCGATGACCGCCGCGTTCCCGGCCGGTTCCATCGTGATCTGCCGCCCGTGGCGGACCGTCGAGGCGCCCTCCAGCGCCCAGTTCGCGGCCTGGACCGCGAGGCGGCTGTTCGAGGGCGCGGTGGGGAAGAAGTACGGGCTACGCGGCTGTTCCGGCCCGCCTGCGGCCACGTCGTCGAAGGTGGCGGTCGTCCCGATCACGGGGATGCGGGCCGTACTCATACGCTGGATCGCCTCGCTGTTGGGCGCGACGCTCTGCCCGAACCCGAGCGCGACGATCGGCCGGTCCATACCGAGGGACTCGTCCTCGGCCCGCTCGACGATCTGGTCGGCGACGTCGGGTGCGTGTTCCCAGTTGCGGCCCGCATTGCCCATGAGGAACTTGATCCGCAGCCCCTTCGAGCCGTTGCGCTCGGCGAAGGCGTTGTGCTGGGCCTGGCGCATCGCCATACCGACGAGCTCCCCCTGCACCCCGGCCATGTCGTAGGTGTCGTGCCCGGGGGTGTCGAGCTCACCGAGGTAGGCGATGGTGACGTAGGGGGCACCGCTGTCGTCGACCCGGGTGTTCTGCCGCTCGATGCGTTGGCTGACCTCCTCTAGGCGGTCGTCGAAGACGAAGTCGCCGTAGGTCAGCCCCACGCATGCCTTGGAGTCGCCGGCCGCGACGGTGGTGATGCCCTCGGGCACCAGGAGCCCCTCGTCGACGCACTCGAAGGTCTGCTGCACCACCGGCGGCAGCGCGAAGACGACGACGAGCGCGAGCGCACCGGCCCCGGCTCCCCACAGCCCGGTCAGGGCGGGGGCGGTGAGGACGCGGACGGGTGCGGGGGCGTCCCCGACCGCCTCCTCCGGGAAAGGGCCGACCCTGCTTCTGAGGAGTCGGCCGGCGCCGAGGCTGCCGGCCGACTGCCGCGCCCGTGTCCAGTCCCGGAGCGAGGGGACCTCGGGCTCGTACCCGACGGCCTCCGGGAGGGTCGTGTACCGCGCAGGGTCGGGTGCCTCCTCCACCACGGAGGCGGTGCCGCGTCCCCGGACCTGGACCAGGACGAGGGGGTCGGGGTAGGCGCGCCGCAGCCGTTCGTCCTCGATCAGCTGCACGAAGTAGGCGGTCACGCGGTCCGCGCCGTCTGCGTCGAAGACCAGGACCGGACGGCGGTCGCGCCCCCTGCGCGGTCGCGGGTACCGGCGACCGGAGACGCCGTAGGCGTGGTGGAGGTCGTCGAGGAAGGCGTTGACCGCCAGCCGGTGCACGGCCGGTGGTTCGGTCCCCTTCCTGATCTCGCCCGTGCGCTCCCGGTCGGTGCTCAGCCGGCTCAGCACGTGAGTGCCCCGGCTGCGGTGGTCGCCGGCCGCGTTCTGGTCCTTGCTGGGGTCCCAGTCCATGTACCTGTGGTGGTTGAGCCACGCGTAGGGCAGCCACGGGCGGCGGATGCACAGCAGCAGGCCGAGGAAACCCAGAGCGAGGAGCACGGCACCGCCCAGGACGACCGCGTTGTCGAACGCGGCGGCGCCTGCCACCACGAAACCCACGGGCACGGAGGTCAGGACGGAACTGCCGTACCCGACCGGGGTGAAGACGGCGTCGTCCAGCTTGTCGAACTTGGCCCGCACGCCCAACCAGGCGAGCACGTCGAGCAGGGGTGAGGCGCGCTTGACCAGGTTCCGGCGCGCCACGACCCGGGCCGCCCGGCGCCGGGCCCGCGCGGCTGCACGGATCTGCTCCGTCCTGCCCTCACGGCGGGCCCGTTTGAGCTCGGACTCGGCCTGTTCGAGCCGCCGCTTGGCATGGTTCAGGCGCACCGCGCGCAGGCGGCCGACGACCTCGGCGTGGGTCCTGCTCTCCTGCCACTGTTCGGGGTCCCCTCCGGCCGTGACCGCGTTGCCGCCGTCGTCCCGGCCGCCTGAGCTCTCGTTGCCCTTGGCGTGGCTCTCCACGGCCGCGTAGTCGCTGCGGTAGAGCCAGAGCAGGGAGCGCAGGTGGGCGAAGCGCGGGGGCGGAGGAACCTTGCGGCCCCGTTTGCGCCGCAGGGGCCCGGGCCAGGCGAAACCGTCCTCGACCAGCTCCTCCATCAGGCGGTAGAGCTCATCGGTGGTCGCGTGCGGGGGTTCGGCGGGTGCGGGGGGACCGGAGGCGTTCTCCGGGGACCGGGGTCGTACGGCGGCGCGGTCGCGGTTGCGCCTGCCCAACCATCCGCGGCGCAGGGTCCGGACGGTGTCGCGGCCGTGCACCCCGCGCGGGTCGGGGCCGGGTTCCCGGTCGGCGGACGCGGCCTCGCTCTCGGAGGGGGCCTGGCCGGGCGCGATCTCCCAGACCGGGTGTGTGCCGCAGCGGAGCACCAGGGTGCGGCGTACGCGCTCACGGTCCTCGGGCCGTTCGACCTCCACGTCCAGGACGGGCGGGGGCTCGGTGAGGTCCCGCGCTGCCACCCTTCGCGTCGAGGCGGGGGAAGACGCGATGCGGCTTGGCGGTGCATGCGCCTTTGGAGGCGGTACAGCTTGCGTTCGGGGCGCGTGCGGAGCTCGTCGAACACCCGAGTGGCTTCGGGGGCGCCGGGGGCCGGTGTCGGTTCCGGGGTGCCGGAATCCCGCTGTGACATCTCTGGGCCTCTCCATGGGGGGCGTCGGGTCCCAGGAGCTGACCCATTAGACACCACAAAACGGTCCGAGTTAAGGGGTTTCGGCACAATTGCGGTGACCTGTCCCGGCCAGGGGTCCGGGAAATGAGCGTGCCCGACGTGATTCGTGTTCGGTTCACACGGGCTCACCTCCCATCACAGTGTTTCACGTGCTGAAATGCGACCCCTGGGCCCTTCGCGAACAGCGCCGCCACTACGCTGGTACACGTGACCGACGAGATTGAGATCCCCGCGAACCTGTTGCCCGCCGACGGCCGATTCGGCAGCGGCCCGTCCAAAGTCCGTACCGCACAGCTCGACACGCTGGCCTCCTCCGGTGCGACCTACATGGGCACCTCTCACCGCAAGAAGCCGGTGAAGTCCCTCGTGGGCCGCGTGCGCGAGGGCGTACGCGACCTCTTCTCCCTGCCCGAGGGCTACGAGGTCGTCCTCGGCAACGGCGGCACGACCGCGTTCTGGGACATCGCCGCCCACGGCCTGATCCGCCAGAAGTCGCAGCACCTGTCCTTCGGTGAGTTCTCCAGCAAGTTCGCCAAGGTCGCCCAGGGCGCCCCTTGGCTTTCGGAGCCCACCGTCATCGCCACCGACCCGGGCACGCACGGCGCGCTGTCCGCCGAGGCCGGCGTGGACGCCTACGCGCTCACCCACAACGAGACCTCCACCGGTGTGGCCGCGCCCATCGCCCGCCCTGCCGGCGCCGACGACGACTCCCTCGTGCTCGTCGACGCCACCAGCGGCGCCGGCGGCCTGCCCGTCGACATCTCCGAGACCGACGTCTACTACTTCGCCCCCCAGAAGAGCTTCGCCTCCGACGGCGGTCTGTGGATCGCCGTCATGTCGCCCCGCGCGATCGCCCGCGCCGAGGAGATCGCCGCGTCCGGCCGCTACATCCCGGAGTTCTTCTCCCTCGAGACCGCGATCACGAACTCGCGCAAGGACCAGACCTACAACACCCCGGCCGTGGCCACGCTCCTGCTCCTGGCCGAGCAGCTCGAGTGGATGAACGGCAACGGCGGCCTCAAGTGGGCGGTGGACCGCACCCACGAGTCCTCGTCGATCCTCTACAACTGGGCCGACCGGACCGAGTTCACGTCGCCGTTCGTCACCGACCCGGCGCAGCGCTCGCAGGTCGTGGGCACCGTCGACTTCGACGACTCCGTCGACGCCGCCGCGATCGCGCAGGTTCTGCGCGCCAACGGCGTCGTGGACACCGAGCCCTACCGCAAGCTCGGCCGCAACCAGCTCCGTGTCGCGACGTTCCCCGCGGTGGAGCCCAGCGACGTCGACGCCCTCACGCAGTGCATCGACTTCGTGGCGGCCAAGCTGGCCTGATCACACCGCCGCGGGCGAACGGCCCCGCCGAGGTCCGCGGCGTTGCACAATGGTGGCCGGTCCCTGCGAGGGGCCGGCCACTCCCCTTTTCGCAGGCTCTGAGCTACCAGGACGGTCGACTGTGCGCAGGAACAAGAAGGAACCCCCGATCAAGATCATCTCCCACCGGGGAGCCTCGGGTCACCGGCCCGAGCACACCCTCGCCTCCTACGAACTGGGGGCCCGCCACGGGGGCGACTTCATCGAGATGGACCTCGTATCGACCAGCGACGGCGCACTGATCTGCCGGCACGAGCAGGAGATCGGCGACACCACTGACGTGGCCGACCGCCCCGAGTTCGCCGACCGCCGCACCACCCGCACCGTCGACGGCCGCGAGACGGAAGGCTTCTTCGCGCAGGACTTCACCCTCGCCGAGATCCGGACCCTGCGCGCCGTCGAGCGCATGCCGAAGGTGCGCCCCGAGAACGCGGTGATGGACGGCAGCTACGGGATCCCCACCCTCGGTGAGGTCATCGAGCTCGCGAAGTCGCTGACCGAGGAGTTGGGCCGGCCGATCGGGGTCTACCCCGAGACCAAGCACCCCGCGTACCACGTGGCACAGGGCCTGGAGCTGGAGCCGACCCTGATCGCCGAGCTGCGGGAGGCCGGGCTGCACGGGGAGGAGCCCGAGGTCCCGGTGTTCCTGCAGTCCTTCGAGGCCGAGAGCCTGCGAAAGCTCGCCGAAACCGGACTCCCGCTGGTCTACCTCATGGGCACCGAGGAACACTGGCGGCACTACACGACCCCGGACGGGCTGGCCGAGGTCGCCTCGTTCGCGCACGCGATCGGCCCGCACAAGAGCCTGGTCATCGGCACCGACAACGAGGGGAACCTGGGCGAGGCCACCGACCTGGTCGCGGACGCGCACGAGGCGGGGCTGCTGGTGCACCCGTTCACGTTCCGCAGCGAGAACCACTTCCTGCCGGTGAACCTGCGCTCGGAGGGCGCGGCCACCGAGTACGGGGGGTTCGCCGCCGAGTACGAGGCCTTCTTCGAGGTCGGCGTCGACGGGGTCTTCACCGACTTCTCCCGCCACGCCTTCCTCGCACGCGAGTTCTTCCTCGACCCGCAGTAGACGGCACGGGCGCCGGCCGGGGGGCTCCGGGCCGGCGCCCGAGGGCTCAGTGACGGCGCCGGCCGTCCGGCGTCCAGGGACAGCCAGGGGTTCGGGGCAGCCGAGCCCTGACGCGGCGATGCACGGGAACCGGGGTCCCTGGAGAACGAATCAGGACCGGCGGGCGAGCCACACGACGGCGGCGATGAGGAGCCCGGCGACGACGGCCCCGCCGGCGATCGGCAAGAGGGCCGACCCGCCGTCGCCATCGTCCTCGGCATCGGCCTCGTCCGGGGAGGAACCGTCGCCGGCACCGTCGCCGTCGGCGAGCTCGGCGTCCTCCTCACTGAGGAACTCCTCGGCCAGCGGCACCCGCCACACGGGCGAGTGCTCGCCCTCAGAGCCGGCCATGAGCGCGGTGCCGTCGGGGGTGAAGGCGATCGACTCGCCCTGCTCCATCTCCGGCAGGTCGAACGAGCCCAGCGGATCGCCGGGCACGCCGTCGGTGGAGTCGTAGACCGTGGCACCCCAGTAGGTACGGATCACGTACCGGGTGCCGTCGGGGTGGAACGCACCGTCGGTGGCGAACAGGGGCGCCGAATCGATGCGCTCCAGCGTGTTCTCGCCCTCGGCGTCGAGCTCCTCCGGTGCGGCGTACAGTCCGCCGGAGAACTCCTTCGAAGCGATGTAGAGGCGCCCGTCGCGCGGGTCGACCATCATCGACTCCGCGTCGCGACCGCCGTCCTCGTAGGCCAGCGTCAGCGTAGTGGGGTCGACGGTCGCATCGGCGAGGGTCTCGGGCTCGGGGAACCGGTACACCCGGATGTCGGGCCACCCGCCGCCGAAGTTGTCGCCGATGTCACCGACGTGGATCTGCGGCTCACCATCGGGGCCCTCGGCGACGGTGACGGCCTCCCAGTCGCGCAGTTCCGCGTTCAGGGTGAGGGTCGCAAGCGTCTCTCCGTCCTCGTCGACGGCGTACACGTGGGGTTCGTGCAGGCCACTGTCGTTGTGGGTCCACCACACGCCCTCGTGCAGCAGCGACGGGGCGATCCCGCTGGACTCGGAGATCCGTTCGTCCTGGAACTCGAAGACCACCTCCGACCCCTCGGGCGGTTCACCCCCGCGCGGGTAGTCGGGCCCCTCCTCCCCCGGCTCGTCGGGCACGTCGGTGTCGGCCCACGCCGTGGCGGCGGGGCCGACCGCGAGGGCGACGGCTGCGGCGAGCGCGAGGGTGGTTCTCATGTCAGACATCCTGCCAGGACGGTGCGGGCGGGGGTGGCTTGCGTGCGGGTGCGAGCGGGCACATTCGGCATTACGGACACGCTGAGGAGAGTCCCATGAGGATCGTCGCCTGTCTCAACGGGGACCGCCGTCCCGGTTCCCACCCCGCCCTTCCGGTCTCTCTCGACCAGATGGTGGAGGACGCCCATTCCGCGGTGGACGCGGGTGCGACCGACCTGCACGTGCACCCGCGCGGTCCGGGCGGGGCCGAGTCGTTGGACCCGCAGGTGGTGGGTTCGCTCATGGAGCGCCTGCGTGACGACGGCCCCCAGGTCCCGGTGTCGCTGACCACGGCGCTCTCGGCCGAGTCCGACCCGGTGCGCCGCTACGATCTGGTGCAGCGGTGGGCGTCGCCGACCCTGCCGGACTCGGTGACGGTGAACCTGCACGAGGCCGGGTCGGTGGACCTGGTGCACCTGTTGCACGATCGCCGTGTGGACGTGGAGGCGGGGCTGTGGACGGTCGATGCCGCACGGATCCTGGTGGCGACGGGGATCACGGTGTCGGCGGTACTGATCGAGCCCACCCAGGTGCAGATCGACGACGCCCGCCGCAACGCCGACACCATCGTGGCTCTGCTCGACCGGGCCGAGGACAGCCGTCCACGGATGCTGCACGGTGCGGACGCGACGGCGTGGCCGCTGTTGGAGGCCGCTCTGGCGGCGGGGATGGACGTGCGTATCGGGCTGGAGGACACACTGCGCCTGCCCGACGGCGAGGAGGCTCGGAGCAATGCGGACCTGGTGGCCCGTGCCGCGGAGATGTCCTCGACGAACGCGGCCTGAACAGGGCCGACCCGGCTGCTGATCGGGGCCGACGCGGACTGAGCCGGAACCCACCCCAGCGGCCCTGCGGCCTCAGTCGAACAGGGCCCCGAGCACGACGAGCAGCATGATGGAGCCCAGCACCACGGGCAGCAGCCAACGCTGCTTGCGGTTGTTGGTCAGCATGCTCATGACGTGCCCCGCTCCGGTGACCGGCCATTGTCCGTACCCCAGAGTAAGGGGCAGGTGAGGGCGGTCCGATAACGGGTACCCGAACCCGGAAGACTCTCCACAAGATCGACCCGCGAGGCGTTCCACCCCAAGTGGGGCGTGCTCCCTAGCGCTTCCACGGTCGTGTCGAGGTCGCGCGGAGGACGGCTGCGGGCGACCGTGATGTGCGGCANGGGGCCCCGCCGCAGGTCCCCGACCAGATCGGCGAGCCCCTGGGTGTGGCCCCCGACCCCGGCCCACAGCACCGAGGCGCGCCGGCCCTCCTGCGGAAAGGTGCCCCAACCGTCGAGTTCGAGGGCGAGCGGAGGGTGCACGGCTGCGGCCCGTCGCAGTGCGGGGCCCAGCACGGCCAGGCGGTCCGGGCCGACCTCGCCGAGGAAGACCAGGGTCAGGTGCCAGTGCTCGGGCGCGACCCACCGGAGCCGGGGCTCGTGGCGGCGGCCGCGCCGGACGGCGTCTCGGAGGGCGTCGACGACCTGCCCGGGCGGGACGAGTGCGGTGAACAAGCGCATGGGTGCGGTCTTTCCCTCGTTCGGGTCGTCCGAGTACCGCCCGGGCGGAAAGGTCCCTGCGTCCGGCCGAGAAAACCGCCATGAGCTGGACTTTTCTCCCCGTTCCCGTCCCGGAGTCCTCCCGTGCTCGAGCTCGCCGCCGTCTTCGCCGCCCTGACCGCGGCCTCTCTGGTACGGATCATGGCCGGTTTCGGCTACTCGTTGGTTCGGTGCCGCTCATGGCACTGCTGATCGACCCCGTGACGGCCGTGGTGATCGCGGCGGTCACGGCGGTGCCGCTCAACCTGTGGTCCCGGTCGGTACACCGGCGGTGGCGGGGATGAGCATGCTCTCGGGGGCCTCGTTCTCCGCGACCGCGATCGACGGACCGCTCCTGGTCGCGGGGCTCCAGGGTTCGAAGTACGGCGACCTGTCGCCCCGGACCCAGCGTGGAACCCTGAGCGTGACCTTCTCGGCGACGAGCGTGGCCACGATGATCGGGGTCGGGCTGACCGGCCAGCTCACCGCCCGGGTCGGGATGGCAGTGCTGGTCGGGGTGCCCGCGAAGGTGCTGGGCACCGTCGCGGGCGAACGTGTCTTCCGCCGGATGGACGCCGAGTGGTTCCGTCGCGCGGTGCTCGCGTTGATGGTGGTCAGCTCGGTGTCGATCATGACCAGGGTGGTCACGGCCTGACCCGGCCCTCCTCCTCACGCTCGCCCTGCTCGGGCACCCGGTCGGCGGTCGTACCCTCGGACTGCGTGCACCGGTCGGAGCCCTCGGACTCTTCTGCCTCCTCGGTGGGCTCGGGCCTCTCCGGAGGACGCCCCTCGTCGATGCGTGCCTGCACGAACAGCTCACGAAGGGTGATGCCCTTGGCCCACCGCAGCGCCAGGGTGAGCGCCGCGACCACGACGACGGTGACCGATCCGCCGATGAACATGCTGGTTCCGGGCCCGAATGCGTCGGCCAGGAACCCGACGACCGGGGCACCGAGCGGGGCCACACCCATGAACACCAGCAGGAACATGCTCATCACTCGCCCGCGCATCTGCGGGTCGACGCTGAGCTGGAACGTGGCGTTAAGCGTGGTCACGAACGTCATGAAGGCCACGCCCATGGGCACCAGCACCACGATGAAGGCCAGGTAGGACGGCATGAACCCGGCCAGAGCCTGCAGCATCCCGAAGGTCATCGCGCCGAGCAGCACCAGCCGCAGGTGGGGGCGTTCGCGGCGCGCGGCCAGCAGGGCGCCGGCGAGCGATCCCACGGCCAGGCAGGCCGCGGCCCAACCGAAGGCGTCCGCACCGGTCTCGAAGACGTTGTTGACCATGAGCGCGAGCTGGTTCTGCACGTTGGCGCCGAAGAACTGCGTGCACGCGGCCAGCACGAGCAGCACGACGAGGTCGCGCCTGGAGGCGATGTAGGCCAGGCCTTCGCGGATCCGACCCTTGCCGCCGGCGGCGCGGTCGGTTCGGTTGAGCTCGGAGGTGCGGATCAGCACGAGCGCGAGGATGGTGAACCCGAAGGAGGCGCCGTTGATGAGGAACACGGGCCCGCTGCCGACCCAGGCGATGAGGAGCCCGGCGATGGCGGGGCCGGTGACGCGGCCCAGCTGGAAGCTGGCGCTGTTGAGCGCGATCGCGTTGGTCAGGTGGTCGCGGCCGACCATCTCCGGCACGAACGACTGCCGTCCGGGGTTGTCGACGACGGTGACCATGCCGAGTCCGAACGCGAACAGGTACACGTGCCAGACCTCGGCGGCGCCGGCTGTGGCGAGGATGCCCAGTCCGACGGCGAGCACGGCCATGGCGCTCTGGGTGCCGATGAGCAGACGGCGCTTGTCGAGGCGGTCGACGAGCGCACCGCCCACCAGCCCGAACAGGAGCATCGGCAGGAACTGCAGGGCGGTGGTCAGGCCGAGCGCGATGCCGCTGCCGCCGCTGGGTGGGGGGGGGAGCCAGTCCTGGGCGATGCGCTGCATCCAGGTGCCCGGGTTGGAGAGCAGCTGGCCCGCGGCGTACAGGCGGTAGTTGCGGACGGCCAGGGAACGGAACATGGTGACACGCTTCAACAGTCCCTCCCCACCTCTCGGGAGCGGCGGGGAGGGACTGTCGTGTGTGCTGCGGCCCCGGGTCGCGGGCCCACGTCAAGTAAACGGCGTTGACTCATCTTGTGGAACAACGCCGTCCACCCGCCCCGGCATTCCCGCAGCGGTGAGCCGCGGGAAAACCGGGAGAGCTGGGTGGTTGGCCCGGATCAGCCGATGAGGGCGTAGATGGGCGCCTCGGCGAAGTGGACGAGGAAGACCAGCGAGATGAGCCACATGAGCGGATGCACCTGGCGCCCCCGGCCCATGACCAGGCTCACGAAGGTGTAGGCCAGCAGGCCGAACCCGATGCCGTTCGCGATGGAGTACGTGAACGGCATCATGATGATCGCCATGAACGAGCCGATCCCGATGGCCGGGTCGGTGAAGTCGACGTTGGTCACCTGGCTCATCATCATGAACCCGACGATGACCAGCACCGGGGTGGCGGCCTCGAAGGGGATCAGCTCGACCAGCGGCGTGAACAGCGTGGCGAGCATGAACATGGCACCGGTGACGATCGGGGCGACACCGGTCCGGGCCCCTTCACCGACACCGGCCGCGGACTCGGCGTAGAGCGTGGCGACCGAGGCCGAACCCACACCGCCGAGGACCGTGCCGGCGGAGTCGACGAGAAGGACCTCACGGGTGCCCTCGATGTTGCCGTCCTCGTCGGAGAGGCCGCCCTGGTGGGCGACGCCGACCATCGTGCCCATGGTGTCGAAGAAGTCGGCGAGCAGCAGGGTGAAGATCAGCATGAGGACGGTGGCCAGGCCGATGTCCGACCAGCGCTCCACGATGTTGAAGCCGCCCTCGGTGAACAGGCCGAGGAGGCTCAGGTCGGGCCAGCCGACGACCTCCCCGAGGTTCGTGGGCAGGGTGGGCGCCTCCAGGCTCCAGCCGAGTCCGTCGGCGCCGTCGCCCAGGAAGGCCTCCACGGCGACGGCGGCTGCGGTGGCGACGGCGATGCTGATGAGCAGGGCGCCCTTGACCTTGCGGGCGTGGAGGGCGACCGCCGTGAGCAGGCCGAGCACGAAGATGAGGATGGGCCACCCGTTGAGGCTTCCCTCCGCGCCCAGCTGGACCGGGATGTCCTCGTCCGGCGGGGGCGACTGGATGAAGCCGGAGTTGACGAGCCCGACGAAGGTCAGGAACAGGCCGACACCGACGGCGATGCCGATCTTGAGCCCGGGGGGCACGGCGGCGAAGACAGCCGTGCGGAACCCGGTGACCACCAGGATCAGCAGCACGATCCCTTCGACGATCACCAGCAGGAACACGTCCGCCCACGGCATGAGCGGGGCGAGACCGTAGGCGACGACCGCGTTGAGGCCCATGCCCGCGGCGATCGCGAAGGGGTAGCGGCTGACCACACCCATGAGGACACAGGAGATCGCGCCGATAAGTGCGGTCATGGCGGCGACCTCGGGGATGCCCAGGGTCTCCTCGTTGACGTCCTCCGCCGTCCCGATGATGAGGGGGTTGAGGACCACGATGTAGGCCATGGCGAAGAAGGTCGCCAGGCCGCCGCGGATCTCCGTGCCGAGGGTGGAGCCGCGCTCGGTGATACGGAAGTAGCGGTCGATGGCTCCGCGGGGTGCCGCAGAGGCCGCGGACGGGGGTGGTGTGGGTGCGTTCACGTCTTCACTCTGACCTGGTCGTGTTCAAGGGCGTCACGGACACTGAGCAAGATTAGTTGCATCTTCGTACAACAACAGGCACATGTTGCACAGAGGTTTCATAGAAATCACCGAATGGACGGCACCATGGGACGAATGATGTGATCAAGACATCAACCGGGCAGCGGCCCGAGGCGGTGACCCGGTCGCGCACCGGACCATCGCCCCTCCTCGCGTTCGCACCCGGGGCGATAACCTGGTTCCGTGCGCAAACCTCGCCAACCAGACCCGGAAGTCCACGAGAGCGACTACCGCGTGCCCGCCGCCATCGGCACACTCGCCTGGACCGTGGCACTGGTCGTCCTGATCGCCATGGGCGACGGCATTCCCGACTCCGAGCGTTGGTGGATCGGCGTGTGCCTGACAGGGATCGCCCTGGGGGTCTTCGGGTTCCTGTACATCCCCCGACTGTTCCGCGATCGCGCCGGCGCCGAGAGCGGACCGGAAGCCTCCGACACCGCCGGACCCGCCACCGCGACCGGCACGGACACCGCCGCCGAGAGGCCCTGAGCCCCTCCGGCAGTCGGTTCCGGTCCCCCACCTGGCCGATAATGGGTCACGTGTCTGAGACAGAATTCCCACGCGGACTCGCCGACCGCCTGCGTGGCATCCTGATCGACGCCGATTACACGGTGTCCGGGGTCCGCGACCGCCTCGGCGACGCCGCCGCCAGCGCCCTGGCCCGCGAGGAACTGGTGCCCGCCATGCGCGCCACCGGCGGGGACGAACGCCTCGGACTGCTGCTGCGCCTGTGGTGGCTGCAGTCGCCCATCCCCGAGCGCGCCGCCCGCACGATCCTGCCTGTGGAGGAGCTGGCCGAGGCCGACCTGGTCACCGTCGAGGAGGGTGCGCGCGGACGTGTCGTCCGCGCACTGGTGCACCTGGGCCCGTGGGAACTCGAGGAGGGCCGACCCGGGTTCGTGGTCTCCGACCCCAAGGTGCGCCCCGGCAGCGGCGCCGTGCCCCGCCCCGACCACGTCGTCGGCGCCGGGAACGCGTCGGCGACCCTGTCCCGGCTCATCGTCGACGGTCCTTTCGACCGCGCCCTCGACCTGGGCGCCGGCTGCGGTGTGCAGGCACTGCACCTGGGATCGCGCGCACGCGAGGTGACCGCCACCGACCTCAACCCGCGGGCCGTGCGCCTGGCCGGGATCAGCCTGGCGCTGTCGGGGATGTCCGACGTGCGCCTGCTGGAGGGTTCCCTCTACGAGCCGGTGGCCGACGAGCGTTTCGACCTCATCGTGTCCAATCCGCCGTTCGTGATCACCCCCGAGGCCTCGCGGTACACCTACCGCGAGTCCGACCTGCCCGGTGACGCCGTCTGTGCCGAGCTGGTGCGCGGTGCCCCGGCCCATCTGACCGACGGCGGCTGGTGTCAGATCCTCGCGAACTGGGTGCACGCCGACGGAGACGACTGGGAGGACCGTGTCGGCGGCTGGGTGGCCGGCACGGGCTGCTCGGGCTGGGTGGTGCAGCGCGACGTGCAGGACCCGGCGGAGTACGTGGAACTGTGGTTGCGCGACTCCTGCGAGCACGGCACCGCCGAATACACGCGCCGCTACGACGCCTGGCTGGACTACTTCGAGCGCGAGGGCATCAAGGGCATCGGCTTCGGTTGGATCAGCCTGCGCAACGACGCCGCCCAGGACGCGACCGTGCGGGTGGAGGAACTGCGGCACGAGATCGAGCAGCCGGTCGGCCCGTACCTGCCCGACGTCGTCAACGGCGCGATGACCGCGCACCGGCTCACCGACGCCGCGCTGCTGTCGGCGCACGTGTCGCTGGCACCGGGTGTGGTCGAGGAGCGGGTGAGCCGTCCGGGCGCCCCCGACCCGGAGAAGATCGTGCTGCGCCAGCGCGACGGGCTGCACCGCGTCGCACGGGTGGGCACCGTCGAGGCCGCGCTGGCGAGCGTGTGCGACGGGACGATGCCCGTGGGTCCGCTGCTGGACGCGATCGCCGAGCTCATGGGCGAGGACTCCGCGATGGTCCGCGAGCGCGCGCCCGACGCACTGCGGACCCTCATCTCGGAGGGATTCTTCCAGGTCACGCGGTAGAGGATCTTGCTACCGGAGCAGGGTTCAGCGCCGATATCGGCTCGGGTGGCAAGATCCCCGGGCGTCGGCTCGCGGGGTCAGGTGTCCCGGCCGGTGTAGAAGGCCACGGTCCGTGCGGCCGAAGCCTCGGCCGCCCCGGGGTCACCGCCGGCTGCGACGTGGGCCTCGCCCCAGCGCTGCCCGACCAGCGCTGCGAAGTCGCGGTAGGAGGCCGATTCCTCCCAGGCGGCGTCCCCGTCGGGGTGGGGGTCCCCGGTCTCCAGGTACAGGGCGAGCCCGACGAGCGCCTGTTCCCACCCGATGCCGGTGGCGCCGGGACCGTAGGTGGCGAAGAAGTCGCCGACCGGCGCGGCGTGGGCGAGCTGCAGGCGGCCGCGGCCTTCGCCGATGGTGCTGAAACGCGCCTCGAGCTCGCTGTACCCTCCGTCGAACTCCCAGGTCACCCGGAAGGACCACGGCGGGTCGCAGGCCAGGACCCGGCCGCCGGCGTTGTCCTGCACCTGGTACGTGCCGTCCTCCACGAGGTCACCGGTGACGGGCAGGAACCATCGGGCGAGACGCTCGCGGTCGGTGCAGGTACGCCACAGCTCCTCGGCCGAGGCGCCGAGTTGCCGGGTGAGCACGACCGCGTACTCCTGGCCGTCGGCGGTGTCCTCGACGTCGACCCTGCGGTCGACGGCGTCCACATGGCTGCTCATGTCCATCATCGGTTCCCCCCTCCGAATGCTCCCTGCTCGTCATTCCCCCTGTGCACACGGGTTATCTCCGGGGGCAGGACCCTGCGGGGACGGCCGTACCGCCTCACCGCCGGCGGTCGGCGCGCTCCTCCGTCACATCGGGCGGTGAGGCGAGTTCGATGCAGAACCGCACGCCCTCGCGGGTGGCGCCCAGGGCCTCGGAGATGGTCCAGGCCGCCCGTTTGACGTCGAGGGAGAGCGCTTCGACCCGCGAGCGGGGCATACGCATCTCCGGGCCGCTGATGCTGAGGCATCCCACGACGCGGGAACCGTTGTCGAAGACAGGGGCGGCCACCGTGTGGATCGAGGTGGTGCGTTCGGCGTAGGAGGTGGCGAACCCGTCCAGGCGGGCATCGGCCAACTGGGCTCGCAGCTCCTCGGGGTCGCTGACTGTGGCCGGGGTGACCTGCTCGATGGGCCTGCTCAGAATCTCGTCGCTGACGGAATGGGGCACGAACGCCAGGATCGCCTTGCCGGGCGCCCCCAGGGGCAGCGGTATGGGGATGTCCAGGTCGGTGTAGGTGCGGCGGAGCGGGTGGTGACTCTCCTCCTGGTCAATGACGGCGCGCTTGTTGGACGGCAGGAGTTCGTGCAGCCCCACTGTCTCGTCGGCCTTCTCGCGCAGTTCCCGCATGACCGGACCGGCGGCGTCGCGCAGCGACGTGGGGAACGCACCGCTGCGCGCCAGCTGTACGAGCAGGGGGCCCAGGGCGTAGCGCCGTTCGGTCGTGTTGCGCACCAGGCCGTTGTCGTGCATCGACGCGAGCAGGCGGTGGACGGTGCTGGTGGACAGCCCGGTGTCGCGCGCGATCTCGCTGATCCCCAGTTCGGACGCGCGGGGGCCGAAGCATCTCAGGATCTGCACCGCTCGGTCGATCGACTGCACACCGGACTTCTGTCGCCGGTGACCCGCCACCCCGGTGCTCACCGAGGACTGGTCAGGCGTTTCGGTCATGACTACCCCCCTTGACGAGACGTGGAACACACTCTTATCTTCCTGACATGCGAGATACTATCCCATATTACGGGAAGGCCGGACCTGCATGAAACCGCTGGAAGGCTTCCGAGTACTGGACCTGACGCGCTACCTGTCCGGCCCCTACTGCACGATGGTGCTGGCGGAACTGGGTGCGGACGTGATCAAGGTGGAGGCACCCACCACGGGCGACGACTCGCGCCGGCTGGGCCCCAAGGTCAACGGTGAGAGCTACCCGTTCGCGATGCCCAACCGGAGCAAGCGCAGCATAGCCCTGGACCTCAAGGGCCGAAGCGGACACGCTGCGTTCCTGCGCATGGTCGAAGAGGCCGACCTGGTCATCGAGAACTTCCGCCCCGGTGTCGTCGACCGCCTGGGCATCAGCTACGGCGACCTGACCAAGGTCCGCCCGGACCTGCTCTACTGCTCCATCAGCGGCTGGGGGCAGAGCGGACCGTACCGAGACCGCCCGGGCTTCGACATCATGGCCCAGGGCGCCAGCGGATTCATGCGCATGACCGGTCACCCCGACGGGCGTCCCGCCAAGGTCGGGATCGCCGTCAATGACATCGCCGCGGGCGCCACGGCGATCTACTCGATCATGGCCGCCGAGCTGTCCCGCAGGAGCACCGGCAAGGGCGACTACATCGACGTGTCCCTCCTGGAGTCCGGGCTCGCCTGGACCGTCTGGGAGTCCGGGGCCTACTTCGGCAGCGGCGAGGTGCCGACCGCAACCGGGACCCGGCACCGCCGCAGCACGCCCTACCAGGCCTACGCCACCAACGACGGCTACGTGACCATCGGCGCCAACAACGAACGGTTGTGGAAACGCCTGGTCTCCGACGTCCTGGAGCGCCCCGAGTGGCTCGAGGACGACCGGTTCGCGACCCTGTCGGCCCGCATGGAACACATCGACGAGCTCCAGGACGCGATCGAGGCCATCACTACCACCGCGGGCACCCGGCACTGGATGGACCTCCTGGACCAGGCGGGTGTACCCGGCGGGCCCGTACTCACCTACGACGAGGCCCTCGCCGATCCCCACGTCCGGGCCAGGGGCCTGATCGCCGAGGTCGAGCACCCCGTTATCGGGCCGATGCGCACCATCGCCCCGCCCACCAAGTTCGGGGAGATCGACTTCTCCATCGTCAGCGCCGCCCCGTTGCTGGGCCAGCACAGCCGGGAGGTCCTCGCGGAGTCCGGCCTGAGCGAGGAGGAGATCCAGGATCTCCTCGAGAACGGCACCGTCCACGAACACACCACCGCGACCGGGAGCAACTCGTGAGTGAGGACCTGACGCTGGAGCGCGAGGGCGCCGTCGCGACGCTGACCCTCAACCGGCCCGACAACCGCAACGCCATCAACCTGGGCATGTACCAGGAGCTCCCCGCGATCGCCCGCAAGGTGGAAGCCGACCCCGACATCCGGGTCCTGGTCATGCGCGGGGCCGGCACCAAGGCCTTCGCGGCCGGGGCCGACATCACCGAGTTCGAGCAGGTGCGGTCCGACGCCGAGAGCGCGCGTTCCTACAACGAACACGTCGCCGCGGCCGAGCAGGCGCTCGAAGCCGTCACCAAACCGACCATCGCGATGGTGCACGGTTACTGCATCGGCGGCGGATGCGGCCTGGCGCTCGCCTGCGACCTGCGCTTCTCCGACCACCACGGCCGGTTCGGCATCACACCCGCCAAGCTGGGCCTGGTCTACAGCCTGGAGTCGACCAAGCGGCTCGTGGACCTGGTGGGTCCGGCACAGGCCAAGTGGATCCTCTTCTCCGGCCTCCATGTCGGTGCCGAACGCGCCGAACGTATCGGCCTGATCGAGGGCCTGTACCCCACCGACGAGCTGCGATCGGCGACCTACGACTTCGCCGCGACCGTTGCCTCACGCGCGCAGTACAGCGTCACCGCCACCAAGGACATCGTCGGGCGTATCGCCGCCGGGCAGGTCCGCGACGACGACTACACCATCGACCTGCGCAACTCCTCCTTCGACACCGACGACTACGCGGAAGGCGTCAGGTCCTTCCTGGAGAAGCGCCCGCCGCGGTTCGGCTGAGGCAGAAAAGGACGACCCGATGGACCACACCGCGATCCGCCGGCACGTGGACTCCGCCCTGACCGAAGCACGGCCCGAGTTCGGTTCCTTCTTCCTGGCCAAGTTCCTCGACCTGGGGATCACCTACGACGAGGACGAGCAGACCTGCACCGTCCGCCTGCCCGCGTCACCCATGCTGTCCAACCCGCAGGGGTCGATTCACGGCGGGGTACTCACGACCGTCATGGACATCTCGATGGGCCACCTCAGCCACCATTTTCTGTCCACAGCGGTCACCCTGGAAATGAACACACGTTTTTTCAGACCCATCCACGGGGACTGCCACGCCATCGGTCGATTCTTGAAGACCGGCCGGAAAATCGTCCACATGGAATCACACCTCTACGACGCGGAAGGCCAACTCTGCGCCCTCGCCGTGGGGTCTTGGCACAGAATCAAGAAGAGCCGATGAATCATATGTGACACCGGTAGAGGCCGGCACCCGCCGGCTTCGGGAGCAGCAAATGCGCAAATTCACTGTTGTGGCAGCATCAATGACGACGCTCATGGCGGTCGCCGGCTGCGGTGCCGGCCAGCAGGCCGACGAGGCGGCCGAGGACTACCCCAGCGAGGAGCTGGACTGGACCATCGCCTTCGGTACGGGCGGCGGCAACGACATCATGGCGCGCACCATGGTCGAGATCATCGAGCAGGAGGAGCTCTACCCCGAGAACATCGTTGTGGAGAACCTCGAGGGTGGCAGCGGCGCCACCGGGTGGAGCCACGTGATGGGCGAGGCCGGCAGCGGGTACACGGTCTCGACGACCTCGGGGTCCTTCCTGACGACGCCCCTGCAGGCCGACACGGGGTGGACCCACGAGGACTTCACCGGGGTCGGTCTGTTCGCGACCGACGACCTCATCTTCACCGTTCCGGGCGATTCCGGCATGGAGGACTGGGACGACTGGCTCGACCAGGCCGACGACTCCGGCACCGTCGCCGTGGGCGGCATCGGCACGGTCAACGTCGACTTCATCGTCCACGCGGAACTGGCCGAGCAGGCCGGGTACGAGATCGACTACGTGCCCTTCAACGACGAGGGCCAGATGCAGTCGGCCCTGCTGTCGGGCACGTTGGACGCCGCGGTGTCCAACCCCGCGGAGGTCATGGGTCAGATCGAGGCCGAGGAGGTCACCCCGCTGCTCTTCACGGGCGAGGACCGCGTCGCTTCGCTCCCCGACGTGCCCACCGGCGACGAACTGGGCTACGTGGACCTGCTCTCGATGCCGCGCGGGCTGATCATGCCGCCCGACACACCCGATTACGCGCGCGAGTGGTGGATCGAGACCCTCCAGGAGGTCGTGGAGACCCCCGAGTGGGAGGCCTACCTCGAGGACAACTACCTCACCGAGGCAATGCTCTGGGGCGACGACTTCGAGGAGTACATGGCCGAGAGCGCCGACGAGTTCGAAGAGACGCTGCGGGAGCACGGGGCGATCTGATGGGCGCGACGCCACCGAGAACCTCGAACTCCCGCTCCCGTCCCCGAGCCGATGCGGAGGCATCCATGGCGGANCGCGCCAGCCGATACCGGCTCACCTGGGGCCAGGTCTTCTTCGCGGTACTCACGCTCGTCCTGTGCGGTTACGCCGTCCTGGCCTTCGGCATGGCGTGGGGGACCGAGGCCGGCCGTATCGGGCCCGGCTTCTTCCCCCGCATCATCGGGGTCATCGGCACCGCCCTGGCGCTGATCGCCCTGGTCAGGCACGTGATGCGCCCGACCGGGCACACGGCGGGGCACGAGGCCGCCGACGCGGACGACGACGAGCCGTCGCGCCACCCGTTCCTCATGGCGGTCATCGCCTTGGCCCTGACGATGTTCGTCACCTTCTTCATCCCGCTGGGAGCTCCGGTCACAGCCATCCTGTTCCTGCTCCTTCTGTTCTTCCTGGTCGACCGCCGCCACTACCTTCGCAGGGTTGTACTCAGTCTCGTCTTCCCCGTATTTCTGTACTTCCTCTTCGATGTGTGGCTGGGCGCGGGACTGCCGGAGGGAATCACCTTTTTCCTCTGACATGACTGGCCTCCCCTGCCGAAAACCGACCCCCGATCAATGGCGCGGAGACCGCTGTGGACATATTCGGTGACCTGTTACTAGGCATTTCCAACGTGCTGTCCCCCACCACGTTCCTCTTCCTCGTGCTGGGGGCACTCGCCGGCATGCTGGTGGGTGTGATCCCGGGCCTGGGCCCCTCGGCCGGGCTCGCGATCCTCCTGCCCCTGACCTTCGGGCTCGACCCGGTCAGCGCCATCGTCCTGTTGGCGGCCGTCTACTACGGCGCGTTCTACGGCAGCACCATCACCTCGGTGCTCATCAACACCCCCGGGGACGCGGCGAGCGTTCCGGCCGCCCTGGAGGGCTACCCGATGGCCAAACGGGGGCGCGCGGCTCCCGCCCTGGTCATCGCCGCGGCCGCCTCCTTCATCGCGGGCACCGTCGCCGCGGCCCTGCTCACCCTGACCGCCCCCGCGGCCGCCGCGGTGACCTCCAACTTCGGTCCGCCCGAGCTGTTCCTGCTCGTGCTGCTCGGGCTGCTGACGCTCGTCCTGGTGGTCGGCAAGAACTGGTTGGGCGGCGCGCTGTCGGTCCTGCTCGGTTTTGCGCTGGGCACCATCGGCATCGACATCGGCGGAGGCGAACAGCGCTACACCTTCGGTTCCACGGAACTGATCAACGGCATCGAGTTCATCCCGGTCGCGATCGGCCTGTTCGGGCTCGGCGAGATCCTGTGGAGCCTGTACAACGGTGTCCACAAGGCCGATAGGAAACCGGTCTCGGTCGGGGGCAAGCGCGCGTTCTGGCCCAGCAGGACCGAGGCCCGCGATGCGGGGGCGCCCATCGCGCGCGGTTCCCTGCTCGGTTTCGGACTGGGGATCGTCCCGGGGGCGGGCGCGACCGTCGCGGCGCTGATGTCCTACAGCGTCGAGAAGGGTGTGTCCAAGAAACCCGAGCGGTTCTCCAAGGGCGCCACGGAGGGCCTGGCGGGCCCCGAGTCTGCGAACAATTCCGCCGCCACGGGTGCCATGATCCCCCTCCTGACGATGGGGATCCCGGGGTCGGCCTCCACCGCGGTGCTGCTGGGGGGATTCCTGATGTGGGGACTGCAGCCCGGCCCGCTGCTGATGGAGCAGAACCCCGAGTTCGCCTGGGGCCTGATCGCCAGCATGTATCTGGGCAACGTCATGCTGCTGGTCATCAACATCTTCTGCATCCCGATGTTCGCGTCGGTGGCCCGCATCTCCCTGCAGACCCTGGCTCCGCTGATCATCGTGTTGTGCGCGTTCGGCGCCTTCACCGTCAACGGCAGTGTCGTCGAGGTCGGGATCATGTTCGCCTGCGGGTTCCTCGGGTTCTTCATGCGCATGTACGGGCTCTCACCCGCGGCACTGGTCATCGCGCTGGTACTCGGACCCTTGGCGGAGGAGACCCTACGCCAGACACTGATCACCTCGGGCGGCAGCCTCGGCATCTTCTTCTCCCGCGGTGCCTCGGTCGCCCTGATCTGTGTCGCCGTCGCCCTGTGCCTCATGCCCTTCGCCTCGGGGGTCTTCAGACGGGCCCGCAGCAGGCGCTCGGGGGCCGGCGGCCCCGGAGGCGGGCCGGCTCCCACCTCCGCCGGGAGCGCACCGGGTGCCGGGGGCGGCACCGACGAACGCGGCTGAGCACAGGACCCACCGCAGACCGAAAGAGAGAAAGGGGCCTCCATGGCCGGCCCGAAGTGGCGCTGTGCGGTGATCGGCGGCGGGATCGTCGGTTCCGCCGTCGCACGCAGAATCCTCCAACAACGCCCCCGCGCCGAGGTGGTGCTCTACGAGAAGGAGGCGGGCCCCGCACGCCACCAGACCGGGCACAACAGCGGGGTGGTGCACGCGGGCCTGTACTACGAGCCGGGATCGCTCAAGGCCACCCTGTGCCGTAGGGGCGTGGGACTGCTGCGCGAGTTCTGCGCCGAGCAGGGCCTCGACTACGTCGAGTGCGGCAAGGTGCTGGTGGCGCTGGACGAGCGCGAACGGTCCCGTCTGGGCGCCATCGCCGAACGTGCCCGCGCCAACGGGGTTCCGGGCGTGCGCGTGCTGGACCGGGACGAGCTCACCGCGATCGAACCCAACGTGGCCGGGATCGCCGGTCTGCACTCGCCCAGCACCGCGATCGTCGACTTCGCGGCGGTCACGCGGCGGCTGTGCGACGACGTCGTGCACCGCGGCGGCGACGTGCGCACCGGCCGTGAGGTCACCGCCCTGCACGAGCGGAGCGGGGAAGTGGTGGTCGGTACCGCCGACGGCGCGGAACAGGCCTTCGACAACGTCGTCGTCTGCGCCGGTCTGCACAGCGACCGTGTGGCGCGGCTCGCCGGGGACGACGCGGACCCGAAGATCGTGCCCTTCCGCGGCGAGTACTACGCCCTCGAGCCGGACCGGCGCGACGTGGTCAAGGGCCTGGTCTATCCCGTACCCGACCCGCGTTACCCGTTCCTGGGCGTGCACGTCACCCCGCGTGTGGACGGGGAGGTGCTGATCGGGCCCAATGCCGTGCTGGCCACCGCCCGCGAGGGCTACCGACGGCGCGACGTCGACCGCACCGACCTGTGGGAGACGCTCCGTTGGCCGGGGATGCACGCCATGGCCCGGAAACACTGGCGCACGGGCCTGACAGAGATGGCGGGCTCGCTGAGTGTGCGGACCTNAGATGGCGGGCTCGCTGAGTGTGCGGCCCTTCGTCTCTCGCGCCCGCGCCTACGTGCCGCAGCTGCGGCGGTCGGACGTGGTTCCGGCCCCGGGCGGGGTACGGGCCCAGGCGCTCGGGGCGGACGGAAGCCTGGTCGACGACTTCCGCATCACCGCCCGCGGACGCACTCTGTGCGTGCGCAACGCGCCCTCCCCCGCGGCCACGTCCAGCTTGGCGATCGCCGAACACGTCGTCGCCCTGGCCTTGGACGAGGCCCCCGACACCCCCACGGACACGGAGGGCCGTCGATGAAGGCCGCAGCCGCGTCCGAGAACGCACTCGCCCCCGGGCTCTGGGGCGTGCTGGCCACACCGTTCCGCGACGGCGGGACCCGCGTCGACACCGACTCGCTGCGGGCCCAGGTGCGCCTGTACCTCGATCTGGGCGCCTCGGGCCTGGTGGCCCTGGGTGTGTTCGGCGAGGGTGCCTCCCTGTCCCACCCGGAGCAACTGCGGGTCGTGCAGGCCGTGCGCGAACAGGCGCCCGGCACCCCCTTGGTCATCGGCCTGGCCTCGCTGGCCACGGCCCCGGCCGCCGAGCAGGGACGCGCCCTCGTGGCAGCGGCCGGATCACCCGCCCCCGCCGTCATGGTGCAGATCAACACCTCCCACCCCGGCGCGTTGGCGGAACACATGCGGGCGGTCGGCGACAGCTGCGGAGTGCCCCTCGTCCTGCAGGACTACCCGGTGGCCTCGGGCGTACGGATCTCCGCGGCGGCGCTGCTGGACACGGTGCACAACCTGCCGGCAGTCGCCGCGATCAAGTCCGAGGCTCCGCCCACCGCGGCGGCCATCGCCAGTCTGGCACCACACACGAACGCCTCTGTATTCGGCGGGCTCGGCGGTGTCGGCCTGCTCGACGAACTCGCGGCCGGTGCGGCCGGCGTGATGACCGGCTTTTCCCACCCTGAGGGCCTGCGGGCAGTCCTGGACGCTTGGGACGAGGGCGGTTGGGGCGCCGCTCACGCGGAGTTTCGGCCCTGGCTCCCCCTGGTCAATTTCGAGGCCCAACCGGGGATCGGCCTGGCCATCCGCAAACGGGTCCTGGCTGAACGCGGGCTGATCGCCGACCCCGCCGTCCGGGCACCCGCGCCACCCCTGCCCGAGGAGCTGGTGCCGACGCTCCGGGCGCACCTGCAGCAACGGCCCGAAGTCGGAAGGACGGGAGGAAGAGCATGGACACAGGCCTGAAGGGGAAGACGGCCCTGGTGCTGGGGTCGACGTCGGGCATCGGTCTGGCGATCGGCCGCGGCCTCGACGCGGAAGGAGCCAACGTGGTCCTGTGCGGCCGCAGGGGCGACCGGGCCCGCGACGAGGCCGCCCGGCTGCGTTCGGGGTGGGGAGCGGAGGCCGACCTGAGCGCGCCCGACGCCCCGAGCCGGCTGATCACCCAAGTCGGTGAGCGCTTCGGGCAGATCGACGTCCTCGTGCTCAACGGCGGCGGGCCTCCCCCGGGCGCAGCCACCGCCATCGACGACGAAGCACTCGGCAGAGCTCTGGAACAGAACCTGGTGCAGCAGCGCCGCCTGGTCGACCTCGCGCTCCCCGGTATGCGTTCCAACGGGTGGGGGCGCGTCATCGCCGTCGGCTCCAGCGGCGTTCAGCAACCCATCCCCCAGCTCGCGCTGTCCAACATCGCGCGTGCAGGTCTGGCCGCCTACCTGAAGTCGCTCACGGCCGTCGTGGCGAGCGACGGCGTCACGGTCAACATGGTCCTGCCCGGCCGGATCGACACCGACCGAGTGGAGAGCCTCGACGCGTCAGCGGCCCAGCGCCGAGGGATCGCGCCCGAGGAGGCACGTGCACGGTCGGAGGCGGCGATCCCCAGCGGGCGCTACGGCACCCCGGAGGAGTTCGCAGCCGTGGCGGTCTTCCTCGCGAGCACATCGGCTTCCTACGTCACCGGCGAACAGGTCCGTTGCGACGGCGGACTCGTGGGCTCCTACTGAACGACCCGGCCCTTCCGACCAAGGAGTACAGAACAGCATGCGACTTGCCACGGCACGTACCGAGCAGGGCGAGACCTTCCCTGTCGTCATCGATCCGAAGAACGGTGCGTTCGCCGCACACGATCTGGTGCCGGGCCTGCCCGCGGACACCATGGAGCTCCTCGCNCCCCCCCGCCGGCGGCCGCGACCGTGCTGGAGGACCCGGACCTGACAGCGCCCTACCTGCGTCCGCGCAAGATCTGGGGGATCGGCCTCAACTACGTCGACCACGCCTCCGACCTGTCCGA
This sequence comes from Nocardiopsis salina YIM 90010, assembly GCF_000341025.1. Classification (GTDB taxonomy): domain Bacteria; phylum Actinomycetota; class Actinomycetes; order Streptosporangiales; family Streptosporangiaceae; genus Nocardiopsis; species Nocardiopsis salina. The sequence goes on along the minus strand of NZ_ANBF01000079.1, from coordinate 18,619 downwards.
GGCGGTACCCGACGAGCCCGCCTCCTTCATGAAAGGGGACCACACCATCATCGGTCCGGGGCAGACGATCCCGCTGCCGCCGCAGAGCGAGCGCGTGACCGCGGAGGCCGAGATGGGCCTGGTCATCGGTGAGTACTGTTACGGCGTCTCCGAGGACGAGGCGCTCGACCACGTGGCCGGCATCGTGCCGGTGCTGGACCAGACGGCCGAGGACATCCTGGCCCGCAACCCGCGGTACTTGACCCGCTCCAAGAACTTCCCCGGTTTCTTCTCCTTCGGACCGCACGTCATCGGCCTGGACGAGGTCTTCTCCTCCGTCGACCGCCTGGCCGACGTCGAGGTGTCGACCGTCATCGACGAGCGGGTGGAGCGCGTGAACACCGTGGCGCGGATGCGCTACAGCCCCGAGTTCCTCGTCAGTTTCCACAGCCGGATGATGCCGCTGTTCCCCGGAGACATCATTTCCACGGGTACCCCGGGGGCCGTCCCGCTTCGGCCGGGGATGGTGGCCCAGTGCCGCAT
>NZ_ANBF01000079.1:0-18090 GCF_000341025.1 Nocardiopsis salina YIM 90010 | reverse complement strand
GCGAGGGGGAGCCACGACGAGCCCGACACACCGAGGAGGCTCACGATGAGCGCAGCACTGGAAGGCACCACCGTCCTCGACCTGAGCAGGGCCCTGGCCGGCCCCCACGCCGCCATGATGCTGGCCGACCAGGGTGCCCGCGTCATCAAGGTCGAGTCCCCCGAGGGCGGGGACGACTCGCGGTCCTGGGGGCCGCCGTTCGTCACCCCGGAGGGCCGGGGCGGCCCCGAGTCGACCTATTTCCAATCCTGCAACCGCGGCAAGCAGTCGATCGCGCTGGACTTCAAGACCGAGGAGGGGCGCGCGACGCTGGAGGCGCTGATCCTCCGAGCGGACGTGCTCGTGGAGAACTTCCGGCCCGGCGTGCTGGACCGTGTGGGGCTCGGGGCGCAGCAGCTCCTGGAGATCAACCCGCGCCTGATCGTGCTGTCCATCACCGGCTTCGGCCACGACGGGCCCGAGGGCGGCCGGGCCGGCTACGACCAGATCGCCCAGGGGGAGGCGGGCCTGATGTCGCTGACAGGGTCGGGGCCGGACGACCCGCAACGGGTGGGGGTCCCCATCGGTGACCTGCTCGCCGGGATCTACGGCGCGTTCGGTGTCACCAACGCGCTCCTGGAACGCGAGCGCACCGGCCGGGGACAGGTGGTCCGGACCTCTCTGCTGGCGGTCCTGGTGGGCACACACGCCTTCCAGGGGTCCGCCTACACCGTGGCCGGCGAGGTCGGGCGGGCCCGCGGCAACCACCACCCCGCCATCGCGCCGTACGGGTTGTTCTCCTGCGCCGACGGCAAGGTGCAGATCGCCGTCGGCAACCAGGCGCAGTGGAAGACCCTGTGCGAGCGGTTCGGCATGGACCCGGACGCGCCGGGGCTGGCGACCAACCGCGACCGCCTGGCCAACCACGGGGGCACCGTCACGGCCGTTGAATCGGCGTTCGCCGACTGGGACACCGACGACCTCTTGGAGGCCCTTGCCGAGGCGGGCGTACCGGCCGGCAGGGTCCGAACGCTCGACCAGGTCTACGAATGGGAACAGACCCGTTCGCAAGGGCTGCTGACCGAGGTCGACCACCCCACGCTGGGCCGCGTGCGCCTTCCGGGGCCACCTCTGAGGTTCTTCGACGAGCACGGGAGCGAGACCACGCACCGCGACCATTCGGCGCCGCCGCTGCTGGACGAGCACGGCGGTGACGTGCGGGAGTGGCTCTCGCACAGCCCGACCTGAACAAGGACGAGCACGGAAACCGGGGAACCTGTCCGATGAGCCCGACCCCTGGCGTCCCGTGGAGGCTCCTGGCCGCGTCCGCCCTGGCTCAGGCCGTGGTCTTCCTCCTCAGGCCGGCGGCGTCCTACGAGGCGCTGGCCCTGGGTGCGCCCGTTTCCTCCCTCGGTGTGCTGTCGGCGGCGTTCGCCGTGGCGCCGCTGGTTCTGGCCCTTCCCCTGGGACGGGCGGTCGACCGGTTCGGCGAGAAACGGACGATGATCGTGGGGACCAGCGGCATCGTGGTCACCACCGTACTGTTCCTGGTCGGCCCGGACCGCTTCTCGACGGTCGTGTGGTCCACCGCGCTCCTGGGCGCGGCGCATCTGGGCTGCATCGTCGGGCAACAGGCGATGATGGCCAACGGGTACGCCTCCGCGCGGCTGGACGCGATGTTCGGGTACTACACCTTCGCCGCGTCCCTCGGACAGGCGCTGGGCCCGCTCGTCATCGCCGTCTTGGGCGGCGGGTCCGCCACACCGCCGACCCGGCCCATCTTCCTCGTCTCGTTGGCCCTGACCGTCCTCCTTCTCGCCGTGACCCTCGCGGTTCCCGGAGGCCGCGCGGGCCGCGAACCCGGCCCTGCACCACGGGGCGCAGGCGGCATCGGCGGCCTGCTGCGCACGCCCGGTGTGCCACAGGCCCTGGCGACCAGCGCCATGGTGCTGGCGGCGGTGGAGCTCACCGTGGTCTACCTGCCCGCGCTGGGCGCCGAACGCGGACTGTCCGCCTCGGCCGTCGGGGTCCTGCTCACGGTGCGCGCCCTGGCCTCGATGGCCTCGCGGCTCCTACTCTCCCAGCTCATCGACCTCATGGGACGCAACCGCCTCCTGGTCGTCAGCCTGCTGGTCTCGGCGGCCGCTTTCATGGCGACCCCGGTCCCGATGCCCGCGCTCGTGCTCACGGCGGTGGTGGCGGCGCTGGGACTGGGTCTGGGGGTGGGCCAACCGGTGACGATGGCCTGGCTCGGACGTGCGGCACCCGAGGGGCAGCGGGGTCAGGCGATGTCAGTACGCCTCGGCGCCAACCGGCTCGGCCAGTTCCTCATCCCTCCGCTGTTGGGCACCGTGGCCGCCGGGCTCGGCGCGGGTGGGGTCCTGTGGGCCCTTGCGGCGGGGCTGGGCGCGACCACTCTCCTTCTGCGTCCGGCATCCCGGAGACGGGGTTGAAGGCGCCCCGAGCCCTTTCGGTCCAGGTGCCCGGTCAGTCGAGGTCGGCCTCGGCGAGCAGGCGAGCGGCCACCGCCGGGTCGCGCAGGGCCGCGGCGAGCAGGTGGCGGCGCGACCAGGCGCCGGCCCGCCAGCAGAGGCCGCGTGCCAGCCCGTCGGTGGTGGAGGCGTGCACACCGTCGTCGCCGATGAACCACTCGGTCTCGGTTCCGTCCACGGTCAGGGTCTGGTGGTGCAGGTAGGTCCGGTCTGCCGTTCCCAGGAACAGCTCGGCCTCGTCGGGGACCTGCCGGATGCTGCCTGCCGAGGTCACGCGTCCGGTCACGGCCTCGCTCGCCAGGTCGAGGTCGAGCACGTCGGCGAGCTGCTCTGCCAGCGCAGCGGGCGCGATGACCAGGGGCGCGTCCAACAGCGGGAGGAGGTCCGGGGAGTCCAGGACCAGGGTGTCCTCCGCGTCGGCGACCACGATGGTGCCCTCGCGCACCGCACGCACGCGGGTGGGCGGGGAGACCAGGGAGGGGTCGGTGGCGGCCACGGCCGTCCACAGGCTGTGGAGAGTGGTGCGCCCGACGTGCAGTGCGGGATCGGCCATGCGGGTCAGGAGGTCGTCCGGGCCGTCGGGGTCGGCCAGCAGTTCCGCCACGGAGGTGCGCACCCCCAGGGCCCGCGCGAACTCGCGGTCCACGGTCGCGGGCGCCTCGTCGTAGAGCCCGGTCAGGGCGGGCTCCGCATCGCCGGCTCGCAGCTCCACAGGGGCACGCCCGGCCAGGCGGGCGCGTGACCGCAGCCACCAGGCCGTGTACGAGGGCACGTCCTCGACCCGGCCGTCGGGCAGGAGCACCCGCGCCGGAGCGGTCACGGCCTCGCGCAACGGACCCTCGGCCAGCATGGCCAGGGCCTGTGGCCAGCGGTCCTCGGCCACACAGTCCAGATCGGCGACGCAGACCAGCTCGGGCACGACCGGGGGCAGCTCCGGGTCGCCGACACGTTCGAGCACGGCGTCGGCCCAGTCCTCGATCCCGTCGCCGTCGAAGTCGTCGGTGACGTCCTCGCCGAGCGCGACCTCCTCTGCCCGCACCAGGCCGAACCCCCAGAGGGCACCGACCGCGCGGAGCACGTCGGCGCCGTGGCGGTCGATGAGGTCCTGGTGCACGGTCCCGAACGGTGCGTCGTCTGCGAGCACGTCGGCCAGGGGCGCGCCCGGCACGAGGAGCTCGCCGGCCACCGAGTAGCCGTCCTCGTCGTCGCGCAGGGCGAGTTCCGACAGCCACGAGAGCTCGTCGGCGCCGGTTCCGGAGGAGGCGACCAGGTCCAGCACGGCCTCGGCTATCGGGTCGGGTTCCTCGGCGTCCAGGGAATCGCGCACCGCCGCCTCGGTGCGCGGGTCGGCGAGCACGGTCGCGGCGGTCGCCTCGACGGCACCCAGGCGCAGCAGTAGCGGGTGCGCGGCCTCGGGGTGGACCACGCGCACGCCGAGCGCCTCGGAGTCGGTGGGCCGCCAGTCACCGGTCGGCATGAGCAGGGCCCGCGGCCCGCGCACCAGACGCCCGTCCACCAACGGCACCGGAAGCGCCCCCAGGTCGGTGGTGTCGGCGGTGGCAAGGGTCGCGTACAGCTCCGCCCACCAAGCCGGAGCACGGTCGGTGTCGGAGAGCAGGTCGGCGAGGTCGGCCAGGCCCAGGCGCCGCACCTTGAGCGCGACCAGGGCCGGGTGGCGCGGGTTCCAGACTCCGGGCAGGACCTGCGGGATCAGTTCGGACAGGAGTCCGGCCAATCCGTCGGCGCCGCCCCCGGAGTCCAGGAGCACGGCGTCGCGCGGAGCGACCGGGAGGCCCGCCTCGGTGACCAGGAACGTGGTGTCGCGCAGGGGTTCTGCGACACGTGTGCGGAAGACCGAGTCGACGGGGCCGCCACCCAACTTCGTTCCGGGCACCAGGTCCAGGGCGGCGCGGCCCCCGAACCGGCGCAGGAGGGCGCAGTAGGCGTTGGCGGCCTCCGTCAGCAACAGGTCGGTGACGGCGCCCGACTGCACGCCGCGGCGGTCCGTACTGAGCGGGAACGTGCCGAGCAGGACCGCGGGCAGGTCGAGGGCGGTGTCGGTGGGGGTGGGCGCGTGCACGACGGGTTCGACGTCCGAGGGCATCGGAGCGACCCGGCCCTCGGAATCGATGGGAACGGCCCAGGTCAGGCGCCACTCGGTGCGCTCGCGTTCCTCGGCCGGGCGGTCGGAGAGGACCTCCTGGGAGAACCGGCCCGAACGCGACAGAAGGCGCCAGGCGGTGGTGCGGTCGCCGTGCGCGCCGCTGTTGGTGGTGGTCAGGTCGGCATCGGCCGCGCCGCCCTCCTCGCGAGTGAGCACGTGTTCGGCACCGTCGACACGCACGCGGACCTCCGCCAGGCCGTCGAGCGCGAGCAGGAGGGCCTCACCGGTGCGGTCGAGGAGCTCGCGCACGCGCTGGGCGGAGTCCTCGTCGCGCAGCACGAGCGTGACCGCGGTGTCGTAACCGTCCGGAACCGGGACCTCGTCGGCGGGGAACGGCAGGCGGAGCATGGGCACGTGCCCGGACCGGCGCTGGACCTCCAGGGCGAGGTCCTCATGGGTGCCGTCGGCGGCGAGCAGGTCGGCGACGGCCGCGCCCGCCTGGGCCCCGGAGAACCGTACGGCGCCCGCGGAGGAGGCCACGGTCACGTCGTCGCTCAGGGCTGAGACTGCGGAGAACCCGACCCCGAACCGGCCTGCGGAGCCCTCGTCGCCGCGCTTGGAGGAGGCCCGCAGGGTCGACAGGGACTCCACGCCCTCGGTGGTGAGCGGGGCGCCGGTGTTGGCAGCTGTGAGGCGGTCCTCGCTGAGCTCCAGGAACAGGTGTCCGGGCACGCCCGACCGGCGGGCGGCGTCGGCGGCGTTCTGCGCGAGCTCGACGACGACCCGGTCGCGGTACCCGCCGAGCGCGAAGTCCTCCTCGGCGTTGGCGTCCTCCCTGAACCGGGCCGGGGCGTCCGCCCACGCGGCCAGCACCCGCCTGCGGAGCTCGGCGGTCTGGAAGGGGTCGGCCGCCGCAGCGGCCGCGGACTCGGCCATGATGGGCTCCTCGTGCGCTGGGGACACAACACCGTCCGCGGCGGGGCGCACGCGGGTACACCGACCCTAGGACATGCGCGCAGGGCTCCGGCCCCGCCACGCGCCCGCCCCCGGCACAGGGGTGTCCGGGACACACCCGGAACTCCGCACCGGTCCGGCACAGCCTCCCGGAGCGGACACACGGGCTCCCAACAGGCAGGACGGAGGCCCCGGGAGCGGAAACAACGGTGCCCCGGCGCGGCGGGCCGCGCCGGGGCACCCTGAACGTGTCAGGAGTCGGCGGTGACCAACTCCAGCTCGGTGGTGTCGTCGAAGACGATGTGGTCGTACCCCATCTCGTCGATGACGGGCGCGACGGGCTCGTTCTGCGACTCGGGCGCCCGCACCTCCGAGTGCGCGCCGCAGCCGTGGTCGAGCGAGACGACACGGCCGTCGTCGGGCGCGAACTCGTTCGTGCACACGCCGAACATCTTGCGCAGCTCACCCGCCAGCGGCGTCAGGAAGCCGCAGGTCGCACACCGGGCCGGCGCCTGGTTGGAGATCGGGGTGCGCGGGCCGGACTCGCCCTCGTACCAACGCTGGGCGGCCTGCTCGCGACCGAACTCCGAGAGGACCTGACGGCGCCCCAGACCCAGCTCCCAGATCATCTGCTGGTCGACACCCTCGGCCTCGAGATCGGTCTCGGGGACCTGGGCGTAGCCGGGGATGAGGCGCGCGTCGCCCTCCTCCGTGGGCAGCAGGTCGCCTGCCCCGACGTCGCCGGGGCGCAGGCGCTCCTTCCACGGGACCCACTCGGGCGCGGTCAGCGCGCCCTTGCCGGGCAGGAGGACCACCTCGTTGACCGTGACCCTCTTCGCGCGCGCGGCGCGGACCACGGTTACGGCGTAGTTCCACCCCGGGTATGCGGGGTCCAGGCACTCGAAATAGTGCGTGACCAGGCGCGTGTCCTCGACCTGGGGGGTGAGGGACTCACCCACCCACTCGGGTCGCCCGATCTCGGCGGCCACCGAGCGGGCGAGATCCACCGCCTCGATACATGCCTTGTCCGGTACAGGAGAACGTCGAGAAGGGCTCACGTTCCCATTCTCACTGATGACGGGCACCGATCTGACCAAGGCGGGGACCCGGGTCGGTCAGATCGGGGTCACGGGTCGGGCACGAACGGCGTGTCGTGCCCGACCGAGTCGGCTCAGGTGTCGAGCTCGTCGGCGACCACACGCAGCACGGACGCGACCTTGGCCGCCTCACGGCGGTCGGGTCGGCGCCCCTTGCGGTATCCGCTGGAGAGCCCTTCCAGGAGTTTGATGAGATCCTCGGTGATGACGACCATCTCTTCGGGTTTCTTGCGACGGGCCTCGACCACCGAGTGCTGGGAGTCCAGGAGCTTCACCTGGAGCGCCTGCGCACCCTTGCGTCCGTCCGCGACGCCGAACTCCACCCGCTGACCCGTGCGGAGCGCGGTGGTTCCTTCGGGCAGGGAGGTGGAGTGCACGAACACCTCACCGCCGTCGTCGCGCGTGAGGAAACCGAATCCCTTGTCTCCGTCGTACCACTTGACCTTGCCGGTGGGCACTGGGCGACCTCATGCTTTCAGTGTCGGGGACCGCGGGACCGAAACCCGGGGGCGCCCCGTCCGCGTCGATCCTGTGCGTTCCCTGGGCGGCCCTCCGGTTTTTCGTGGGTACCCTCCCAGGCTATCCGCCGGGGGTATCCGGGCGCGAGGGCATAATCGGCCCATTGCGGCACCTCCCGGGCACAGGAACGAGGCCCGGATGCGGTTTCACCCGGGCCTCGTGGTCGACGACGGTCCCGATCACCGCTGGGTGCGGAGTATGGGACGGGACTCGGCGGAGTCGGGACCGTCTCGACGCGGCCGGCTCCCACCCTGGCGGAGTGGGTCACCGGTACCGGTGTGGCCACCGTGTAGCGAAAGTGGCCGTGTACCGACATGACTACCCGAAACAACGCCCCCGGACGCGTGGTAACGGCCTGACCGGAAAAGGTTATTCCGAGCATTTGCCAAGCAGTGACCCGCGGGCCCCGGAACGCCCCGAGGGAGGTCAGACGGTCTGGGCGGAGTCCTCCGCGCGGCGGGCCGAGCGCAGTACCCGCGGGAACAGGTAGAGGACGCAGACCAGGTTCGCCAGACCCAGGCCGATCACGCCCGTGGCGGTCAAGGACTCCAGGATGTACTCGTCGACGTAGCGGGCCTCGCCGTTCCACAGGGCCATCGCCAGCACACACGCGAGGACCGGGACTCCGATGCCGATCCACGTGTCGCGCACGTTCCACACCCTGCTCAGAGCGAGGAGCGCGGCGGCAAGGACCCACACGAAAGCCAGGTCGAGCCACCAGGGGACGGTCAACAGCATCAGGCCCAGGGCCGCGGCCTCGGCCGGGTGGGTGCGCACGACCAGGGCTATCCCCCGCAGGGTTCCGGTGCTCCTGGTGCGCTTGCCGCGCAGGTCCACGTCTGTCTGGCCAGGTCCTTCCAACAGGCCCATGAGACCGCTGCTGGGCCCGCCGCGCCAGGGCGGGGGCGGCCGGTCGGCGTGCCGGGGTCGGTCGGGGATGAGCTCGTCGTCCTCGAGGTCGAGGTTGCGGCCACCGCACTCGCGCTGCACCACGTCCTCGGCGGTACCGAAACTGCGGAGGATCCCCCGTACCGTGTCCACGTGGTCGTCCGGGGCGGCCCTGCGGCGTTCGTCGATCTGCCCGCGCAGCCTGGCCAGGAAGGACGTGCGTTCCCTCGCGGTCATGTGTCCGTACGACGCCAGCCCGACCTCGGACAAGTAGTCGAGTACCAATTGTTCCGAGCGCTGGTTCATGGGCCCATGGTGGCCGAGAACCATCCGGCTTTTAACCCCTCTTTGCGGATTTCGGCGTCCGATACGGGGGTAGACCTGCCCGGGCCGGATCGCGGGCCGCGGGAACCACCACCGGGCGAGGATCACCCTCCGTGAGAATCCGTCCCCGGTGCGGGATCACCTAGCGTGGGGACGATGACCGAGAACCCGCCCACCGAGGGGTCTGCGTCCGGGCGCAGGCCTCCGACCTTCACGGGGTGGCTGCGCAGCCGCTCCGACGAGGAACTCACGGCGCTGCTCAGCGCCCGACCGGACCTCGCCCGCCCCGTCCCGGCCGACATCGGCACCCTCGCCACCCGGGCCACCACCCGCAACACGGTCCTGCGGGTACTGGAGCGCCTCGACCGGTTCACCCTCGCCGTCCTGGAGTCGGTCGTGGCCCTGGGCGACGACCGGTTGTCCGAGCCCGTCGGTGTGACCACGGCCGAGCTCACCGACGCGCTGCGCCTGGACCCGGCACCGTGTCCCGGGACCGCCCCACCCGTCGCCCGCCCCCGGCCCTCAGCGGTCGCCTCCGGCGGCAACCTCTTTCTTGCGCGCGCCCTCGACGAGCTGTACCGCCTGGCCCTGGTGTGGCCGGACCGCGACCGCACCCGCCCCGTCCAGGTGCTGCGCGAGCTCCTCCCCCATCCCGCCCAGCTCGGCCCGCCCGCCCGCCCCCTGCTGGCGGCCCTCCCCCACGCGACCGTCAAGCGCTTGGCCGACGAACTGGCCCCCGACAGCACCGCGTCGACACCGGTGGAGAGCGTGGCCACCCTGCTCGCAGAACCGGCGCGGGTCGCGGCGCTCCTGGGCCAGGTCGGGGAGCGCGCCCACAGCCTGCTGGAGGGCATGGCCTGGGGTCCGCCCAACGGCACCGTCGCCGATGCCCGCCGCGAGGTCGACGTGGCCACCGCGGGTTCGCCGGTGGAGACCCTCATTGCGCGGGCCCTGCTCGTCCCGACGGGCGACGACACCCTCACCCTGCCGCGCGAGGTGGGCCTGCACCTGCGGGAGGGCGCGCTCTTCCAGGACCTGTCCGTCGAACCACCACCGTTCGAGGGCCGCGAACGCTCCGCCGAGACCGTCTCCCGCACCGCCGCCGGGCAGGCCTTCACGGTGCTGCGCGCGGTCGAGGAACTCCTGGAGCACTGGGCCCACAACCCGCCCGGGGTCCTGCGCAACGGCGGCTTGGGCGTGCGCGACCTGCGGCGTGCGGCGCAGGTGATGGAGGTCGACGAGTCCGAGGCGGCGCTCCTGGTCGAGGTCGTGCACGCCGCCGGACTCGTGGGCACCGACGACCGGGTGGCCGGGGAATGGCTGCCCACCCGCGAGTACGACCTGTGGAGGGAGAGCCCGCCCGAGGCACGCTGGCTGCGGTTGGCGCTGGCGTGGATCGGCAGCGACCGTACGGCTTCGCTCGCCGGCACGAAGGACTCCGGCGGACGGATCCGGAACGTACTGGGCCCCGGACTGGGGCGACCGGGCGCACCGCGGGCCCGCCGGGACCTGTTGGCCGCGCTGGGCGAGGCCGAACCGGGCCTGGTTCCCTCCGAGGAGTCCCTGTCCGCGCGCATGGCCTGGCGCCACCCGCGCCGTCAGTCGCAGACCTACTCCGAACTGGTGGAGTCCGCACGAACGGAAGCCTCCGTGCTCGGTCTGACCGCGCTCGGCGCCCTGGCCGGCCACACCCGTCCGCTGCTGGCGGGGGACCCCGACGGCGCAGCGCGGGAGCTGGCCGAGGAACTGCCGCAACCGCTGGACCACATCCTCGTGCAGGGCGACATGACAGCCGTTGCCCCCGGCCCCCTGGTCGCCGACCTCGCGCGTGAGCTCGCGCTGATCGCGGAGGTGGAGTCGACGGGCGGCGCCACGGTGTACCGGTTCACGGAGGACTCGATCCGTCGCGGGTTGGACGCCGGCCGGGGCGTCGCCGACATCACCGACCTGCTGGAACGCCACTCACGTACCCCGTTGCCCCAGGCCCTGCGGTACTTGGTCTCGGACGTCGGGCGGCGACACGGGCGCCTGCGTGCCGGCACTGCGTCCAGTTACCTGCGCTGCGACGAACCGTCCCTGCTGGAGGAGCTGCTCAACGACCGGCGCGCGGACGGGCTCGGGCTGATCCGGCTCGCCCCGACGGTGGTCGCGAGCCGGGAGAACCGGGCCGCTCTGGTGGAACGACTGCGGCAACTGGGCTACCACCCGGTCTCGGAGAGCGGGGACGGCGCGATGAGCCTGGACCGCCCCGAGATCCGGCGCGCGGACCCGGTGGAGGCACCCGACGCGCCCGACAGCGAGGCCTCGGCGGAGACCGTACGGGCTGCCGTTCGGGCGCTGCGGGCCGGCGACGAGGCGGCCACCATCGCACGCCGTCCGGTTCCGTTGCCCACGGACGGGCCACCGGGGGCGCGCGCGGCCGCGGTGATGTCGGCCCTGTCGGCCGCGGCCCGCGACGAACGCCGAGTGTGGATCGGCTACACCGACACCGACGGGCGCCAGGTGAGCCGGATCGTGCACCCGTCGTCGGTGGACGGTGGGTTCGTCACCGCCTACGACGCGACGCGGGACGCGGTGCACCGTTTTGCGGTCCACCGGATCTCGGCGGTGGCCGAGCTCGCCGACCCGGAGGGGTGACCCAGCGGGAATGGCCCCTGTGCCGGGGTTCCGGTGCGGGCGCACGCCGTAGAGTGTCTGGCGCGCCCCCGCGGGACCGGGGAGCGCCAGGTCGACCGTCACAGCGCGAGAGAGACCCCCATGAACAACCCACCGCTGCCCCCGGGGGCGTCGTCCCCCCGCGAGCCCGCCGACGACGGACGAGACCGGACACACGGACAGCCGTCCGGTCGNCCGGCAGCCGCCGCCCGCGCGCGAGCAGCAACAGCAAGGTCCGCAGCAACCGCCGCGGAACCCGGAGCAGCCGCGGCCCGCGCCCGGCCAGGGGCCGGTCCGGGAACAGTCCCCCGGGCCCGAGCCCCGACCGGAACAGCGCCCCGAACCCCGGCGTACCCCCGAGCGCGAACCGACCCCCGAAAAGGACCGCCGCCGGGACGACGGCACCGAACGCGGTGTCTCCGCCGCGGCCTCGCCGGGGACCCCGATGTCCGGGGGCGGGGCCAGCAGCGCCACGACCGCGATGATCCTGCACACCATCACGATCCTGTGCTGCTTCAACTGGCTGTTCGGCGTTCCCGGCATCGTCTTCGCCGTGCGCGCCGGACACGCACGCGACCGCGGGATGCCGGTCAAGGCCGAGACCCTGACGCGTTACTCCTGGTACTGCCTGGGCGCCGCAGGCGTCATGGTGTTCGTGATGATGGTTCTGACCTTCGTGGTCTTCACCCGAGCGGGCTCGTGGCTCCAGCAGATCTCCGGGCTGGTGCCGTGGTGATGCGTCCCTGAACCGGACGGCACCGCCCCCACGGCCGCGCTCGGGCGAACACCGGGTCCAGATCCGCGCCGACCGGCGCGCCCGGGCCCCGAACCCTTTCCGCCCGGCCCGCGTCCCACCGTGGACAATGGGTATTGCGACAGTACGTGACAAGGGGGAGGAAGCGGATACCGGTGAACAGCAGCGGCCCACGGGACTTCTGGGATCGGGAACCCAACCCGGTCCTGCGCCCGTCCGGCGGCCGGCACGAACCCGGCCCGCCCCCGCCGACGGCCCCCGGGGCCTTCACCCCCGGCGGGGCGCACATGGCCCCGCCAACGCCCTACACGGCACATCCGCTCCCCGGCGGAGTCGACCTGCCGCCGGGCACCCCGCCGCCGTCCGGACCGCCACCGCGGGTGGGCGGGGCGGTCGCCTCCCTGGTCGTGGCGTTCCTGACGTGGACGGTGCCGCTGATCGGGGTGTTCATGGGACTCTGGTTCTACGTGCTGATCGCCAACATCCCCGGCGTCGCCTTCGCGGTGACCGCACTGTCGAAGATCCCGAACGCATCCGAGGTGGAGCGCTTCATCCGCTACACCTGGGCGTGCAACTTCGCCTACATCGGGCTGTCGGTGGTCTTCGCGGTCCCACTCGTGGTGCTGGCCATGATGATGGTCCTGTTCGGCGGTTGAGACCGGCCGGGCTCCGCTGATCCCGGCCGCACCGGGCCGGTGCCGTCCGAGCACGGCCGGCACGGTCACCGCCGCTCCCCTCCTTTCCTTCTGCCCTTCGTCTGGAGACGCTATGTCCGACTACGGCAACCCCCACTACGGCCCTCCGCCGTCGAACCCTCCGTACGGCCCTCCGCCCCCCGGCAGCGGCTCGTACGGCCCTCCGCCCCCAGACAACGGCGGCTACGGCCCTCCGCCCCCCGGCGCCACTCCCTACGGGCCTCCGCCTCCGCCTCCACCTCCGCCCGGCCCCGGGTACGGTCCGCCGCAGCAGATGGGACCGGCCCCGTATCCGCGGCCCCCGCTGCCGCCCGAGCAGCAGCCCCCGTCGGGGAGCACGATCACGGCACTGGTGGTGAGCATCCTGTTGGTGCCGTTGTGCCTCGGCAACATCACCCCGATCATCGGCACCGTGCTCGCGGGTATCGCGCTGTCCGAGCGCAGCCGCGATCCGCAACGGCACAACCAGCTGCGGCGGTACGCGTGGATCTCCAACTCCATCCACCTCGCACTCGTCGCCCTGGTCGCCACGTTGATCGCGACGGCGATCATCGTCGAGGCCTGATCCCCTGCCCCTGGCCCAGTCCCGATCCCGCCTGCGGAATGTGCGCGAGCGCTCCCGGACGGCGGGCATGATCGGGGGAGTGCAGGTGTTGCACGTGGGGCCCGTCCCCACACACCGCCGACGAGAGTGAAGGTCCGTGTGTCCTGCCTGATCGTCCAGTCCGACAAGACCCTCCTCCTCGAGGTCGACCACGAGTCGGCCGACGAGTGCCGCCGCGCCATCGCGCCCTTCGCCGAACTCGAGCGCGCCCCCGAACACGTGCACACCTACCGGGTCACGCCGCTGGCCCTGTGGAACGCACGCGCCGCCGGACACGACGCCGAGCAGGCCGTGGACGCGCTGGTGCGGTTCTCGCGGTTCCCTGTGCCCCAGGGGCTGCTGGTGGACATCTCCGAGACCATGGACCGCTACGGCCGCCTCACCCTCGACGGCGACCCCGCGCACGGGCTGGTACTTCGTTCCAGTGACCGTGCGGTGCTCGAGGAGGTCGTGCGCGCCAAGAAGCTCAAGGGCATGCTCGGCGACCGCATCGACGACGACACCGTCGCAGTGCATCCCAGCGAGCGCGGCAACCTGAAGCAGGCCCTGCTCAAGATCGGCTGGCCGGCCGAGGACCTCGCCGGTTACGTCGACGGCGAGGCACACGAGATCGACCTCGCCGAGGACGGTTGGGAACTGCGTCCCTACCAGCGCGAGGCCGCCGAGAGCTTCCAGGCCGGGGGCTCGGGTGTGGTCGTGCTGCCCTGTGGCGCGGGCAAGACGATCGTGGGCGCGGCGGCGATGGCGATGACCGGGGCGACGACGCTGATCCTGGTCACCAACACCGTGTCCGTGCACCAGTGGAAGTCGGAGCTGCTGCGCCGGACCTCCCTCACCGAGGACGAGATCGGTGAGTACTCCGGCAGCCGCAAGGAGATCCGACCCGTCACCATCGCCACGTACCAGGTCATGGCGGCCCGCAAGAAGGGTGTGCACACGCACCTGGAGCTGTTCGAGGCGCGCGACTGGGGCCTGGTCGTCTACGACGAGGTGCACCTGCTGCCCGCACCGATCTTCCGGATGACCGCCGACCTGCAGGCCCGGCGGCGGCTCGGGCTGACCGCGACGCTGGTGCGCGAGGACGGCCGGGAGGGCGACGTGTTCTCCCTCATCGGGCCCAAGCGCTTCGACGCCCCGTGGAAGGACATGGAGAACCAGGGGTGGATCGCCCCGGCCGACTGTGTCGAGGTACGCGTCGACCTGTCCGACTCCGAGCGAATGGCGTACGCGACCGCCGAGCCCGAGGACCGTTACCGGTTCTGCGCGTCGACCGACGCCAAGAACCGGGTGGTGGACGCGCTCGTGGAGCGGCACTCGGAGGAGCAGGTACTCGTCATCGGCTCCTTCATCGACCAACTGGACGAGCTCGGGGAGTCCCTCGGCGCCCCGGTGATCAAGGGCGAGACCCGGAACAAGGAGCGCGAACGGCTCTTCGACGCATTCCGGTCGGGTGAGCTGCGGACCCTGGTGGTGTCCAAGGTCGCCAACTTCTCCATCGACCTGCCCGAGGCCGGGGTGGCAGTACAGGTGTCGGGCTCGTTCGGGTCGCGCCAGGAGGAGGCGCAGCGCCTGGGCCGGGTACTGCGGCCCAAGGCCGACGGTGGCAGCGCGCGGTTCTACGCCGTGGTCGCACGGGACACGTTGGACCAGGACTACGCGGCGCACCGGCAGCGGTTCCTGGCCGAGCAGGGGTATGCGTACCAGATCACGGACGCGGCCGAGCTGCTGGCCTGAGGGTGCGGACGGCCGGGCGCGGCGTAGGAACGACGAGGGCAACGACCCCCTCGTGCTCGCGCACGCGCGGGCGCTGCTGACCGGGACCGACGAGGGGCGGACCGCATTCGTCGACGCCGACCTGCACGAGACCGGTCGGGTGCTCGACGAGGCGCGGGAGGTCCTGGACCTGGACCGCCCGATCGCGCTGATGCTCATGGGGACCATGGGCCACTTCCCCGACCTGGACGAAGCGCTCGGCCTGGTGCGCGCGTACGTCGACGCGCTGCCGACGGGCAGTTTCCTCGCGGTCTGCGACGGGGTGCTTTCGGACTCGGTCGAGATGGACCCCGAGCAGGTCGCCGAGTTCACGCGGATCTGGGAGGACGGGGTGACGCTGCCCTACGTCCCCCGCTCCGTGGAGGACTTCACCCGGTTCTTCGACGGGCTGGACCTGGTCGAACCGGGGGTGGTTTCGGTGACCAAGTGGCGTCCGGAACCGGTCGAGGTGGGGCGGGCGCGTGACCTGCCCCAGTACTGCGGGCTCGCGCGCATCGGGTGAACGCCCCATCTGCCGGGGATCTTGCTACCAGAGCCGACTTCAGCGCCGATATTGGCTCTGGTAGCAAGATCCCCGCCGGGCCCCGGCCGGCCCGGGCGGGGTCAGACCGACGGCAGCACGCCGACGACGTAGGTGACGGCGGCGATGCCCCACGCGATGAGCGAGTAGGTCAGGGTGCGGGTGCGCAGGAGCCGGTCACCGCGGACCGAAGGGGCGGTGAAGGCGGCCACGAGGAGGACGAGGCCGAGCAGGGCGGGGATCACCGAGGCCAGCGCGAAGATCTGTGCCTGCGCAGCGCACGAGGCGTAACCGGAGGTCCCGGGATCTCCACAGAACACGTCTGCCCCCGATCGGTTCGTTCGGCGTGGATGTACTCCCCGACCGTACCGTTTCGGCGGGGCTCGAACGTCGGCGGAGACGACCGTATCCCGCTCGTCCGGGTTCGCCCGACAACCCCTCTTTACACGAGCACTACGCGTGTCCAATCATGAAGGTCGGACCGACCCCCCGGAGGCCCCCCATGACCGACACCCGGTCGCCCCGTTCCGGTTTCCACTCTCTGCGCGAGGGTGGACTCAACTGGGAATCCCTGCCGCTGCGCCTCTTCGCCAAGGGCAACAAGCGCGTGTGGGATCCCGAGGACATCGATCTGTCCCAGGATGCCGAGGACTGGCAGAAGCTCGACGAGGAGGCCCACACCCGGATCCTGCGGCTGTGCGCGCTGTTCGTCGCCGGCGAGGAGGCCGTGACCGAGGACCTTCTGCCGTTCCTGAGCGCCATGTCGGCCGAGGGGCGTCTCGGCGACGAGATGTACCTGACGCAGTTCCTGTACGAGGAGGCCAAGCACGTGCAGGCCTTCCGCCGCTGGCTGGACGCCATCGGTGTGTCCGAGGACCTGCACTCGTTCGTGGAGAGCAACCCGGGGTACCGGACGCTGTTCTACGACGAACTACCGAGCTCTTTGGAAGCTCTCGTGTCCGATCCCAGCCCGCGCAACCAGGTGCGGGCCTCGGTCACCTACAACCACATCGTCGAAGGGTCGCTCGCACTCACGGGGTACTACGCCTGGAACCACTTGTGCACCGTGCGCGGGATCTTCCCGGGCATGCGCCGCATCGTGCGCCTCATCGGCGACGACGAACGCCGGCACATGGCCTGGGGCACGTTCACGTGCCGCCGCCACGTCGCCGGTGACGACACCAACTGGGACGTGGTCGGCGAACGGTTGGAGGAGCTGCTGCCACACGTGCTGGACGCGGTCGACCGCAGCGACACCCCCACCCAGAACCCGGAGTTCAAGCGCTACGACCTGCCGCCGGACGAGCTCGTGCGCTACGCGCAGGACCGCGCGGTTCGGCGTCTGGGCGCGATCGAGTCCGCCCGCGGAGTGCCGGTCACCACCATCGACGTCGACGCGGCGCCGGAGGAGCTGGAGGAACGCTTCAACGACGAGGACCGGGAGACCATGGCGAAGGTGCGGCCCGTGGACTGAGCCCCGGACCCGCAACGTTTCCCGGAGCGATCCCTCAGCAATCTTTCTCGTGGTGCGTAGATCCTCTGGTGCGCAAACACTGACGAGAGCATCCAAGACCCGCATCAGTGGCACACGGACCTCCGTACACGGGCCTCCGCACACGTGCACCCTTCATGTGGCCAGGCCAAGAGTTATCGGAGAGCCGGCGCGGAGCGTTTCAGGCGTCGAGAGGGCGCCAGGGGGCTGGGGCTGACGCTGTGGTGTTGTGTTGTGTGGTGTTGCCTCGGGGGTGGTGGTTCGTCGGGGGTCGGGATCGTAGCCCGGCCGGGTCCCCCAGCGACTTGACCGACATCGCAGGCCGATCGGCCTTCATCCCGGCCAGACCCCGATCGAGCGTGGCCCGGTACAGATCCGCATCCGGCTCCGCGCCCGGATCGCGCTTGTCGACCTCGCGCTCGACCCCCGCCGCGATCGCGGCGGCCTCACCCACCGTCAGGGCGCCGGCCTCGATCGCGGCCGCGGTCTCGGGCAGCCTCTGCCGGTGCAGGTTCTGCGCCAGCACCATGAGCCGATCGGCCTCGGCGTGGCCGATGCCCCAGGCATGGGCCAGATAAGCCTTGAGGGTGTTCTGCCCGCCCTCGGCCAGCAATGCGCCCGAGGCCTCCATCTGCGCCAACGGGGCCAGCATCGCAAACGTCAACTGGTCGATCTGCTCACGCACCGCCCCGGAGGCGCTCCAACACCGTCCCAGCCGCACCGAACGGCACATCCCCGGCCAGGGTCGCGGTGAAGGTCTGCACCGCAGCCACCAGGGCGGACACGGCCGCGTCCGGGGCGGTGCCCGGGGCCGTATCGGTGGTGTCTGCGGTGTTGTTCGCCATGATTCAACAATAAGCGGGAAACCCCGGAAAGGGGGAGTATCCCAAAGGCCACACAACCCCTTACCCATTACGGACTCGGAACCCTCGACTGGACCGAATTACGGGCGCCCTGTTCACCGCAGAAATGGTCTTGTGGATAACTCCACGGCGATGGTTTTCCGGGATATCCTGGAACGGGAGAAAGTACGGCCACGCCCCACTCGCCCCGGTGGGAGAATCTCCGAAACGATGCGCGGCCACCCCGGCTGGTCAGGCTCCGGTCGGCAGCGGGGCCCGGAGGCCGTGCGCACACGTGTCACCCCCGACACTCAATGCTCTGCCGGGAGCGCGCGGGGCCGAGCAGTTGGCCGTCGCAGGAGCGAGCCGCCATCCGCACGCCGTAAGCATTGGTCGCG
>NZ_ANBF01000078.1 GCF_000341025.1 Nocardiopsis salina YIM 90010 | reverse complement strand
GCCAGGGACCGACCCACCACCACACCCGCACCCTCCCGCCAAGAAAACGGGACCGGGGGTGGCGCCGACGCGGGTTGCGAAACGGCCCGGCCGGGCTAGGATCCCGACCCCCGACGAACCACCACCCCCGAGGCAACACCACAACACCCCAGCACCCGGAAAACCCGTCACCCCCACCCCCGCCCCACACCCAGAACCCTCCGCGTCCGAAGCACGACCACCGATGCCTAATGTGTGCATATGCCTCAGACTCCGACCACCCCGCCCGTCATCGACGCCCTCGCCTGGGTCCACGTCCGCGATGGACGCCTGTTGTGCGTGCGCTCACGGGAACGGGATCTCCTCTACGTGCCCGGCGGCAAGCGCGAGCCGGGCGAGAGCGACGAGGAAGCCGTGTCCCGCGAGGCCCTGGAAGAGGTCGGTGTACACCTGCTCTCGGGCACCTTCCGGCTGGTCACGGTGGTCGACGAGATCGCACACGCGCAGGCTCCCGGCACGCGCGTGCGCATGATCTGTTACGCAGCCGAGCACGAGGGCGCCATCGCCGCCGACCACGAGATCACCGAACTCGCGTGGATCGGTCACGCCGATCGCGCCCGTTGCGCGCCCGCCGTGCGCCGCCTCATCGAGGTCCTGCACGCCGAGGGCACCGTCCGTTAGGTGACCGGGTCGGCGACCCTCTCCCGCCAGTTCCCGTCGCGCCTCCACAGCAGGATCGCGACCAGGACCCCGAACGCGAACGGCGCCACCAGTGTCCACATGAACGCCTCCTCATCCCCCCGTACCTCGAACAACTGGCCGCCCAGCACCGCCTGCGCGGTCACCTGGAACACCGCGTGGAAACCGATGCAGGTCCACACGTTGCCGGTGACCACTCGCAGGCACCCGAGGACGACCCCCATCGAGAAGAAGAGAGCGGCCCTCTCCCCGAGAACCTCCCACCCGTGCGAGAGCACCCACAGAGCGCTCCCCCACAGCCCGAACAGAGCCGCCTGGGCCACCAACGCGAGCCAGGCCGCCATCGCGGCGTTGAGGTTGCGGAACAGGTAACCGCGGAAGATCAACTCCTCCGGCAGCGCCTCGTACAGCAGCACCAGACCCACCAGCAGGGCCAGGGAACCCACCAGCTCCGCGGCGGGGACCGCGGGCACGAGCTCGACCCAGCCGAGCACGAGAGCCGTCCCGATCGCAGCGAACCCCGGGATCGCCCACGCGAGCGCCCCCACCAGGCACGGCCACCATCCCTCGCGCGCACCGGTCAGTCGCAGCCCGTCCCACGGGCGCCGGTCCAGGTACCGGCGGGCCGCCCACACCATCGGCACCGCCGTCGCCGTCACGAACAGGGCCGTGGCCCAGCGGGCGACACCGAACTGGGAATCGTCGGGGAACGGTTCCCGGACCAGTGGCAGGAGCACGTACCAGAGCACCGCGGCGCCGGCGATCACGGCGGCCACCCGCAAGAACAGCGGGGCTCGGCGGTCGGGTGCAGGACCGGGGGGAGCGTCCCTGTCACGGACGCGGTCGTTACTCATGCCCCCATGTTCGTGTCCTGGGCGGCCGTTCCGCCATCGGGGAAGGCCCCCGGTCTCCCCTGAACCGCACCCCCGTCCCTCCCGGGGGTCGGCGAAAAATCAGTGGTCGGCGCGGGACCGGGCTGTCTATGGTCAGGAAACTGTGCGCCCACTACCCGAACCGGTACGGACACCGCCGGACACCCGCTCGCCCGACCGCTTCCTGCTGTGGGGCGCCCGAGAGCAGTGGACCACGCTCCTGAGCACCTCGATCGTCAACGGGGTCTACACCCTGTGCGGGGTCCTGAGCGCCACCGCCCTGGGCGCCGCGCTGGACTCCGGCATGGCCGGCGGTGACGTCGGCGACCTGCTCCTGTGGTCCGGGGTGCTCGCCGCGTGCGCCCTCGCCTCCGCGCTCACGATCATCCTCGCGGAGCGCACCGCCGTGTACAGCTGGCTCCGCGGCGCCTACCGCACGATCGCCGTGGTCGTGGTCCGCTCCGTCGACCTCGGCCCGACCCTGACCCGGCGCCTGCCCGGCGGCGAGGTCGTCGCGATCGGCACCGACGACATCGACCGCGTCGGCGACCTGTACGAGAACGCCTCGATGGTGCCCGGCGCGCTGGTCTCGATCGGCGCGATCGCCGGCCTGACCCTGCACGCACACCCCGGCTTCGGAACCGCGCTGCTCGTCGGGGTCCCGCTCATCCTGCTGGGGGTCGCGCCCCTACTGCGCCCGCTCTCCCGGCGCCACCGCCACCAGCGCGAACGCCAGGCAGAACTGGCCACACGCGCAGGCGACCTGGTGTCCGGGCTCCGTGTGCTCCGCGGGGTGGGCGGCGAGCAGACCGTCGGCGCCCGCTACCGGAAGGAGTCCCGCGAGGTCCGCGACGCCGGGATCCGGGTCGGGTGGATGGACGCCGCCCTCCGTGGCGCCCAGGCCCTCTACCCAGGGCTGCTGCTCGTCGGCATCGTCTGGTTCGGCGCGCACCTGGCCCTGCGCGGTGAGTTGACGGTCGGGCAGCTCGTCGCCTTCTACGGGTACACGGGGCTGTTGGGACAGCAGGTGCGGTGGGTGACCGGTGTGGCATGGGTGTACATCGGTGCGCGGGTGGCCGCCTCCCGGGTGATCCGGGTGCTGAACCTGGCGCACGACCACCCCGACCCCGCGGATCCGGCCGCTCCCCCGGAGGGACCGCTCGGCCTGCACGACCGGCTCACCGGCGCCANNNCCCCGACCCCGCCGAGGCGGCGGCGCTCGCCGAACGCCTCGGCCGCTACCGCAACGGCACACCCGCCGAGACCGCCGAGCTGGTCGAGGAACGCACCGGGCGGACCGTCGCGCTCACCGACGTGCCCCTGCGCGACCTGCGCACGCGGGTCCTGGTCTCCGACAACGACGCCTACCTGTTCTCCGGACGGCTGCGCGACGAGCTCTCCCCCGACACCGGGCTGCCCGAGGAACACCTGACCGCCGCGGTACGGGCCGCGGCCGCCGACGACGTGGTCGCGCAGACCGCGTCCGGGCTCGACACCGTGGTCGCCGCCCGCGCCCGCGAGTACTCCGGCGGCCAGCAGCAGCGCCTGCGCCTGGCCCGCGCGCTCGCCACCGACCCCGAGGTGCTGGTGCTGGTGGAACCGGCCTCCGCGGTGGACGCGCACTCCGAGGCCGCCGTCGCCCGCGCCCTACCCGGGGCCCGCACCGGACGCACCACGGTCCTGGTCACCACCAGCCCTCTGCTGCTGGGCCGCACCGACCGGGTCCAGCTCGTGTGCGGCGGACGGGTGGTCGCCGAGGGCGTGCACCAGGACCTGCTCGCGACCGTGCCCGACTACACCCGGACCGTCCTGCGCACCACGAGCGAGGAAGCATGACCCACGCCGATCTTCCCGCCACGGCCACCGCACTCCCGGAACCGGGCCCCGACGGGCTCCCGGTCTCCTCCAACCGCGACGTGTGGACCCGCCTGGCACGGGCCGGACGGGAACACCGCGCCACCCTGGTGTGGGTCGTGGTGCTGCACGCCCTCGCGGCGTTGAGCGCGCTCGCGGCCCCGTGGATGCTGGGGTTCATCGTCGACGCCGTCCGGGAGGGGCGGGGCGCCAGCCACATCAACGCCATGGCCGCGCTCGTGGTGGCGGCGTTCCTGGCCAACGCGGCGCTGACCCTGGTGTCGGTGGCCCTGTCGGTGCGGTTCGGCGAGGGGGTGCTGGCCGAGCTCCGGGAGGAGTTCATCGTCACGGTGCTGCGCCTGCCGCTGGGCACGGTGGAGCGGGCGGGCCCCGGCGACCTGCTCTCCCGCACGGGCCGCGACATCGGAAACCTGAGCCACATGGTGCGCTACGCGTTCCCGCACCTGATCGTGGGCGCGGTGACGGTCACGGTGATCCTGACGGCGTTGACGGTGCTGCACCCCGCGCTGCTGCTGGCCTGGGTTCCCGGGTTCCTGCTGCTGTGGATCTCGACCCGTTGGTACGCGCGCAGGGCCCCCGACGGCTACATGCGCGAGCTCGCCACCTACTCCGACCTCACGCAAGGGGTCAGCGACACCGTCGAGGGCGCGCACACGGTGGAGGCGCTCAGCCGCCAGGGGCGGCAGCGCGCGGAGATCGGCCGACGAGTGCGCCGGTCCTACCTCGCGGAGCGGTACACGCTGTGGCTGCGGTCGGTGTGGTTCCCTCACCTGGAGGCGGCCTATCAGCTGCCCACCGCGACGACGTTCCTGACGGGCGGGGTGCTGTACATGAACGACGCGCTCACCCTGGGGCAGGTCGCCACGGCCACGTTCTTCTCCGTGCAGCTGGCGCGGCCCGTGGAGCAGCTCGTCGACCAGATCGACACCCTGATGGTGGGCTTCGTGAGCATGCGGCGTCTGCTGGGGGTGGCTCGCGCCCAGGAACCGCAGCCGGACCCCCGGGAGGCGCCGACCGTCGGCGGCCGGGGCGTGGATCTGCACGAGGTCCGGTTCGGCTACACCGGGACGGAGGTGCTGCACGGGGTGGACCTCACGGTGCGACCCGGCGAGCGCCTGGCGATGGTCGGGCCGAGCGGCGCGGGCAAGTCGACGCTGGGCAAGCTCGTCGCCGGTATCCACGTGCCCACGTCGGGCCGGGTGCGGGTGGACGGCGCCGACCTGGCCTCGCTCCCGCCCCGGCAGCGGCGTGCGCACGTGATCCTGTTGAGCCAGGAGAGCCACCTGTTCCGCGGCACGATCGCGGAGAACCTGACCCTGGCCTCGGAGGACGCCGGCGAGGCCGACCTGTGGACGGCGCTGGAGGCGGTCGACGCCGCGGGCTGGGTGCGGTCTCTGCCCGAGGGCCTTCGCACCCCCGTGGGTTCCGGGCACTGGAGCCCCGACCCTGCGCGGGTGCAGCAGCTCGCGCTCGCCCGTGTGGTGCTGGCCGACCCGTCGGTGCTGGTGCTGGACGAGGCGACGTCGCTGATGGACCCGCGTTCGGCCCGCCACCTGGAGCGTTCCCTGTCCGGGGTGCTGGCCGGGCGCACGGTCGTGATGATCGCGCACCGCCTGCACACGGCGCACGACGCCGACCGGGTCGCGGTGGTCGACGGCGGCCTGGTGCGCGAGCTCGGTACACACGAGGAGCTGCTGTCACGCGGCGGCTCCTACGCCGACCTGTGGCGCGCCTGGCACGGCGGCTGAGCCCGTCCCGTAACGACGAAACCGGGCGGCCCCGCGCAGGGTCCGCCCGGTCGAAGCCGGTTCTCAGGCCGTGGGCCACTGATCGGGCAAGGGGAAACGTGAGGTGTCGAGGTCGACGTCGAAGGGCTCGGGGAGGGTGAGCTTCTCGCCGAAAGAGACCGTGGTCGCCTGGTTGTACCGCCCGTTCCCCGGCTGTTCGTACAGGGTCACCGACGGCCCGGTCTCGTCCCAGGCGTCGATCAACAGGTAGAGCGGGACCGGCGCATGAGCGTATCCCCAGACCTTCTTCTTGCGCTCGGTGTCCATGCTGCTGCGGGAGACGATCTCGACGGCGAGCTCGGCCTCGTCGGCCGGACAGGGGGTTCTTTCGGGGTCCAGCACCACCGCTTCGGGCATGACCACCAGGTCCGGCATGTACAGGCGCTCGATCCTGGCCATCTGGATCCCGAGCGTCTGATACACGTCCCAGTTCTCAGGGAGGACCTTGTTCAGCGTGCGGGTGACCCGAACAGCGATGTAATTGTGCGGGTCAGAAGGGGGCGCCACCAGTACGACTCCGTCATCGTCCACGATCTCGGCCCGCCAACCGTCGGGCACATCCAGCTCTCGCCAGGTGCCGAGAAGGTAGTCCCACCGCGACATCCCCGCTGCTGGGGCGGTCTCCGTCATCACCAGACTCATCTCGTCTCGCACCTCCGGACGGAAGCGTAGCGCGCCACGCACCCGCCCACCCGACACTTCGCAGAATAGCTCCGGAGCGCCTCCCCGGACAGCGTTCCGCACCGGCTGAGCCCCCGGAACGACGAAACCGGGCGGCCCCGTGCAGGGACCGCCCGGTCGTCGCGGGCGAGAGGTCGCGTATCCGACCCCGGGGCCGGACTAGAAGTCCATGCCGCCCATGCCGCCGGTCGGGTCGGCGGCCGGGGCCGCGGCCTTCTCCGGCTTCTCGGCGATGACGGCCTCGGTCGTCAGGAACAGACCGGCGATGGAGGCCGCGTTCTGCAGAGCCGAACGGGTGACCTTGGTCGGGTCGATGACGCCGTCCTTGAACAGGTCGGTGTAGTCACCGGAGGCGGCGTTCAGGCCGACGCCCGGCTCCAGGTTCTTGACCTTGTCGACCACGACGCCGCCCTCGAGACCGGCGTTGAGCGCGATCTGCTTGAGCGGCTCGGCGATGGCGCGGCGGACGATGTCGGCACCGATGGACTCGTCGCCCTCGGTCTCGAGCTTCTCGAACGCGGGGACGCTGGCCTGCAGCAGCGCGACGCCACCACCGGGCAGGATGCCCTCCTCGACCGCGGCCTTGGCGTTGCGGACGGCGTCCTCGATGCGGTGCTTGCGCTCCTTGAGCTCCACCTCGGTGGCGGCACCGGCCTTGATGACGGCCACGCCGCCGGCCAGACGGGCGAGGCGCTCCTGGAGCTTCTCGCGGTCGTAGTCGGAGTCGGTGCGCTCGATCTCGCTGCGGATCTCGTTGACGCGGCCCGCGATGGAGGTGGCGTCACCGTTGCCGTCGACGATGGTGGTCTCGTCCTTGGTGACGACGACCTTACGAGCGCGGCCGAGCATGTCGAGCTCGGTGTTCTCGAGCTTGAGGCCGACCTCCTCGGTGATGACCTGGCCGCCGGTCAGGACGGCGATGTCGCCGAGCTGGGCCTTGCGGCGGTCACCGAAGCCCGGGGCCTTGACGGCGACGGACTTGAAGGTGCCGCGGATCTTGTTGACGACCAGGGTCTGCAGCGCGCCCTGCTCGACGTCCTCGGCGATGACCATCAGCGGACGGCCGGCCTGCAGGACCTTCTCCACAACGGGGAGGAACTCGTTGTTGTTGGAGATCTTGGAGTTGACGATGAGGATGTAGGGGTCCTCGAGGACCGTCTCCATCCGCTCCAGGTCGGTGGCGAAGTAGGGCGAGATGTAGCCCTTGTCGAAGCGCATGCCCTCGGCGAGCTCCAGCTCGAGCCCGAAGGTCTGGCCCTCCTCGACCGTGATGACGCCTTCCTTGCCGACCTTGTCCATCGCCTCGGCGATGGCCTCGCCGATCTGGGCGTCGCCGGCGGAGATGGAGGCGGTGGAGGCGATCTGCTCCTTGGTCTCGACCTCCTGGGAGAGGTTGCCGAGCTCCTCGTTGATGCGGTCGACGGCCTTCTCGATGCCGCGCTTGAGGCCGACCGGGTTGGCGCCGGCGACGACGTTGCGCAGGCCCTCGCGGACGAGCGCCTGGGCGAGCACGGTGGCGGTGGTCGTACCGTCACCTGCGACGTCGTCCGTCTTCTTGGCGACCTCCTTGACCAGCTCGGCCCCGATCTTCTCCCAGGGGTCCTCGAGCTCGATCTCCTTGGCGATGGAGACGCCGTCGTTGGTGATCGTGGGGGCGCCCCACTTCTTCTCCAGCACGACGTTGCGGCCCTTGGGACCCAGCGTGACCTTGACGGCCTCGGCGAGCTGGTTCATGCCGCTCTCGAGGCCGCGGCGGGCCTCCTCGTCGAACGCGATCAGTTTGGCTGCCATTGAGTTCTTGTCCTCCCGTGACCGGGCTGATACGCGAAGGGACGAGGCCTGCGCCCGCGACGGACGACCGGGATCGTGCCGACAACCCTGCTGCCGGCGACCACGGTCTCGCAGCCTCGCTCCGGCTTAGCACTCCTGCGTACTGAGTGCTAAGCACTCCTATTTTTAGCACTCGGCCATGGCGAGTGCAAACGATGTGGTCACGATTTCCCGACCCTTCAGCGTTCCCCCTCCACCTGCGGGAACACGCGCCGCAGCAAGGTTCTTCGCTCCTGTTCGGGTTTGCTCAGGAGGACCCCCGGCGCACCATCCGGGCCCCGATCACGCGGGAGAGCACGAGAACCAGGGCCACGACCCAGCCCACGGCGACGTCGGTTCCCCACTGTCCGGCGAACAGGGCCCGCTCGGCGTCGACGACGTGGGCCAGCGGGTTGAGGCGGGAGAGGGTGTACAGCCACCCGGGCACCAGGTCCATCGGCAGCAGCACGAGCACCGACTGCACCAGCATGAGCGCGACGTCCTGGGTGATACGGCCCAGCAGCAGGGACGCCCTCGAGGCCGGGGTCGCCAGCATGCGCTCGTGCGCACCCGAGGAGATCTCCGGAAGCAGACCGAACCCGGCGAACCTCGGGGGCAGGGTCACCACCGGATCAATGGCTCACCGGAAGGACCAGCCGGACCATCGCGACACAGTCACCAGGATGATCGCCCCGTCCGGCGGCCTCTCCCCGTACTGCGGATACCGGTGGACGAGGTGGTCCCGCGCCGACTCCCAGTCGGCTCCCCCGTGTTCGATCCGCGCCCGACCGTCGGCACGCGCCCACCACAGGCGCCCCCAGTCGTCGTCGTACTCGTCGGCCAGGAGCGACACCCGCGGGTTGTCGGCGATGTTGCGCAGACGTTTGAGGTCGCGCGTGGACTTGGGCTTGCCGTCCACTGCGATCGCGATCGTCTCGCCGTGGGCCGCGAAGGTCACCGGAACCAGATGCGGTTGCCCCGCGCTGTCGACGGTGGCGAGCCGGGCCACACGGCTCGCGGCGAACGCCTCCCGCGCCCGCTCCACGCTCCACCTCATGCGACAACGCTCGCACGGCCCCAGGGGCCCTGCAATGCCGCAGAGCCCGGGCGCGACACCGGCTACTCGGGGCGCAGCAGCAACAGGGGCACCAGCTGCTCGTCGGCGGTCCAGGACCCGTGGTGGCCGATCATCGAGGTCTGCTTCGGCTCGGCCTCCGGGCGCAGGAGGGTCCAGTCGCCCCGGGCCGCGGCGATCACGTCGCCCAGCCGCCCGCGGTTGCGGTCGGAAACCGCCCCGTACCAGCCCTCTGCGATCGCCCGCTCGCGCTCGACCACGTACGCCCGTTCCCCCAACACCTCGCGCCAGGCGGCGAGCACCTCCGGGGCCGCGCCGGGCTCGGTGTGCACGTGGCGGACCCGGGCCTCCCCGGACAGGCGGCTCACGCCTCGCAGGAGCTCAGGGCTGTTGTCCAGGTCGATCCGATGCTCCCCGGTGTGGACCATCCCGTGGTCGGCGACCACCGCCAGCACCGAGTCCGCGGGAAGGTCCGAGGCGAGGTCCGACACCAGCGCCTCCACCCGCACGAGCTCCTCGATCCACTCCTCGGAACCGGGGCCGAAAACATGCCCCGCCGCGTCGAGATCCCCGTGGTAGCCGTACACCAGCGCCCGCCCGGGAACGCGCAACGCCTCCAGCATCCCGGGCACGAGCTCATCGGGGGCATCGGCCGCCACGAACCGTCCGGGTCCGCGCAGCAGCGCCCGCGTGAGACCGGAACCGTGGTGGAACCCGGGAACCACCCGCGACACCTCGACCCCGTCCGCCGCGGCGCGTTCGAAGACCGTGGCGTTGGGCTGGACCGACTCCGGCGGGGCCTGCCCGCGAAGGTCGACCGAGCCTTCGGGTGTGTGCGCACACCAGCTCAGCGCCTCCAGCGCCGGGCACGGTTCGGTGTCCCCGAAACCGTCCGCGGTGAAGCTCATCCCCACGATGCCGTGTCCGCCCGCGGGCAGCCCCGTGCCCAGCGAGGCCAGACTCGTGGCGGTCGTCGCGGGGAACCCGGACCGCAACTGCGAGCCCCGCTGCGCGAGCGCTGCCAGGGTCGGCGCGAGATGGGCGTGCCGGGCCAGCAGCCGCGTTCCGAGCCCGTCGACCAGGAGGAACGCTGCCCCCCGCACGCGCCCCGCATCGAGCAGGTCCTCGTACCCGGGCACACCGAGGGCCGCCGCGAGCGAGGGGGTGACGGCGGACAGGGTGTCACCCCGGTAGGAGGGGATGTCGGTCTCGAGCCGTGTGGTCGGCTCGGCGGTCTCGTGCGATCGGGGGGTGTCCACTGCGGTCTCCGTCCTTGTCGGGGTTCGGCCGGCGACGCGGAACCCGCCGGGCGACCCGCTCGCGCAGCGCGTCCACGGCCTCCGCCCTGGTCAGGGTGGTCGTCAGCGTGATTCCGGCGCCGAGCAGCGCCCCGCTGTCGCCGACATCGTTCCCCTCGCGCGCAGCTGCCCTGGCCTCCAGCCTACGGACGCGGCGCGGGGCGGTCGGCATGGCCGGGGCCATGCACAACGGCCCCGGAGACACGAAAGCCCCGGGCGCAGGGGGTACGCCCGGGGCCCTCGCCGGAGGGTCTGGGGAGGGCTCAGCAGCCGCCGGCGACGGCCGGGATGATCGAGACCTGGGAGCCGTCGGTGATCTCGGTGTCGAGGCCCTTCTCGAAACGCACGTCCTCGTCACCGACGTAGACGTTGATGAAGCGGCGCACCTTGCCCTTGTCGTCGATGATGCGGGCGCGGATCCCCGGGTGGTTGGCCTCGAGGTCGTCGATCAGCTCCTGGAGGGTGTTGCCCTCGGCCGACACCTCGCGGGCGTCGTCGGTGTAGCTGCGCAGGATGGTGGGCACGCGGACGGTGGCGCTCATGGCGGTGGTCCTGTTCTGCTTCTCAGGTGTGGGTGGGTGCGGAAGAGGGCCGGGGCTCAGGCGAGGCCCGCGGCGGTGAAGGCCTCCACGGAGGGCTTCACGGTGGCGGTCACACCGGCGTCGACGGCGTTGAGGGTCTTGAGTCCGTCACCGGTGTTGAGCACGACCGTCTCGGCGTCGGGGTCCAGGCGCCCCTCCTTCACGAGTTTGGCCAGCACACCGGTGGTCACGCCGCCGGCGGTCTCGGCGAAGATGCCCTCGGTACGGGCGAGCAGGTTGATGCCCGCGCGGACGGCGTCGTCGTCCACGTGCTCGACCGAGCCGCCGGTGCGCTCGGCGACGTCGAGCACGTACGGGCCGTCGGCCGGGTTGCCGATCGCCAGGGACTTGGCGATGGTGTCGGGCTTGACCGGCTGGATCACGTCGTGGCCGGCCTCCCACGCCTGGGCGACCGGGGAGCAGCCGGTGGCCTGGGCACCGAAGATCTTGTACGGGCGGTCCTCGACGAGGCCGACCTCGATGAGCTCCTTGAAGCCCTTGTCGATCTTGGTGAGCTGGGAGCCGGACGCGATCGGGATGACGATCTGTTCGGGCAGGCGCCAGCCCAGCTGCTCGGCGATCTCGTAGGCGAGCGTCTTGGAACCCTCGGCGTAGTAGGGCCGCAGGTTCACGTTGACGAAACCCCAGCCCTCGCCGGCGGGGTCGCCGATGAGCTCGGAGCAGAAGCGGTTCACGTCGTCGTAGTTGCCGTCGATCGCCACGACCTTGCCGCCGTAGACCGCGGCCATGACGATCTTGGCCTCCTCCAGGCCGGCGGGCACGAACACGCAGGACTCGAACCCGGCGCGCGAGGCGGCCGCACCGACGGCGCCGGCGAGGTTGCCGGTGGAGGAGCAGGAGAGGGTGGTGAACCCGAACGTGCGGGCGGCCTCCACGGCCATGGCCACCACGCGGTCCTTGAAGGAGTGCGTGGGGTTGCCGGAGTCGTCCTTGACGTGGACGGAACGCAGGCCCAGCTCGGCGCCGAGGCGGTCGGCGCGCACCAGCGGGGTGAGGCCGGGGTTCATGTTCGGCAGCTCGGCCACGTTGTCGGGCACGGGCAGCAGCGAACGGTAGCGCCAGATGTTGTTGGGGCCGCTCTCGATGTCGGCCCGGGTGGCGCCGGTGAAGTCGTAGGCGATCTCCAGGGGGCCGAAACAGAACTCACAGGCGAAACGGGGGGTGAGGTCGTAGCGCTCACCGCATTCGCGGCACGAGAGTGCGGTTCCCGGGCCGAAGGCGCGGGCGGAGGTCTTTTCTGCGGCGGCAATCGCCATGGCGAGGCGTCTCCCCTCATCTGTCCTGGGCGGCCGATCTGACCCCAGGCCGGAGTTGGCACCTGCCTCAGCCGCCTCGCGGGTCGCGAGTGTCGCATGCTGAGATGGTTGCCGGGGCTTCGCAGGGCCGGTCCCTCCACCCCTCTGGATGAGCAATATGAAATTTTGTGCTGGTCCCGTCGGAACCGCACCGTCACTGTAACGGACACATTGACGGGTTTTCCATGCTCGGTGATGTGGATTACACATTCTTGCTCACATGGTGAGACGCGCCCGGTCGCCCCGGGGCGCGTGCACGTGCTCTGTTGCGGGCCGGTGACGTGCCCGTGGGCCACGTTTGGGGTGCCGGGAGTCAGGCGAGACATACGGGGTACCCCGCGTATCCCCCGCGAGACTCCACGCCTTCGAGAGGAACGACCCGTGGACAAGGCCCAGACCCTCATCGCCGCCAACCGGGGCCCGATCTCCTTCCGAACGGCGGAGGACGGATCCCTGGAACACCGCAGAGGCGGCGGAGGCCTCGTCTCCGGCATGATGTCGGTCGCCACGGAGGTCGACAGCATCTGGGTGTGCGCGGCGCTGTCCGACGCCGACCGCAGGGCCGCAGCGGAGGCACCGGGTTCCCGGTTGGACCGCACCCACGACCTCGGCGGGATGCGGGTACACATGCTGGACATCCCCGAGGAGACCTTCTCCGGCGCCTACACAGGGGTCGCGAACTCGACGTTGTGGTTCCTGCAGCACCTGCTCTACGACACCCCGAACAAGCCGGCGTTCGGCTCACGGTTCCGGCGGTTGTGGGAGGACTACGCCGCCTACAACAACGCGTTCGCCGAGGCCCTGGTCTCCGGCGCGGCCGAAGGGGCGCGTGTGGCGGTGCAGGACTACCACCTGGCGCTGGTGCCGCGGATCCTGCGCGCCCGCCGCCCCGACCTGCGCATCGCCCACTTCTCGCACACACCGTGGGCACCGCCGGAGTACCTGCGGATGCTGCCGGACCGGGTGGCGCGCGAGCTGCTCGAGGGCATGCTCGGCGCGGACCGGCTCGGGTTCCACAGTCCGCGGTGGGCCGACGCGTTCCTGCGCTGCTGCGAGGAGCTCCTCGGCGCCGACGTCGACCACACACGCCGCACTGTCGAACACGGGGGCCGTGTCGTGGGCGTGGGGGTGCACGCACTGGGCGCGGACGAGGAGGACCTGCGGGGCAGCGCCGCCGAACCCGCGGTGGCCGAACGGCGCGAAACCCTCTCGGATCTGGTCGGTGACACCAAGCTGATCGTGCGCGTGGACCGCACCGAGCTGTCCAAGAACATCGTGCGGGGGTTCGAGTCCTACCGGGAACTGCTCACCCTGCACCCCGAGTGGCGTGGTCGCGTCACCCACCTGGCCTTCGCCTACCCCAGCCGCGGCGACGTGGCCGAGTACCGCGAGTACACCGAAACGGTGCGGCGGTTGGCCGAGGAGATCAACGAGGAGTTCGCGACCCCCGAGTGGACGCCGCTCGTACTGGAGGTCAACGACGACTACCCGCGTTCGCTGGCTTCGTTCCAGCTCGCGGACGTGCTGCTGGTCAATCCGATCCGCGACGGCATGAACCTGGTCGCCAAGGAGGCACCGCTGTTGTCGGAGCGCGACGCGGTGCTGGTTCTCTCCCGGGAGGCCGGGGCCGCCGACGAGCTCGGTGAGGATGCGCTGCTGGTGAACCCGTTCGACACCGTCGAGACCGCCGAGGCCCTGGACCGGGCTCTGTCGATGCCGTCGGAGGAACGGCGCGGGCGCCGGAAGCGGCTCGCCGAGGCGGCGGTGGCGCTGCCGCCCCGGCGGTGGTTCCAGGAGCAGATCCGGTCGCTCAGCTGAGCGGGGGCCTTGTCACCAGAGCCGATACCGGCGCCGAACAACCCGGCTCCGGCAGCAAGAGGCCCCCGGCTCAGGCGGTCTGCCGTTCGCCCGCCTGAGCGAGCAGTTCTTCGACGACCTCGGTCTTGGCGTCGAAGTACTCCAGGATGTGGTCCCAGGTGCGTTCGGCCAGAGCTCTCTTGACCTCGGTGTAGCGGGCGCACGCGTCGGCGTCTGCGCGCAGATGGTCGCGCAGGCGCAGCAGGGATCCGACCTGTTCGCACTCCAGCGCGAACACGTGGAGGTTGATGTTGACCTGGTTCCCTCCGAGCACGCGGTGCTCGTGCCAGTCGGGCTTGCGGATGGCCACGGTGTAACCGGCGGCCTCGAGGGCGGGCACGTAGGCGTCCTCGTCGGCCGGGTCGGCCACGCACAGGAGGATGTCCACGCAGGGTTTGGCGATCAGGCCCGGCACCGCCGTCGAGCCCACGTGTTCCAGCAGCAGGACACGCTCATCGAGGGCCTCGCGGATGCGGTGGGCTTCGCGCTCGAAGAGGTAGGGCCACTTCGGGTCGGACTCGGCCAGGTGCACGCGGCCGTCGACGAGGTTCTGGGACGCAAGTGCAGGGCCCGGGCGGTCCTGTCCGCGCGTGGGCAGCTCGGGGGGTTCGGGGGGTGCCATGTGAACAGCCTTGTCGTTTCTTGCCCCGAGCGTCAAGTGTGCTCGAACGTGCTTTACGGGTGCACGTGCACCGACACCGCGAGGATCAGGGATCCGTGCAGTTCGGGGGTGGTGCGCAGATGACCGTGGCGCTCGTCCCAGGTGCCGTCGGCGAGGTCGCGCGAGAGGTCGGCGGCGAAGCGCTCCACGACGTCGTCCCCCACGAAGCTCCAGGCCGAGCACGACGCACGTGCGCTCGGGTCGAGCAGCCCCTCCGGGCGCCCGTAGTAGGCCTCGTTGAACCCGTCGGAGCAGTCCAGGGGCACCGGCACGCGAACCGTCTCCACGCGCCCGCCCAGGCCCGCGGCCAGCACGTTCGGGGAGGGGTAACGCGACGCCTCGGCGGACAGGACCTCCGGCGCGTACTCGTCGAGCCAGAACCCCCGGACCAGGGACGGATCGCAGGTCAGAAGCACGACGGGACCCCGTGTGACCCGGCGGACCTCCCCGAGGCCCCGTTGGACGTCCTGCCACTGGTGGACGCTGAAGGTGGCCATCGCCGCATCGAAGGCGCCGTCACCGAACGGTAGGTCCTCGGCAGCGGCGTCGACCGCCTCGGCCAGGTGCGCCGGACGCCGTGTCCGCATGCTCGCGGAGGGCTCCACAGGGGTGACGTCGCGGTCGGCCGGTTCGTAGGACCCCGCGCCCGCGCCGATGTTGAGAACGGTACGGGCGTCGCCGAGGGCCGCGTGCACGGCGCGGGCGATGCGGGGATCGGGGACGCGGTGGTCGGTGTAGTCGCGGGCGATGGCGCCGTAGTCGGCGTCGCCCGCGCTGCCGTCGGCCGTGCGCGGCATGGGGGTGCTCCGTTCGCTGGGGGACCTC